>NZ_LHVI01000013.1:0-261584 GCF_001269755.1 Pseudomonas sp. Q12-87 | reverse complement strand
GCGACCAAATGCACTCGCTACCGCACTCTTGCTCTCGTTGACGCTCAAGTTCAGCTTTTCATACAAGCGCTTTAGCAAAGCCATCACCCGCTGCCCGGCCCTGCGGCTGCGAACATACACATTCGCATCATCTGCATAGCGCACGAAGCAATGGCCCCGGCGTTCAAGCTCCCGATCCACTTCGTCCAGCAGCACATTTGCCAGCAACGGCGACAGCGGGCCGCCTTGCGGCGCCCCGCAGCGGCTTTTCTCGATCACGCCATTGATCAGCGTTCCTGCATCCAGATAAGCCCGGATCAGCCGGATAGCCGCCCGATCCGCAATCCGTTTGCTTAAACGATCAATCAAAATATCGTGGTCGACCCGATCGAAGAACTTCTCCAGATCAACATCCACCACCACTTTGCGTCCTGAAGACACATAGCGCTGAGCCGCTAAGACGGCCTCCTGCGCACTGCGCCCCGGGCGAAAGCCGTAGCTGTGTTCACTGAAAGTTGGATCGAGCAGTGGCTGCAAAACTTGCAGCAGTGCTTGTTGGATCAGCCGGTCAGTGACCGTTGGAATGCCCAACTCGCGTTCGCCGCCGTCAGGTTTGGGAATTACCACACGCTTTACCGGACTGGGCCGGTAGGCTCCTGAAATAAGCTGTTCACAAATCGTCGGCCATTGGCTCAGCAAATGCTTGGCAGTCTGTTCAATGTCCAAACCATCCACACCTGCTGCACCTTTGTTGGCCTTGACCCGTTTCCATGCCCGCTTCAGGTTTTCTCTCGCAAAGGCCCGATCCAGCAGCCCTTGCCCTGCGTTGTCGGATTCATCTTGCGGGCGATTGACCTCGTCGCTGACGGGGCTTCTCACGGCTTCACCGCTCGCGTCCTCACATCCGCCCCGCGTTTGGCAGGCATCTGACTTCCGGTTTCTCGCATCAACATGGTCTATAACACTTTCTCTCGTTCGGCCCTTCGTCAAAAAAAAGACTACTACGGCCTCTGCTGACTTCTCGCTCCGGCTCGCGCCGTCGCCCTTTCAGGCACAAGGCGAGATCTCCCCAGGTAAGAACGCAATCCTTCCCCGCACAACCGCCGGATTTACGCAGCCTGATCTTTGACCACAAGAGCTTCGCGATTTATCGCTCGCTCGCCCTGATCGGCTTCGCCTTGTATCCGGTTCTTGTCCATCGGCTCGCGGTTTCGATTCACGCTTCCTCCCCACACTCGGTCGCCCTCATGCAGTTGCGCTTCACTTCGTTCGCTGTGGTCAGCTTACGGCGGGACTTTCACCCACAAGATTGCGCCCATGCTGGGCGCACGATACAAAGATGCCCGCACATTGGCGGGCATCGGTGTCATCCAGCAGAGCAGCTTACTTGGCCGTCAGCGCCGAGTAGCTGTTCATCAGGTTGCGGTAGTTCGGAATGCGCTGGGACAGCAGGTTGCCCAGGCCTTCGATGTCGTTGCGCCAGTCGCGGTGCAGCTCACAGGCCACCGAGAACCAGTTCATCATTTGCGCGCCAGCGGCAGTCATGCGCACCCAGGCGGCCTGTTGCACGGTTTCGTTGAAGGTACCCGAGGCGTCGGTGACGACGAACACGTCGAAACCTTCAGCCAGCGCCGACAGGGTCGGGAACGCCACGCAGACGTCAGTCACCACGCCAGCGATGATCAGTTGCTTACGGCCGGTGGCCTTGATTGCCTTGACGAAATCTTCGTTGTCCCAGGCATTGATCTGGCCTGGACGCGGGATGTACGGCGCATCCGGGAACATTTCCTTGAGTTCCGGCACGATCGGGCCGTTGGGGCCTTTTTCGAAACTGGTGGTCAGGATGGTCGGCAGGCCAAAGAACTTGGCCAGGTCGGCCAAGGCCAACACGTTGTTTTTGAACTCGTTCGGCGAGAAGTCCTGGACCAGGGAAATCAGGCCGGTCTGGTGATCGACCAGCAGGACCACTGCATCGTCTTTGTTCAAGCGGTTGTAGGCGGGAACGTTGCTCATGGGATGACTCCTTGGGATGGATATTACAAAACCCCTGTGGGAGCGGGCTTGCTCGCGAAAGCGGTGTGTCAGTTGACAAAAATGCTGAATGTCAGTGCGCATTCACGGGCGAGCCCGCTCCACAGGGGATAGGTGTTTGTGCTCAGTTAGAAGGCAAAGCAGGAGCAGCCAAACGCGCCCCAGAAGCCTTGGAAATCACTGACCGGAACGTTCGACAGCCGCGCTCGTTCATGGCTGTGGGAGTGAACGGTGCAAGGGCCGCTGCACTGGTGGACCTGCGCCTGCAACGGCGAAGTCGGGCGCCAGTGGCCTGGGACCTTGACCACCGGCGACCAGTCCGGCAGCACCGGAACGCTGGCAGGGCCAAGTTTTTCGAAGTCGCCAGCGGCATAGACCACCTTGCCGTCAACCACGGTCAGCACCGATTCGATCCACTTGATGGCTTCTTCCTCGACGCTGAAGAAATCCGCGCTCAGGGCCGCCAGGTCCGCCAATTGGCCGACCTTGATCTGGCCTTTCTTGCCTTGCTCGGAGGAGAACCAGGCGCTGCCATGGGTGAACAGTTCCAGTGCGGTCAGGCGTGGCAGGCCCTCTTCGTGCAGCGAGAGGCCACCAACGGTGCGGCCACTGACCATCCAATACAGCGAAGTCCAAGGGTTATAGCTGGACACGCGGGTGGCATCGGTGCCTGCGCCCACCGGCACGCCTTCGGCCAGCATGCGTTTGATCGGCGGCGTGGCTTCGGCGGCCTTGGCGCCGTAGCGGTCGACGAAATATTCACCTTGGAAGGCCATGCGGTCCTGGATCGCAATACCACCGCCCAGGGCCCGCACGCGTTCAATGTTTTTCGGCGTGATGGTCTCGGCATGGTCGAAGAACCACGGCAGGCCATTGAACGGGATGTCGCGGTTGACCTTCTCGAACACATCAAGCATGCGGCTGATGGATTCGTCATAGGTGGCGTGCAGGCGGAACGGCCAGCGTTGCTCTACCAAATGGCGAACCACCGGTTCCAGGTCCTGCTCCATGCCCGGCGGCAGGTCTGGACGCGGCTCGAGGAAGTCTTCGAAATCCGCCGCCGAGAACACCAGCATTTCACCCGCACCGTTGTGCCGCAGGAAATCATCGCCCTGGTGCAACTTGACGCTGCCGGTCCAGTTCTTGAAGTCGCTGAGTTCTTCCTTCGGCTTCTGGGTGAACAGGTTGTAGGCGATGCGCACCGTCAACTGCTGCTCGCGGGCCAATTGCTCGATGACCGCGTAATCGTCCGGGTAATTCTGGAAGCCGCCGCCGGCATCGATGGCGCTGGTCAGGCCCAGGCGATTGAGTTCACGCATGAACTGGCGGGTGGAGTTGACCTGGTATTCCAGGGGCAGCTTCGGCCCCTTGGCCAGCGTCGAGTAAAGGATCATCGCGTTGGGTCGCGCCACCAGCATGCCGGTAGGTTCGCCCTTGCTGTCGCGCACGATCTCGCCGCCTGGTGGGTTCGGTGTGTCGCGGGTGTAACCGGCTACGCGCAGCGCGGCGCGGTTGAGCAAGGCGCGGTCATACAGGTGCAACACGAACACCGGGGTGTCGGGAGCGGCCTGGTTGAGTTCTTCCAGGGTCGGCATGCGCTTTTCGGCGAACTGGAATTCGTTCCAGCCGCCCACTACGCGCACCCATTGCGGCGTCGGCGTGCGGTCGGCCTGGTCCTTGAGCATGCGCAAGGCATCGGCCAAGGACGGCACGCCTTCCCAACGCAGCTCCAGGTTGTAGTTCAAGCCGCCGCGAATCAGGTGCAGGTGCGAGTCGTTGAGCCCGGGAATGACGGTGCGGCCCTTGAGGTCGATGACCTGGGTGCCGCTGCCGCGCAAGGCCATGGCTTCGGCGTCGGTGCCCACGGCAACGAATTTGCCCTGGCTGATGGCGACGGCGCTGGCCCGGGGATTTTCCCGGTCAACGGTGTGGAATTGGCCATTGAATAGAATCAGATCGGCGTTCATCGGGGTTACCTTTGACGTTGGATGTGCAGATGAATCAATGAGCGGTGGCATTTGAAGGGCTCGCTTCGCGAACCCACGGGGATAAATCCCCTCACCACAACAGTGCTTGTCATGACGGCTCGGTAATGCTTAGGGCTCCAGATGTTCATGGGCCTTGGAATTTTCCATCCAAGGGGCGAACAGACGGGTCGCCAGGGGCATGCACACGTACACCACCGAAAGCACGATGGTCAGCGTGATGAGGAACGTCGCCACCACGTAGTTGGAAAGAAACCCGTTGAGTTGCAGCAACGGCCCCCAGATCAGCGGCACCAACAAGGTGTGCGGCAGGATGACAAAGAGGGTCACCACCGACTGCTTCCAGCGCGGCGGTGGCGTGGCTGCATCGGCCAGCGGGGTGAACCAGAACTCCTTGAGCGGCGCGACTTCGGTCTGGTCGCCGTCAGCCAGCAGCGGCGCGGCCTCTTCGATCAGTTCGCGGCGCTCGGGGGAATCCAGCCAGCGTTGCATGGCCTCGGTGGAGCAGAAGCGCAGCACGCAGGTGAACAGCGACAGACCGCCCTGCTTGCCCCGGACCACATCCACGCCCAGATGCCCGGGCCATTGGCCGGCCACACCGACGATGCGACGCAACCAGGCTTCATAAGCCGCGTCCTGCCCGGCCTTGACCCGGTGCTTGACCACCAGGGTGACGATTTCGTCGGGGCCAGGCTTTGCCGGGCGCACAGTGGATTCGAGGGTTTGGGATTCAGACATGGCGAAGCACTCCAACAAAACGCGTGTTCAGTGCCAGGCCCCCAGGGCCGGCAATGAAGACGCTGGTAAATATGATCAGCAGCAACCAGCCGAACTGCCCCTCTTCCAAGCTCCACTGCGGGTGCACGACCAGCAGGGCAACGGCCAGCAGAAACAGGATCGGCAGGCACGCCAGGCGTACCAGCACGCCGGCCATGATCAGCAGCGGGCAGAGCACCTCGGCGAAAATCGCCAGGATCAGCGTAGGCGCGGCGCCAAGGTGAAACGGGTCTTCGATGCGAGTCAGCTCGACGCTGTAGTTGAGCAGCTTGGGCAAGCCATGGACCCACAGCAGAAACAGCGCGCCGCTCATGCGCAGGAACAGCAAGCCCAGGTCCTGCATGCGGCGTTCATCGGTATTCATCGGTGAGCTCCGATTGGGTCCGCCGAGGCGGCTGCCGGCAGCGGTTGGGACATATGGTCGGCAATGCGCGAGCGCAGCCAGCGCTCGGCCGGGTCGTTGTCATGCACGCCGCTCCAGACCATCGACAACTCGGCCGCATTGATCTCGAATGGCGGATCCTCGGCCCGCAGCGCACAGCCCTCCACCAGCGCGCAGGCGGCGTAGTCGGGCACGGTGGCAATCAGCTCAGTGCCGGCCAGCAAGGCCCGCAGCCCGCTGAATTGCGGCACCGCCAGCACCACTTTGCGGGTTTGGCCGATGCGCGCCAGGTCCAGGTCGATGTTGCCGCTCAGGTCGCCCGAAAACGAAACCATGGCGTGGGGCCGCGAGCAGTATTCGTCCAGGGTCAGCGGCCCCGGGCGCTTGTCGCCACGCAGGACCTTGCAAGGGATGTCCCGCAGCTTCTTGCGCTTGGCATTGGCCGGCAGGTCGGTGGTGTAACTGACGCCGACGCTGATTTCACCGCTGGCCAGCAGCGATGACATCAGCAGGAAATTGGCCCGGCGCACCACCACGATGATGCCCGGCGCTTCTTCGCGCAGCTGGGTCAGCAGCGGTGGAAACAGGCCGAATTCGGCATCGTCGGACAGACCGATGCGAAACACGTCGCAACTGGTGGACGGATCGAACGCCTTGGCGCGGCTGACCGCGCCGGAGATCGTGTCCATTGCCGGTTGCAGCTCTTGCAGGATCGCCATGGCTCGCGGGGTCGGTTCCATCCCGCGGCCGTGGCGTATCAACAACGGATCATCGAACAGATCGCGCAAGCGTCCCAGCGCCGCGCTCACCGCCGGCTGGCCCATGAAGAGCTTTTCGGCGACACGGGTCAGGTTTTTCTCGAACATCAGCGCCTCGAAAATCACCAGCAGGTTCATGTCGAGGCGGCGCAGGTCGTTGCGGTTCATGGATGCTATTCCTGTTAATGCCGAACCTGTGGGAGCGAACTTGCTCAGCCCTGGATGAACGCCAGCAGGTCGGTGTTCAACCGGTCCTTGTGGGTATCGGTCAGGCCGTGAGGCGCGCCCGGATAGATCAGCAGTTGCGAGTTCTTCAACAGCTTGGCGGCTGCAATGCCGGCGGTTTCGATGGGGACCACCTGGTCGTCATCGCCATGGACCACCAGGGTCGGCACGTCGATGTTGCGCAGGTCCTCGGAAAGATCGGTCTCCGAAAAGGCCTTGATGCAGTCATAGGTGTTCTTGTGGCCGGCGAGCATGCCCTGCATCCAGAACCAGTCGATCATGCCCTGGGAGACCTTGGCACCCGGTCGGTTGGCGCCAAAGAACGCGCTGGCCACATCTTTATATAGCTGAGAACGGTCGGCCAGGGAGGCTTGGCGGAAACCGTCGAACACTTCGATGGGCAAGCCGCCTGGGTTGGACGCGGTCCGGACCATCAGCGGCGTGACCGCCGAAATCAAGCCGAGCTTGGCGACGCGGGCCGCGCCGTGGCGGCCAATGTAGCGCGCCACTTCGCCACCGCCGGTGGAAAAGCCCAGCAACACCGCGTCCTTGAGATCCAATCGCTCGATCAGCTCGGCGAGGTCATCGGCGTAGGTGTCCATGTCATTGCCATCCCACGGCTGGCTGGAGCGCCCGTGTCCACGGCGATCATGGGCGATGACCCGGTAACCCTTGGATGCGAGGAACAGCATCTGCGCCTCCCAACTGTCCGAGTTCAACGGCCAGCCGTGGCTGAAAACCACCGGTTGACCCGTGCCCCAATCCTTGTAGTAGATCTCGGTGCCGTCGCGGGTGGTGAAGGTGCTCATGACATGACTCCTTGAGATGGGTGGATGAGTTGATGGTCTGGCCGCGGGAGGCATTTGCGTGAGTTAAACGTTGTTAATTTTTTCGGGACGGGAGTGTTAAAACTTCGCTTTTGTGGCGAGGTTCTGTACCCGCAAGACAGGCTGCGCAAGGCATTCGCCGTTGCGCTTGAGGCCAATCCTGAGGAATATGCTCGGGTAAAGCCCTGCATCAGGACCAGGAAGATTGAAAGCGACATGAGCCAATACGTCAGCGTGCCCGTCGAACAGACGGTGCATTTCGGCCCATACCGGGTCCATCCGCGCCAGCGCCTGGTGCTGGAGGCCGGGCAACCGCTGCGCCTGGGCCGGCGCGCGGTGGAGATTCTGCTGGTGCTGCTGGAGCACGCCGGTGAGGTGGTAAGCAAGCAACAGCTGATCGCCCGGGTCTGGCCCAAAAGCGTGGTGGAAGACACCAACCTGCGGGTACACGTCGCGGCGTTGCGCAAGGCCCTCGGCGATGGCCAGGCCGGGCAACGCTACATCGTCACCGTGGCGCAACGCGGCTACAGCTTTGTCGCGCCGGTGTCGTCGGGGCCCGTCGAACAGTTGATGCACATCCCTCATCCGTCATTGGCGCGCAACCTGCCGTTGCGGCGCACCCGAATCATCGGGCGCCAAGGGCTGGTGGAAAACCTGGTCGCGCAACTGCCGCGCAAGCGCCTGGTCACCCTGGTCGGCACCGGGGGTATCGGCAAGACCACGGTCGCCCTGCGAGTTGCCGAACGACTGATCGGGCACTACCGCGACGGTACTTACCTGCTGGACCTGGCATCGCTCAACGACCCGGCGATGATCGTTCCCAACCTGTGCGCCCTGCTGGAGCTGCCCCTGCACGACGGTCATCCGCTGGACACCATTGCCCGCCAGCTCAAGGAGCGGCATCTGTTGCTGGTGGTGGACAATTGCGAGCACCTGATCGATGCCGTCGCCCAGCTCTGCGAAACCTTGCTGCGCGGCGCACCTCACTTGCACATCCTCGCGACCAGCCGTGAAAGCCTGCGGGCCGAGGGCGAACACGTGCAGCGCCTGGATTCCCTGGCGTTTCCACCCCGAGGAACCTGCATCGAGGGCTACCCTGCCCTGCAGTACCCCGCGTTGCAGCTCTTCGCCGAACGGGCGATGGCCTGCCACGACGGTTTCGAATTGACTGATCAGGAAGTCCCGTTGGTGGTCGACATCTGCCAGCGTCTGGACGGCATTCCCCTGGCGATCGAATTGGCTGCCGGGCAGATCGGCCTCTTCGGGCTGCAAGCGCTTCACCGGCAACTGCAAGACAACGTTGCCCTGCTCCACAACGACACTGACGCGGCGCCACGCCAGCAGACGCTGCACGCCACGCTGGATTGGAGCTTCGCGCTGCTGACCCCTTGCGAGCAGACCTGCCTGCGGCGGCTGGCGGTGTTCATGGGCAGTTTCAATCTGGCAGCGGCCGCGGCGGTGATCGTCGGGCAGCAGGTCGCCCCCGACCAGGTGCTGGTGTCGGTCAGCCAGTTGGTGGCCAAGTCACTGCTCAATGTGGAAATCGGCGACGAGGAGGTGCGCTATCACCTGCTGGACACCACCCGCCGTTATGCCCTGGAAAAACTGGCCGAAGCCGGGGAATTGGCGGTCAGCCAGGAACGCCACGCCGAGCGTTGCCTGACCCTTATGGAGCAGGCGGAAAAAGACTGGGAAAACACCCCGACGCGCCTGTGGATCGCCCGCTATGCGGCCTATCGCGACGACATCCGCGCAGCACTGGATCGGGGATTGGGCCCGCAGGGCTCCCACGCGGTGGCGATCCGCCTGACCGCCCGCACCTTGCCCCTCTGGCAGGAGCTATCGTTGCTCAAGGAGCACGGCCTTTATGTGAACAAGGCCCTGGCCTTGTTGCGGGCCAGCCCCGCTCCGTGCCCAAGGTTGACCCTCGCCCTTGAACTGGCCCACGCCAGTTTCAACTACCACACCGAGGGCGGCACGCCGGCGACCGTCCGCGCCTTCGTCACGGCCCGGCAGTTGGCCCGACAATGCCAGGATTTGGCCGGCGAACTGCGCGCGGTGTCCGGGCAGATGACTGTCAATCTCAGTTGCGGCAACTATCGACGAGCCCTGGAACAAAGCCTCGATTTCGACCGGCTGGGGCTGCATGGCGAGCCGGTCCCGTCGTTGAGCTCCCAACGCCTGCGCGTGCTGGCATTGCACTTCACCGGTGATCAACGTGCCGCCCGACACGATGCCGAACAGGTGGTCCAGCGTTTGGCCCAGAGCGGTCATCTCAGCCGTTTTACCCACGGTTTCGGCGTGCAATACGACCAGAGCGTGGCGGCGCTGACCGTCCTGGCGCGCATCCTGTGGCTGCAAGGCTTTGCCGAGAAGGCACGGCGCACCGCCAACCTGGCGTTGCAGATTGCCCTGCAGATCAACCACGGCATCTCGATCTGCTATACCCTGGCGATTACCGGTTGCGTGATCGCTTTCTACAACGGCGATCATTCGACCGCCCGGGAAAGACTCGAACTGTTGAAGCAGCAGGCCAGCAAGCATTCAGTCATGCTGTTTCGCGACTGGGCCTGCCATTACGATTGCATGTTCGACGGCCACGTCCCGACAACGAGCCCGACACATGGGCTGATCCAGGACATTCTCGTCACGCTGCGCGCCGATCTGGTCAGCCCGGCGCAAATCGAGCGCGCCCATAGCGGCGCCGCAGGCTGGTGCTCGGCGGAGATCCTGCGGGCCAGCGCCGAAACCTTGCTGGCACGCAACGACCCGGCCTTGGAGGGGCAAGCCGAAGAGCACCTGCGGGCAGCCCTGGCCGTGGCGCGACAGCATGGCGCCCTGGCCTGGGAACTGCGCAGTGCCCTGTCCCTGGCCCGACTCTGGCAGCGTCAGGGCCAGCACCACGCCGCGCGGGAGCTGCTCGGGCCGGTCTATCGGCGCTTCAGCGAAGGTTTCGACACCCCCGACCTAGTGGAAGCCGACGCGCTGCTCAAGACGCTGGCCTGCCGGCTGGAGCCTTGACCGGCGCAAGCCCCATGCCTGCTGCAACACATAACGGCGGTGGTACACATGCCACTCCCCCTTGCGCCTCAGCTTTTCTGTGGCATAGGCGCGGGTGGTGTGGAGCAATCGGTACCGAAGCCCCTCGGCACATGGCTCGCCCATCAACAGCGAAAGGCTCGACAACCGCATCAGCAGGCCAGGCAATTGCTCGACCCTCAGCTGCGCACAACTGATGACTGCCAGTGCCGCCTTCAGGGTGAACGGCTCTTCGAACACCGCCAAGCGCAAGAATACGGTCTGTTCGTCGGCACTCAAGCGCTCGAAACTGGCGTCCAGCACGGCTTCAAGACTTCGATGACGGGCCACTGCCGTACGCCGCCCATGGCTGAGGACTGACAACCCATAGTCCAATTGCTCCAGAACGCCGGCCACCCCCAAGGCGTCGACCTGAGCCGCCGCCAGCTCCAGCGCCAGCGGTAAGCCGTCCAGGCGCTGACAGATGCGCGCGAGGTTCAACACGTCGCGGCCATTCGGGGCAAAACCCTGTTGCCGGGCGCCGACCAGCTCGATCAACAACCGCACCGCCGGGCATGCCAATAGCAGGTGCTGGGGTTCAAGGGCCGAGGCCACGGCCAGTCCCGGCAGTTGCACAATCTGTTCGCCAGGCAAGTCCAGGGGTTCGCGGCTACTGAACAACAGCGACACGCCAGGCGCCGTCGTCGCCAGTTCCCGGGCCAGTTCCCGGCAGGCCGGCAGCCAGTGTTCGCAGCCATCGAGCACCAACAACAACCGGGCGCTCGCCAGCTGCGCACATAAAGGCCCCGGCGCCAGGCCCAGCGCAGTGGCGATCTGCACCGACACCTGAGCCGGCTCGCGGATGCTGGCCAGGTCAACGAACCAGGCGCCATTGTCAAAGTGTTCCAGCAGCAGTTCCGCCACCCGCAGCACCACGGTGGTCTTGCCGACCCCGCCCGGGCCGGTCACGGTGGTCAACGATTGGCGGGGCACCTGGGCGAGTAACCGCCCCAGGACGAGGTCGCGTCCGACTACCGGGCTCAGGCGCGCGGGCAGGTTGTGCCGCTCGGCCAGCAGGGGCACCGATTGTCGGGGATTCCCTGGCGCCATCGCCAGGCAATAGCCTTGTCCGGGATGATTGAGGATGTAGCGGGCGCCGTCCCGACCGTCGCCAAACGCCCGCCGTAGCGCCGCGATGTGCACGCGCAGGTTGATGTCTTCCACCACGCTGTCGGGCCAGACGCAGGCAATGAGCGCCTGTTTGCTGACAAAGTGACCGGCGTGCTCCACCAGCACCTGGAGAATATCCAGGGCCCGACCGCCCAGAGCCAGGGGTTCACCGTCGCGGGTCACCAGGCGCCGCTGCCGGTAAAAGGCAAACGGACCAAAGCATACCGCCGGCTCGCTATCGGGTTTGATGAGACTGTTCATGGGGCAATCCAGCGCTAAATAACCGATCCTGGCATCAACGTTGCGGATCACCGAACGTGTCTGCCCTGGCTCCTGCGCATCCTTTCCAGAGGGTTCGCCGTTATCTTGGCAGGCGCAGGCGTCAGAACAATGCTGGCACAGGGAGCATCACGGACATCACGGTGCCCTGGACGGACAACAAAGGCTCAGCTGAACTGCTGGCGATACTGCACCGGGGTCAGGCCAAGCTTTTCACTGAAGAGGAAACGCATGTGCCGCACACTGCCGAAGCCACTGCGAAACGCCACGGTCTTGAGGGGCAGATCGGTGGTTTCCAGCAACTGGCGAGCCCGGTCGATACGCGCGCCTTGCAGGAACTCCATGGGCGTCATTGCCACTTCGCGGGCGAAGACCCGGGCGAAATGCCGCGAACTCATGGCGGCCAAGGCGGCCATGCGCTCAATGGTGAACGGTTCTTCCAGGTGCTCCATGACATAGTGCTGCACCCGGGTAATCGCCGATTCTTGGGACGCTACGGCCGCCACCAGAGGGCTGAACTGCGCCTGCCCGCCCTGGCGTCTCATCACCACCAGCAACACCTTGGCGACATCCAGCGCCACCAGGCGGCCATAGTCTTGGGCAACGATAGACAGCGCCAGGTCGATACCGGCCGTGACGCCGCCGGAGGTGATGAGGCGCCGGTCCTGCAGGTAGATCTTGTCGGTTTCCACCCGGGCCTTGGGAAAACGCTTTATCAGGCGTTCTGTGTAGTGCCAGTGGGTGGTGACGCGGTAACCGTCGAGCAGGCCCGCCTCGCCGAGTACAAAGGCTCCGGTGCAGATGGAACCGTAGCGCGTGGCCCGTTGCGCTGCGGCCCGCAGCCAAGTGTGCAGCCCGGGATGGCGATCGTTGTAGGCCCCTGGCCCGCCCGGCACCAGCAACACGTCATAGGCCGCCCACGCCTGATCGATATGGATATCGGCCTGTACCGTTACGCCGTTGGAGGCACGCAATGGCCCGCGCTCGGTCCCCAGGGTCAGCAACTGGTAACGCTGGTCCGGCTCGAGATAACGGTTGGCGATGGAAAACACCTCGAGCGGCCCGGCCATGTCGAGCAGCAGGAAATCGGGGAACAGCACCATTGCAACGGTTTTCATCGGGTACGACGCCAGAAATCAGGGGAACTAAAGGCAACAGATGATCCCCTGTGGGAGCGGGCTTGCTCGCGAAGGGGGCCACATTCTACATCGTAGGGAATGTTGCACCGCTTTCGCGAGCAAGCCCGCTCCCACAGTCTCATCGGCAAACTGACCACTGGCATTATGGCGAAGCGAAGCGACTGTCGGTAGGCGTCGATGATTGTCCACTTATAGCGGACAGTATTACGCTTTATACCTACTTATTGCTTCCACGGATAACCATTAATCTTCTTCTGAACCCGGCGAACGGCGCCAGCCGCCGCCCACAGACATCAGGAGAACCATCATGCTGACTCTTCGCAAAGCTTCGGACCGCGGCATCGCTCGCCATGGCTGGCTGACCTCGTTCCACACCTTTTCTTTCGCCAGCTACCGCGACCTCAATGAACAGGGCTTCTCCGACCTGCTGGTGATCAACGATGACCGGGTCGCCGCCTGCAAAGGTTTTGGCCAACACCCGCACCGGGACATGGAGATCTTTTCCTATGTGCTCGAAGGTGCGCTGGAGCACAAGGACACCCTGGGGACAGGCTCGGTAATCCGCCCCGGCGATGTCCAGTTGATGAGCGCCGGCAGCGGCGTGGCCCACAGCGAGTTCAACCATAGCGCGGACGAGCGGGTGCACTTCCTGCAAATCTGGATCGTGCCCAACGTCAGTGGCGCCGAGCCCCGCTATCAACAGGAGCATTTCAGCCGCGAACAAAAACGCGGTCGCCTGCAACTGATCATCTCGCCAGATGGCGCCGATGGCTCGCTCCAGGTGCGCCAGGATGCTCGGGTCTATGCCGGACTGTTCGACGGCAAGGAGAGCGCCACCCTGACGCTGGCAGCCGATCGTTATGCCTATGTGCATGTGGCACGAGGCGCCGTCGAGCTCAATGGCGTGCAGCTTCAGGAAGGCGACGGCGTGCGGGTGCGCCAGGAGCAGGCCCTGACACTGAGCAACGGCCGCGATGCCGAGGTGCTGGTGTTTGACCTGCGGCCACAGGAATTGCCGCAAATGCCATGACGTTGACATCCTGCGAGGGCAGGCTCGCTCCCGCAGGATTCACTCATTCTCACGGGCAAATATCCCGACAATTTCATCGATCACCGCCCGCACCCGCGCGGTGTGACGCAAGTCCCCATGGGTGACCAGCCACACCTCATAGGGCAGCGGGCGCGTGCGCTCCGGCCACAACCGCACCAACCCATCGCGCTCGCCCATATACACGGGGATCTCCCCGACACCGATGCCTGCGGCAATTGAACGACGCACCAGCAGGCTGGAGCTCAGGCTCGCGACGATCCGCCCTCGGCTGACCGGTTCCGAGACCAGGGTAAAGTCCTTGCTCCCTTGAAAGTACGGCTGATAGACCACCAGGTCATGACCTTCGAACGCGCTGCCAGGCGGCGGGGCGCCATGGGCGTCGATGTACGCCTGGGACGCGAACAACCCCACCGGCCAACGCGCGATGCGCCGGGCGATCAGGTCGGGGTTGTCCGGCCGGGTATTGCGCACGGCAATGTCCGCTTCGCGCTTGACCAGGCTGAGGATCTGCGTGGAGGCATCCAGTTGCACCCGCACATCGGGGTGTCGCGCATGCAGGCTGGCGATGGCCGGAATCAGGAAATCGATGGCCAGGGAATCAGTGGTGGCGACACGCACGTTGCCGATCAACCGATCATCCAGTCCCTGGATCCGCCGTTCCAGCTCCAGCGCCGAATGCTCCATCTTCTCTACCGCCTGGAGCGCCGCTTCGCCCACCGCCGTCAACGCGTAACCGTCAGGAGTGCGCAGGAACAACGCAGCGTCCAATGATTTCTCCAGCGCCGTGATACGCCGCCCGACGGTGGCCTGGTCCACGCCAAGCACCCGTGCGGCACCGCGCAAGGTCGATTCGCGGCAAACCGCAAGAAACACCCGCGCATCATCCCAATTCATCTGGCCTCCGAACGATGCAGAATTGCATCGCCATGTCGCAAAATCGCTGCATTAGTGCGGCAACGATAGCCGATAAGCTGAACGCCATAAACCTTTCACAGGATCGCTATCGTGACCTCCACCTGCGCTGAGCTCGAATCCCCGCCTTCGGGCATCTGGCTACCTATCTTCGCCGGCCTCTGCGCCAGCTTCGTCAGCATCGGCTTGGCGCGCTTCGCTTATACGCCGTTGATCCCTGAGCTGATCGAGGCGCATTGGTTCGCGGCCAATGACGTGGTTTACCTGGGGGCGGCGAATCTGGTCGGCTATCTGATCGGCGCCCTGCTCGGCCGGCCTATGGCCCATCGCCTGAGCCGCAAGAATGCCTTGCGGCTGATGATGCTCGCCGTCACGGCCGCCTTCTTTGCCTGTGCCTTTCCCTTGTCGGTGAGCTGGTATTTCGCCTGGCGACTGCTGTCGGGAATCGCCGGCGGCGCGATCATGGTGCTGGTGGCGTCGACCGTGTTGCCCCATGTACCGGCGGCGCGTAAAGGACTGGCCAGTGGGGCGATTTTCCTTGGTATCGGCCTTGGTATCGCCGGGTCCGGCACGATTGTGCCGCCGCTCTTGAGCCTGGGCCTGCAAGCCACCTGGCTGGGGCTCGGTGCCCTGGCATTGGTGCTGACCGGGCTGAGCTGGTTCGGCTGGCCCCAGGATCTGCCCCCGGTGGCATCCAGCGCGACCGACCCCGACGAGACTACGCCTGCCGCCGTCTACCGGTTATTCGCCCAATATGCGTTCATGGCCGCCGGGCTCGTGCCGGCGATGGTGTTCCTGGTGGACTATGTAGCCCGTGGCCTCGGTGCCGGTGCGCACGTCGGGGCGCTGGTCTGGGTCATGTACGGCCTTGGCGCGATTATCGGGCCGGTGAGCCATGGCTTCTTGGCCGACCATCTCGGCGCGCGCAGGAGCATTCGCCTGGTATTGGCCGTGCAGGCGATTGCCCTCGGCCTGCTGGCGATCTCCCATACGTTCCTGGCGTTGGCGTTGCTGGCGGTGATCATCGGTTCGTTTCCACCGGGCATCGTGCCCCTGGCCCTGGCCCGCATGCATGAACTGGTGCCTGACGCTCATCGCCAACAGGTCGCCTGGAGCCGGGCCACCGTTTCGTTCGCGACATTCCAGGCGCTTGCCGGATTCGCCTATTCGGCGCTGTTCAATGCCAGCGGCGGCCATCATGCGGCGCTGTTCCTGATTGCCGCCGGCGCGATAGCGTTTGCCTTGGTGCTTGACCTCATGCCTGGGCTGAAAAAACGTCGATATTCCTGATCTGGCCAGCGCATCCCCAATTGGGATGCGCTCATTTGTTGCTATCGGACAGACCGATCTATAAAGTTCCCCAAATGACCAGAATCCTGACCAATGGCGTTTTTTGCGACCTAACGCAATTGATCTGAAGTGCAAGTGAAGGCAAAATATTAGCACTTTGCCATCACCCTCTCTGACTTGCTTATTTCATGGAAGAAAGCATGAAAACCATTATTTCTTTGGCGTTATTGTCCGTTGCCTGCGCGGCGACTGCGGACGTTCAAAAAATCAACTACCTCTACGACGATTCGGACGCCAAGTATTCCATCGTCTCGTTTATCGACAGCGGCACCGTCATCCAGGCCACCGTACAGCGATCAGGTGTCTACTTCACCAACTATACGAAGCTGGAACTCGACTGCGCCAGCCAGAACGTACGTCACATGGGCATGTACAGCAGCCTCGCGGCGCTGGAAAAAGCTCAATTCGATCAGATGGAGGGCCGAATCATCGACGGCTCGATAGCCGCCGAAGTGGGTAAGGTGCTGTGCACTGGCACGACCATGACCGCATCCCAGACCGCCTCGAAAGTCGAAGCACAGCCCGCCGAGATCCAAGACGGCGACAACACCTGACCTGATCGCGCACGAGCTTGATCCCGCAGCGCCAGGCGGCATCGCCGTCGTCCAAGCCCTGGCAACGGGTTACAGAGGAGCCTGCTTGCGGGCGAACTTGGTCCGATAACTGCCCGGTGGAACCCCGAAAAAATCCCGGAAACGTCGTTGGAAGTGTGGCGAGCTGACGAAGCCCGTCGCCACGGCGATTTCGGTTACGGAGCGATTGGTCTGCTGGATGAGCTGGCGGGCACGGGTCAGGCGCAACTCCAGGTAATAACGGGTGGGTGTCGCCCCGAGAAAACTGCAGAATCGTCGTTCCAGCTGTCGCTTGGAGATCTTGACGCAGGCAGCCAGCTCATCGACGGTCAACGGCTCCTCGATGTTTTGCCACATCAGTTCCAGCGCCAGCTTGAGGCTTTCCGGCAGTGTCGGGTCTGTCTCGACGAAGACCGGCGGCAAATCCGTCGCGTCATCGCCGGACTCGTCACAGCGCAGAATTTCCTCGATGGCTCCCACCAGCGCCGCTCCCCCGGTCTGGCGAATCAACTGCAACATCATGCGCAGCGAACTGTTGGCACCCGCACAGCTGACTCGGCCCCGGTCCAGGACATAGGCGCGGTTGGAAACCTTCACGAGGGGGAAGACCTCCGCCATCATGGCGCGACTTTCCGGGTGAACAGCGCATTCGAAGCCATCGAGCAGATTGGCATCGGCGATAAAGAACACCCCGTTCCACAGCCCGCCCATTATCGCTCCCGACGCAGCATTGACCCGCAGTTTGCGCCGCAACAAGGCGTGGCCTTGCAACTTCACGCGAAAGCCCCCGGCGACGATCAGCACATCCAGGTCTTCCGGCATCTGTGCCAACTCGATGTCGGTGGAGATGACAATGCCCAGGTCACTGGTCACCTGCCCTCCCGAAACCCCCACGGTCAGCACCTCGTAGAGAGGCATGTCGCCCATCAGGTTGGCGGTCACCAGCGCATCCACCGCACCGGTAAAGGACATCATCGAGAAATTGTCCATCAATACAAACGCAACGCGGGTGGGCGCCTGGCTGGCAGCGGGCGATCCAACGGGGCGATAAGCCATGTT
Source organism: Pseudomonas sp. Q12-87 (assembly GCF_001269755.1). Classification (NCBI taxonomy): domain Bacteria; kingdom Pseudomonadati; phylum Pseudomonadota; class Gammaproteobacteria; order Pseudomonadales; family Pseudomonadaceae; genus Pseudomonas; species Pseudomonas sp. Q12-87. The sequence continues at coordinate 244,070 of NZ_LHVI01000013.1, read as the reverse complement.
CTTGTTTTTGAGTACGCTTTCGAATGCGCTTGGCATGGGGCCTCGTTGACACACAAAAGATGATCCGGACCTGCATCGGCGCCATCTTCCAGATAAGCGACATTGCCTGCAATCGCTTCGCTGTGACCAGGTCGCTCCTGGGTAACCGGCTGCCGCTCAAGTCCATACGACCTTGGTCGATACGCTATAGGTAGGCATGGGCGCGTTCCCTTTACCCAACACGTAACGCTCACCGCTGATGTTTCCGCCGTTCCAACACTTAAAAAAATATCCGCGGGAGAAGTCATGAATATCAAACAGAAGCTGACATGGGCGTTCGCGGCCATCGCCTGCCTTCCGGTCGTCCTGGTGGCGGTGCTGGTTGTCTTGAACCTGCGCGACGCCGCGAAAACCAACTTCCTGGACAGCAGCGGCCGCGAGATTCGCCAGATCGACAATGGCATGAAGCAGTTCTTCGACGGCATCAGCCAGAACGTCGAGTTTTTCGCCAAGGATCCACGGATCGTCGCAGCCAAGGACCTGAAAAACTATTCCGGTGCAGACGCGGCACAGATCCCCTTGCCCGAGAACAACAAACAGCTCCTGGAAATCTTCGACAGATTCGCCAAGAGCCACCCGACTACCGCCTACCTTTCCGTGGGCCTGGCGGATGGTGGCTACGCCAGTTGGCCGGATGATCCGAAGATCTCCAACTACGATCCACGCGTGCGCCCCTGGTACAAGGCCGCTATCGCCGCCCCGGGCACTAACGTGCGCACCGACGCCTATTATTGGGCGCCGGATGATGTTTCCTTGATTGGTATCGTCCATACGGTCTCCGACGCCGCCGGCAAACTGGTGGGCGTCGTTGGCCTGGACGTGTCGCTCAAGCAACTCACCGAACTGGTCAAGAACATCAAGCTGGGCGACAGCGGCTATCTGATGCTGGTGGAAGCCAACGGCAACGTCCTGGTAGACGCCGCCGATGCCAAGCACAACTTCAAGCCGCTGGCCGACCTGGGCCCCAACTATGCCGAGCTGGCCAAAAGCAGCGATGGCGTGACCCAGATCGAAATCGACGGTGTGCCCTACATGGCCAACGTGGTCAGCTCCAAAGGCCTGGGCTGGCGCTTCATCGGCCTGATCAAGCGTGACGAAGTGATGGCCGAGGCGTCGAGCCTGACGTGGCTGATCGCGGTCATTGCCGCCGCCCTCGCCGTGGTCTTCGCCATCGTCGGTGCGAGTTTCGCCAGCGTGATCGTCCGGCCGATTCGCGGCGTTGCCAACGGCCTGCAGGAGATCGCCGAAGGTGAAGGTGACCTCACCCGCAAACTCACGGTGCAGGGCAAGGACGAAACAGCAACCCTGGCCAGCTGGTTCAACCAATTCCTGGGCATGATCGCGCAACTGGTGCAGCGCATCGGCAGCGCCTCTTCCGACCTGCAAAATGCTGCGGCGGACACCAGCGAAGTCGCCCAGAACATGAACGAAGCCGCCGGGCGCCAGCGCCAGGCCGTGGAGTTGGTGAGCACCGCTTTCAACGAAATGGTCGCCACCGCCAACGAAGTGGCCCGTTCCTGCAGCCAGGCCGCCACCAGTGCCGACGAGGGCTACCGCGACGTGCACACCGGCCAGCAGCACATCGGGGAAGCCACTGGCAGCGTGTTGAAACTGAGCGACGACCTGCAAAAGTCCACCCAAACCATGCAGGCGCTCGAACAGGACAGCAAGAACATCAACACCATCCTCGACACCATCCGCTCGATTGCCGAACAGACCAACCTGCTCGCCCTCAACGCCGCCATCGAAGCCGCGCGCGCCGGTGACCAGGGTCGTGGGTTTGCCGTGGTAGCCGACGAAGTGCGCGCCCTGGCACGGCGTACCGCCGACTCCACTGGCGAGATCGATAGCCTGCTCGGCAACCTCGCGCGGCGCACCCAGGAAGTCACGCTGCAGATGCAAGGCAGCCTGCAGGTGTCGCAAACCAGCGTCGAGCGCATCCAACAAGCCCGGGACAGTTTCGACAAGATCCGCCATTCGGTGGACTCGATTCGCGACCAGAACACCCAGATCGCCACGGCCGCCGAGGAGCAGCACCAGGTGGCCGAAGACATCAACCGGCACATCGCGCAGATTCATGCCGATGCGCAGCTGGTCGAGGAATTTGCTCACTCGGCGCAGACCGGTTCGGGGCGTTTGACGGATATTTCCGGGCAACTCAAGGGGTTGGTGGGGCGCTTCAAGTTCTAAGCTGTAGCCCGTGCGTGGGCCAGGGATGGCTCTTGCACCGAACAACATAAGCGCCGGGATACTCGTCCATCGTGCAGGACAAGCTCACCGCAACCTGGACACCCACGTCGACTGTTAGTGACCAGGCCGCACTTGTCCTATCCTTGTATTCCACCCATCCATCCGGACATGACGATGCCCGCCCCCGAATCCGCCCTCGTGCAGAGCTGGCAGCACAACGCCCAATCCTGGATCGAAGCCGTGCGCACCGGCGCCCTTGAAAGCCGCGTCAAGGTGACCGATCAGGCCATCCTGCTGGCGGTGCTGAGCCGTCAACCCGAGCGTGTGCTCGACTTGGGTTGCGGTGAGGGCTGGTTGTTGCGGGCCCTGGCCGAGCGGGCCATCGAAGCGGTCGGCGTGGACGGCGACGCAACACTGGTCGACGCCGCGCGGGCGGCAGGCTCTTCCCAAGTGTATGTGGCGAACTACGATGAACTGGCCCAGGCCAAGGTGGACGTCGGCCGCGACTACAACCTGATTTGCGCCAACTTCGCCCTGCTCCACCAGGACATTATCCCGCTGCTCGCCGCCATGAACGCCCTGCTCTCTCCTGGCGGCGCCCTGGTGATCCAGACCCTGCATCCATGGAGCGCGGCGGCGGGCAACTACCAGGATGGCTGGCGAGAAGAAACCTTCGCCGAGTTCCAAGGCCAATGGCAGCCCATGCCCTGGTACTTTCGCACCTTGTCCAGTTGGCTCAATGCGCTGGAGATGGCCGGCTTCCGACTGGCCGGCCTGCAGGAGCCGCAGCACCCGCAAAGCCCAGTGCCGCAGTCGCTGTTGCTGGTGGCTGAACCCAAAACTTGAGTGAAACGCAGCCGACCCATCGCGTTACAGCCCTGGACTATCTGGCTTTGTCAGGCTGTCGCCGACTTGTCCAGCTCCGCGAACCACGCCGCTGATCAATAACCCTCAAAAACATCCAACAGCGGCCGATACCCAGATAAGGCCAGTAACTGGGTTTCAGGATTGAACGGCGGACCAGGTAATGACAGAAATTTATCTGCTGATAGCACACGGCACGGATCAGGGCGAAGCGTATGTCCTGGGTTGGTTCGATGACAGGATCAAGGCCAGGGAAGTTGCCGAGCAGAAAGAATGGGAAGCGTACCGCGCGAGCCTGAAGGCGGAGCACCACTGGTCAACCCACAAACCCCTGGCGCCGGACCAGACCGATTACCGGCGCTATTGGATCAAGACCGTTTCAAAATTCGATCAGGTCGCCATTCCAAGGTCCTGGGCGGTTCACTGATTCGTCGTGAGCGAATATTCAACGAAACGAGCATTGTCGACGGTGGTCTAGACATTTAAGCCCATCCGATGAGAGCACTATCATGTTGAAATTTCTAGGCGGCACCGTAGGTATCATTTTCCTGATCGGCCTGATCGTGGTCATTGCCTTGTTCAAGTTCATCTTCTGATCGCAACGGCGACAACCATCGGCCTGGCATTTTTTCCAGGCATGGAAAAGCCCAATCCTTGCAGATTGGGCTTGGTTACCGCGACCAAACGGGGAAGCCTGATCAATGACCGGCGCTTTGCCCACCGTCGACGTGGAGAATTTCCCCGGTAACAAAAGCCGCGCTGTCCAGGTACAGGACCGCACCCACGATGTCCTCGACTTCACCCATGTGGCCGACCGGGTGCAAGCTGCCCAGCGCGGCGTGGGTTTCCTCGCTGTGCATCGGGGTCTTGATGATGCCGGGCGAAACGGCGTTGACCCGGATCCCGCGCTTGGCGTACTCGATGGCCAGCGACTTGGTGGCAGCGTTCATGCCGCCCTTCGTCAGCGAGGCCAGCACCGAAGGCACTCCTTCTACAGCATGGTCGACCAGCGTGGTGGTGATGCTGACCACGTGGCCACCGTCGCCTTGCTTTTCCATCTGCGCGATGGCTTGTTGCGACATGTGGAAGAAGCTGCCCATGTTGGTGGCCACGACGTTTACATAGTCTTCCAAGGTGTAGTCGGTGAACGGTTTGGCAAGGAACACCCCGGCATTGTTGACCAGCGTGTCGATGCGACCGAAGCGGGCCACGCCTTCGCGGATGATGCGCTCGGCGGTGGCGGGATCGGCGATGTCACCGGCCACGGTGAGGATGTCCGGATCGGTAGAAGGTTTGATCGAACGGGACGTCGCGACGACCTGATAACCCAGTTTGCGGAAGCCTTCGACAATGCCTGCACCCAGGCCTTGGGAAGCACCTGTTACAACAACTACTTTTTTTGAATGGCTCATGATGATTTCTCGCTCAGTAAAAAATGGATAGAAAGTTGTGCAATCAGACTTCGGCGGGCTCTTGTGAAAGCTGCCGGAGGACTTCTTCGTACTGCTCGACCGACTGTGATCCAGCGATCAATTGACGCCCGTTCACCACCATCGCCGGCACCGAATCGATCCCCCGCTGATGGTAGAAACGCTCCAGCTCCCGCACTTCCATGGCATACGTGCCCTCTGCCAAGACCTTGCGTGCACCAGCGGTAGAAAGCCCCGCCTCGCTGGCCAGGCGCACCAGGGTTTCCCGCTCGCTGATGTTTTGGCCGTCGGTGAAATACGCCTCGATCAGCAGCTTGTTCAGCGCGGCCTGAAGCCTCTCTTGCGCCGCCCACAACAGCAAGCGATGGGCATCGAAGGTGTTGTAGAAATGGCTGCGTTTTTCCAGATCGAACTTGAAACCAATGGCCTCGCCGCGGGCGATGATCATTTCGTTGCGCGAAGCGACTTGCTCGGCGCTGCGGCCGTACTTGCGCATCATGTGCAAGACCGCGTTCTCACCTTCGGCCGGCATATCCGGGTTCAGCTCGAAGGGCTTGAACGTCAGGTCGACAACAACTTGGCCAGCGAGATTCTTAATCGCCTGGTCCAGCGCCGTAGCCGCCAGTGCACACCAGGGGCACACCACATCCGAAACAAAGTCGATACTGACCGTGCGTGTCATGATTTCGACTCCGCCAGGTGTTTGCGGTACTGGGTGGTGGTGATACCGGCGTAGCCCCAGTTGTCAGTGTCGACTTCCTCGATGACGATGTGAGTCAGGTGCGGATCCTTGTTGAGCACCGTCTGCATGGTCTGGGTGATCTCGGCGATCACCTGGGCTTTCTGCTCCTGGGTGACGCCATCGCGGGTGATACGAACGCTGATGAAAGGCATGGGAAAGTCTCCAGTGAGCCCCCCGCCGGAATGGCGGAGCGGCGACATGGAGTGGATGTTAGGAAGTTACCTGGAGGGGATAAAGGTGGGGCTGGGTACTTCATTTGTGACGTGGTGTAATGAATTGTCCGCGCACAAAAAAGCCGATCTATCGTGATCGGCTCAGCTACCTGATTCCTAGACCGTTACGAATCAGCTGGTTTTGTCGCGACTTCGGTCGAAGCAGGACCTTCCAACGCCAAACGCTGTTCCCGCTTGGACTCGATCATCCCAACGATAGACGCACGGCGCTTCTCAGTTTGCGCCAGGAAAACCGACCTTGGCAGGATAAGGCGTACAGGGGCAGGCAGTAACTCAAATGCTTTTTCCGCCACGAGCAAAAAGACCTCGTCGTCTTTTATGCGGTCATGCGCGACGGTAAGCAAACCATCCACCAGCACGCGTTCGATCTGCGGCCAGTACTTATTCATTTGATCAGCGGCTGCGTGCTTGCCTTCGCCAACAGAGTCCAGGATAGAGTCCTTTGCAGAAAGCGCCTTGTCTCCAACAGACTCTGATAACGCCTTTGCCTTGCCTGCCAAATATCCAAACATCTCCACCCGCTCCATGAATGCACGATAACGGGGTATCGACATTATTTGGGCGTTCTTGAGTTAAACCATCGGTGCTCGGCGGGGCCGGCAAAACATGGTGAATAGGCAATCATGCCGGTGGCCTGATTAAGCGCGCATCGAGCCATCGACGAGCGAGATCAAACCGTACGTTTATTTTCATGGCCATCTCGACGTGCAAGCCATGCTGAGTAAAAGACGCCTGAGCGGCCGCAGAACAAGCCGACCGTAAACCCTGAAGCGGTGCCAGCAAGGACGAGCATTTCCACCGTGGCCGAGAGTTCTGGATGTACGGCAGCTTGATAACCGATGAAGTATTTCACGGCAAAAAAGAGAAGCGAGATACCAAGAACTTTATATGTCCCCGGCACGATCAGGTGCTTGCCCTCCTCATCCAACGTCAGTCCACGTCGAGGGAATAACGCAAATGCAGCCAAGCCACCTAAGACCATGCCCGTCAACCAACTGCCCACGGTCAGCTCAACACGACCCGCGTAGCTGAGGGAAAAGAGTGACCAGATCACCAGGATAACCGGTGTGATGATCAGGGATCGCCGGCTCTCACGACTGGTTTTCCTTGCGCTTAAGCCGTAGTAGCAGACCAAGAGAAATGCGCCGTAAACCCAGAGTGGCGTGCCTTCCAGGGCATCCATCATTGTTCAGCTTCCTTGCCATAAGTTCGTGTCCGGATGCTGGCACAGCCTCAAGTGTGTTTCCACTTTTTTGACTACGGCGATGACCTCGAAAGGGCTGCATCGGAATAGCAGCGGGTCATTAAAAAAAGAAAATGAAAAAGCCCAACTGGTTAGAGTTGGGCTAAGTCATTGAAAAATATGGTCGGGACGGAGTGATTCGAACACTCGACCCCTAGCACCCCATGCTAGTGCGCTACCGGACTGCGCTACGCCCCGACTAGGCGTGAATCTTGTCCCGCTTCTCAGCGGAACGCTCAGGAATATATCGCAAGCTTTTGAAAACTGGAAGTATTTAAAACAGAAATTTATTTCTTGAGTACCACCAGCACATCTTCAAGCTCGGCGATCATCTGGCGGATCATTTGTTTGTACTGGGTTGTGTCGTCCTTGGCCTCGTCACCGGAGAGGCGCAGGCGCGCGCCGCCGATGGTGAACCCTTGGTCGTACAGCAACGCGCGGATCTGCCGGATCATCAGCACGTCTTGTCGCTGATAATACCGGCGGTTGCCGCGGCGCTTGACCGGGTTGAGTTGAGGAAACTCCTGCTCCCAATAGCGCAGCACGTGCGGTTTTACCGCACACAGCTCGCTGACTTCACCAATGGTGAAGTAGCGTTTGCCCGGGATGACGGGTAGTTCGTCGTTATGACTTGGTTCCAGCATAAGCCTCAACTCGGGCCTTCAACTTCTGCCCTGGACGAAAGGTGACCACACGGCGAGCCGTGATCGGGATTTCTTCTCCCGTTTTCGGATTGCGGCCAGGCCGCTGACGTTTGTCCCGAAGGTCGAAATTGCCGAAACCCGACAATTTCACCTGTTCGTTGTCCTCGAGAGCGTGCCTGATTTCTTCAAAAAACAGTTCGACCAATTCTTTGGCCTCCCGTTTATTCAGGCCCAGCTCCTCATACAGACGTTCCGCCATCTCAGCTTTCGTCAGAGCCCCCATACGTCACTTCCTTAACGTGGCGTTCAACCTGTTTTCGAGCGAGGTGAGGATGTTTTGCGTTGCGGTATTCACCTCATCGTCATTAAGAGTGCGCGATGGATGCTGCCAGGTCAAGCCGACTGCAAGGCTTTTTCTATGCGGATCAATGCCTTTACCCTGATACACGTCAAATAGCCTGAGGTCCGTCAGCCATTCGCCTGCATTTTCACGAATTACTTCCAGCACAGCGCTGGATGCAACCTCGAGATCAGCCAGCAACGCCAGGTCACGACGCACTTCAGGAAAGCGCGATAACTCTTGGAATTTCGGCATTTTCCCCAGTGCGACTTCGGCCAGAACCAGCTCGAAAACGAAGACAGGACGATCAAGACCCAGGGTTTTCGACAATTCAGGGTGGATGGCACCGACATAACCGACTTCACGCCCATCTCGCTCGATGCGCGCGGTCTGCCCCGGGTGCAGCGCCGGATGCTTGCCCGGTACGAAAGTGAACGCGTCGAGCGCGCCGGCGAAGCCCAGCACCGCTTCCACGTCAGCCTTGACGTCGAAGAAGTCGACGACATCGCGACCTTGTGCCCAACCTTCCGGCAGACGACTGCCGCAGACGACACCGGCCAGCATCGGCTCCTGCTTCAAACCTTCCAACCGACCAACGAAACGCAGGCCGCTTTCGAACAGGCGCACGCGATCCTGCTGACGGTTCAGGTTGTGCTGAAGCGACTTGACCAAGCCTGGCCACAGGGACGAGCGCATCGCCGCCATGTCGTTGGAGATCGGGTTGGCCAACAACAGCGGCTCGACTCCCGGGTTGAACAGTTCGAACTGACGCGGATCGATGAAGCTGTAGGTGATTGCTTCCTGATACCCACGGGCCACCAGCAGGCGGCGCAGCTCCGGCAGGTCGCTGCGGGCTTCAGCCTTGGCCTGCGGCGCCAGGCGCGCTTGCGGGTAGCGGACCGGCAAGCGGTTGTAACCATATAGGCGGGCCAGTTCTTCGATCAGGTCGACTTCCAGGCTGATATCGAAGCGATGGCTTGGCACTTCGACACGCCACTGCCCTGCCCCGTCGGCGCTGATGTTCAGGCCCAGGGCGCTGAGCAGGCGTTCGACTTCGGCCGGATCCATTTCCATGCCCAGCATCTGGGTGATGCGCTGGGCACGCAAGGTGACCGGTGCAATCTTTGGCAGGTGTTGTTCGCTGACGGTTTCGATGATTGGGCCGGCTTCGCCACCGGTGATCTCCAGCAGCAGGCCAGTGGCGCGCTCCATGGCTTCGCGGGCCAGTTGCCAGTCCACGCCACGCTCGTAACGGTGCGAGGCATCGGTGTGCAGGCCATAGGAGCGGGCCTTGCCAGCGACGGCGATCTGGTCGAAGAATGCGCTTTCCAGGAACACGTCACGGGTCGTGGTGGAGACACCGCTGTGCTCGCCACCCATCACGCCGGCAATGGCCAGTGCGCGAGCATGGTCGGCAATTACCAGCGTGTCGCTGCGCAGGGTCACTTCCTGGCCGTCGAGCAGGACCAGTTTTTCACCTTCCTCGGCCATGCGTACGCGGATGCCGCCATTGATTTCGGCGAGATCGAACGCATGCAGCGGCTGGCCCAGCTCCAGCATCACGTAGTTGGTGATGTCGACAGCGGCATCGATGCTGCGCACGTCGGCGCGGCGCAGGCGCTCGACCATCCACAGCGGTGTCGGCTTGGACAAATCGACGTTACGGATCACGCGGCCCAGGTAACGCGGGCACGCCGCCGGCGCCAGGACTTCAACCGAACGCACTTCGTCGTGCACGGCCGGCACGGTCGCGACCGCAGGACGTGCAACCGGGGCGGCATACAGCGCGCCGACTTCACGGGCCAGACCGGCCAGGGACAGGCAGTCGCCACGGTTCGGCGTCAGGTCGACTTCGATGCTGGCATCGTCCAGGTTCAGGTATTCACGAATGTCCTGGCCCACCGGCGCATCGGCCGGCAGCTCCATCAGGCCATCGTTGCCTTCGCCGATCTGCAGTTCGGCCTGGGAGCACAACATGCCGTTAGACTCGACGCCACGCAGCTTGGCTTTCTTGATCTTGAAGTCGCCCGGCAGTTCGGCACCGATCATGGCGAACGGGATCTTCAGGCCCGGGCGCACGTTGGGTGCGCCGCAGACTACCTGGAAGGTTTCCGTACCATTGCTGACCTGGCAAACCCGCAATTTGTCAGCATCCGGGTGCTGCTCGGTGCCCAGCACCTCGCCCACCACCACGCCGCTGAATTCACCGGCGGCCGGCGTTACGCTATCGACCTCAAGACCGGCCATCGACAGGCGAGCAACCAGCTCGTCCCGGCTTACCTGCGGGCTTACCCAGCCGCGCAGCCACTGTTCACTGAATTTCATCCTGTTCTCCTAATAGATTCGTTACGGACCGCGACCTAGCGAAATTGCGCGAGGAACCGCAAGTCGTTGTCGAAGAACAGGCGCAAGTCATTCACACCGTAACGCAGCATGGCCAGGCGCTCGACGCCCATGCCGAAGGCAAAGCCCGAGAATTCTTCCGGGTCGATCCCGGACATGCGCAGCACGTTCGGGTGAACCATGCCGCAGCCCATGACTTCCAGCCAGCCCGTCTGCTTGCAGACGCGGCAGCCTTTACCGCTGCACATCACGCATTCCATGTCGACTTCAGCGGATGGCTCGGTGAACGGGAAGTACGAAGGGCGGAAACGCACGGCCAGTTCTTTTTCGAAGAACACCCGCAGGAACTCTTCGATCGTCCCTTTCAGGTCGGCGAAATTGATGTCGCGATCAACCAGCAGGCCTTCGACCTGATGGAACATCGGCGAGTGGGTGATATCGGAGTCGCTACGGTACACACGGCCTGGGCAGACGATCCGGATCGGCGGCTGCTGCGATTCCATGGTGCGGACCTGTACCGGCGAGGTATGGGTGCGCAACAGCATGTTCGCATTGAAATAGAAGGTGTCGTGCATCGACCGGGCCGGGTGATGGCCTGGGATGTTGAGCGCCTCGAAGTTGTGATAGTCGTCTTCGACCTCAGGGCCTTCGGCAATGCCGTAGCCGATGTGGGTGAAGAACTGCTCGATGCGTTCCAGGGTCCGGGTTACCGGATGCAGACCGCCGGAAGTCTGGCCGCGGCCAGGCAGGGTCACGTCGATGGATTCGGCGGCGAGCTTGGCAGCCAGGTCCGCTTCCTCGAACAACGCCTTGCGCGCATTCAGGACTTCTGTGACACGCTCCTTGGCATCGTTGATCAGCGCGCCGACTTGCGGACGCTCTTCAGCCGGCAGGTTCCCCAGGGTCTTCATCACCTGAGTCAACTCGCCTTTCTTGCCAAGGTAGTGAACCCGGATTTGCTCCAGGGCATTGATATCTTCAGCGCTTTGCACAGCCTCTAGTGCTTGAGCGACCAGCGCATCCAGGTTTTCCATGTACAGACTCCAGATACAAAATAGGGGAAGAGCTTTAAGGCTCTTCCCCTATTTATGACGTTTGACACCTGGGCCCACAGAGGTGGACCCCGGTGACTGCCGGGGGTACTTAAGCCAAGGTGGCTTTAGCTTTCTCGACAATCGCAGCAAACGCCGCTTTTTCGTTCACTGCCAGATCAGCCAGAACCTTACGGTCGATCTCGATGGACGCTTTTTTCAGGCCAGCGATGAAACGGCTGTAGGACAGACCGTTAACACGAGCACCAGCGTTGATACGAGCGATCCACAGAGCGCGGAACTGACGTTTTTTCTGACGACGGTCACGGTAGGCGTATTGGCCTGCCTTGATTACCGCTTGCTTGGCAACACGGAATACGCGGGAGCGTGCGCCGTAGTAGCCTTTAGCAAGTTTCAGAATTTTTTTGTGACGCTTACGGGCAATGACGCCACGCTTTACACGAGCCATGAGTTACTTCCTCTATTCTTGACTAAAATTAACGAAGGCGCAGCATGCGCTCGACTTTTGCCACGTCAGACGGATGCAGCAAGCTGCTACCGCGCAGTTGACGCTTACGCTTGGTCGACATTTTAGTCAGGATGTGGCTCTTGAAAGCGTGCTTGTGCTTGATACCGTTAGCAGTTTTCAGAAACCGCTTAGCAGCACCACTTTTGGTTTTCATTTTTGGCATGTTCGGATACTCCGCATTCAGTTGATAAACATAATCAGAAGGCCTGCCGTGCCCTGTTGATTACTTCTTCTTTTTCGGGGCGATGACCATGATCAGCTGGCGTCCTTCCATCTTAGGATGCTGTTCGACCGAACCGTACTCGAGCAGGTCTTGTTCAACCCGCTTGAGGAGTTCCATCCCCAGCTCCTGGTGGGCCATCTCACGGCCGCGGAATCGCAAGGATACCTTGGCCCTGTCCCCATCACTCAGGAAACGTACCAGGTTGCGCAGTTTTACCTGGTAATCCCCTTCCTCCGTCCCTGGACGAAACTTGATTTCTTTTACCTGAATCTGCTTCTGGTTTTTCTTCGCCGCGGCAATCTGCTTCTTCTTTTCGAAGATCGACTTGCCGTAGTCCATCACCCGGCAAACCGGTGGGACTGCGTCTGCGGAAATTTCTACCAGATCAAGCTTGGCTTCTTCAGCAATACGAAGCGCTTCATCAATCGAGACGATGCCAATCTGCTCGCCGTCAGCGCCAATTAACCGAACCTCGCGTGCCGAGATATTCTCGTTGATCGGGGCTTTCGGTGCAGCTCGTTTATCTTGTCTCATTTCACGCTTAATAATAATTACTCCAAATCTGGGCGACCACGCCGGGAAACCGCTTGCGCGAGGAACTCAGCAAATTCGGCGACGGGCATCGAGCCCAGGTCAGCACCTTCACGAGTACGCACAGCGACAGTCTGCATCTCGACCTCCCGATCTCCGATAACCAAGAGAAAGGGAACCTTGAGCAAAGTATGCTCGCGGATTTTAAAGCCGATCTTTTCATTTCTCAAGTCGGACTTGGCACGAAATCCGCTTTGATTGAGAGTTTTTTCGACTTCGGCGGCAAAATCTGCCTGTTTATCAGTGATATTCATGATCACTGCCTGGGTCGGCGCCAGCCACGCAGGGAATGCTCCCTCGTAGTGTTCGATCAGAATCCCGACGAAACGCTCGAAGGAACCGAGGATCGCGCGGTGAAGCATGACCGGGTGCTTGCGGCTGTTGTCTTCGGACACATATTCAGCGCCCAGACGGATCGGCAGGTTGAAATCGAGCTGCAAGGTACCACATTGCCAGACGCGACCGAGGCAATCTTTCAGCGAGAACTCGATCTTCGGACCGTAGAAGGCCCCCTCGCCCGGCTGCAGATCGTACGCAAGGCCCGCGCTATCGAGGGCAGCGGCCAACGCTGCTTCGGCGCGATCCCACAATTCGTCGGAGCCAACGCGTTTTTCCGGACGAGTGGACAGCTTCATCTCGACTTCGGTAAAGCCGAAGTCCCGATAGACGTCCATGGTCAGCTTGATGAAGGCGGCGGATTCGGCCTGCATCTGCTCTTCGGTGCAGAAGATATGGGCATCGTCCTGGGTGAATGCACGCACGCGCATGATGCCGTGCAGTGCACCCGATGGCTCGTTTCGGTGGCAGGCACCGAACTCGGCCAGGCGCATCGGCAGTTCGCGGTAGCTCTTCAGGCCCTGGTTGAACACCTGCACGTGGCACGGGCAGTTCATCGGCTTGATCGCGTAGTCGCGGTTTTCCGACTGGGTGGTGAACATATTGTCGGCGTAGTTGGCCCAGTGCCCGGATTTCTCCCACAGGCTGCGGTCGACCACTTGCGGCGTCTTGATTTCCAGATAGCCGTTTTCACGCTGGACCTGGCGCATGTACTGCTCAAGCACCTGGTACAGGGTCCAGCCGTTCGGGTGCCAGAACACCATGCCCGGGGATTCTTCCTGGGTGTGGAACAGGCCAAGGCGCTTGCCGATCTTGCGGTGGTCGCGCTTCTCGGCTTCCTCGATGCGCTGGATGTAGGCCGCCAGCTGCTTCTTGTCCGCCCAGGCGGTGCCGTAGACGCGCTGCAACTGCTCATTCTTCGCATCGCCACGCCAGTAGGCGCCGGACAGCTTGGTCAGCTTGAAGGACTTGAGGAAACGCGTGTTCGGCACATGCGGGCCACGGCACATGTCGACGTATTCTTCGTGGTAGTACAGGCCCATGGACGGCTCGTCCGGCATGTCTTCTACCAGACGCAGCTTGTAATCCTCGCCACGAGCCTTGAACACTTCGATGACTTCGGCGCGCGGGGTGACCTTCTTGATGACGTCGTAGTCCTTCTCGATCAGCTGCTGCATGCGCTGTTCGATGGCGGCCATGTCGTCGGGCGTAAACGGACGCTCGAAGGCGATGTCGTAATAGAAGCCTTCATCGATGACGGGCCCGATGACCATTTTCGCGCTCGGGTACAACTGCTTGACCGCATGGCCGACCAGGTGCGCGCAGGAGTGGCGAATGATCTCCAGCCCCTCTTGATCCTTTGGCGTGATGATTTGCAGCGTGGCGTCGCTGTCGATAACGTCACTGGCGTCGACCAGCTTGCCGTTGACCTTGCCGGCCAGGGTGGCCTTGGCCAGGCCTGCGCCGATGGATGCGGCGACCTCGGCTACGGAAACCGGGTGATCGAATGAACGTTGACTGCCATCGGGAAGAGTAATAGTTGGCATGGCGCCTCCTCTCCTAGTGGTGACCCCTACCAAAGGTCACGTGGGTTGGGATGAGCCAGTACAAGATCCAGTCCAGGCCGTTCAACGAGGAACGCCTGCCTTACAGCGGCAGGAGCCTTGCGGCCAACCGGGAAAACCGAACCAGAGTGACTGGGATTCAAATCAGGGTTAATCGAACATTTGCCGCCGCCGGGACCTGTCGTCATCCGGAGCCTGAGAAATACCCGAGCCCGGCATGCTAGCACAGATGAACGGTCATGACCGTGCTCGAATTCAAGCCGGTGCAAATCCAGGTTTTTATGCCAGAGTGCTGAACTGAAGCGAGCGCAACGCCTCAGATATCAAGACATCGACCCAAAGGAGCATCTTCGCATGCGTCTGAATACATTGTTCGCAGTAGTCGCCCCCCTCGCCCTGCTGCTTCCGCTCACCGCCCACGCCGATTGGCCCAAGGGCGAACGCGAAAAATACATGGCCCAGTGCACGGAAGCGGCAACACCGCAGATCGGCGCTGCGGCCGCCAAATCTCATTGTGCCTGCGGGGCCGATGCGATCAAGTCCTACCCGGCGTCAGATATCCAGGCGCTGATGGACAACAAGGCCACCCCGGAACTGCAGCAAAAGGCCCTTGGACAGATTGCAAAATGCAAGGCAACCGACAAGCCGAAAAAGTGACGGGACAGGGTTTCGAGGCAGGCCTTGAGGCGCTAAAAAACACTGATTTCAGGCTTTTTTGAACGATTTATTCAGGTTTTACAGCTTTTTTTATCGTCTTTACTTTCGGCTAAAACCCTTTAAAACCGGGGGCTTCAGCGGGTTGGGACGGTAAAGAAAACACGACTGATTGGCAAACAGTGCGTCCGGGGGGCTCCCAAATCGAACATTTCGACTATGATACCCGGGTGTGCCCAGTTGGCCTGAGCAGCACAGTACACTGAAAATATATGTTTCTTGGAGATACACCATGTCTAATCGCCAAACCGGCACCGTTAAATGGTTCAACGATGAAAAAGGCTTCGGCTTCATCACTCCTCAAGGTGGCGGTGACGACCTGTTCGTACACTTCAAAGCTATCGAAAGCGACGGTTTCAAAAGCCTGAAAGAAGGCCAGACCGTTTCCTTCGTGGCTGAGAAAGGCCAAAAGGGTATGCAAGCTGCACAGGTTCGCCCAGAGTAATTTCTCGGCGCGCTAAAAAAACCCCGTCCATGTGACGGGGTTTTTTATGGGCGATTGAAAACGCTCGATCAGCCGCAGTTCACTCGGTTGACCACCAGGTTGGCGTCGGTATTGAGATTCAGCCGGTCGGAGCGGTACTCAAGCGTCACCATGTCATTGGGCTTGAGGATCCGGGCATTCTGCGCGCCGGCACGGGTGCGAGCCTGCTCCAGCAATTGCGGCGAGGCCTGTTTGCCGATGGCGAACTCAGCGGCCTTTGCTTCGCAGCGGCTGTTGGCGCTCTCGGTTGCCACAGCGTCCGGGGCCGACTCAGGGGAACTGCTGCAACCGCTCAAGCCTGCGGCGACCAGCACGATACTCAATGACGCGAGCTTCCAAGGCATGAAGCCTCCTTTTTCAAAAAATAAACAGAGAGCGTGCGACCACCCAAACGGCGCTTGGTTTCAACGCCTTGGCTACTGGCCCGCCCCTCATTCGGAAAATCGGAGTTTGCCTGAGCCCGGCCGTCCGTTCAGCCCGCAATCGTGACTGAATATGAACGACGCTTAATAAACGTCGATGTAATCAAAGGGCGGATGAGGCCAATTGTCCTTCAGCGCGTTATAGATCTGCATGACCCAGACCTCGTCGCTGGCAGCGACTCGCCCGACATAGCCCGAGCCCTTGGCCCACGTCTCGAGCCGAAACAGCAGGCCGTCGATGTCGGCACCGCCGACCACACCCGAAGACAGATAGGCGATGCCGCCCTTGGTCACCCGCAGCTGGGTATGCTCGTCATCGCTGGCTGAGGCGAGCAACTGGCGAACCGCCTCAAGGGTCAGGCCGCCAGGAGCGTTCAAGTCGATCTGCACTGCGATGGCTCCTTGAAAAACAAAAAAACAAGTGTCGCACAGCCCTTGCCTGATGCCTAAGTGGCAGTGCCAAATCCAAGGCAAAAATGCTTAACTCAACCTACAGCCTCCCACTCTCGCGAGCCCTACCATGAGCACCGTCAGCATCGAAGCCACCATCAATGCCAAATGGACGGAGGGCCACAGCTCCTACAGCCCGGCCAGCCCGGAAGAACTGGCGATCATCGGCATAGAACTGCTGGTCAAGGAATTGGGCACGGAGGTCGCCCGCAACTTCATCCAGCAGGCGTTCGAACGATATACCAGCGTCGTTGACGCGGTGGATTGAACTGCGCGCCCAGGAACTACCCTGCGGGCGCGCAGACAGGCAGGTCATTTGAGGCGCGCGAGACGCTCGGTCAGCAGATCGAAAAAGCCCTGGGCATCGCCGTTTTCCACCCAGAACGCGTTCTTCGGCGCTTTCAGGCCGTCGTACCAGTCGACGATGGTCTGCCCGAATGTCGGCCCCTCGCGACTGTCCACCACGACATTGACCGAACGCCCAGTAAACAGCTGCGGCTTGAGCAGGTAGGCGATCACCGTCGCGTCATGCACCGGTCCACCGGTCATGCCGTAGTGCTCCATGTCGCCCTTGACGTATTCATTGAGAATATCGCCCACCAGTTTGCTGGCATTGTTGTTCAGCGCGGCGATCTGCTTCAGGCGCGCTTCACTGGTGAGGATCTTGTGGGTCACGTCCAGCGGCAGGTATGTCAGCTTCACGCCGCTTTTGGCGACCACCTCGGCCGCCTGCGGATCGGCGTAGAGGTTGAATTCAGCCACTGGCGTGATGTTGCCGCCGTTGAAATGCGCGCCGCCCATGATTACCACTTCCTTGATGCCTTGGACGATGTCGGGCTCCTGGATCAACGCCAGGGCCAGGTTGGTCTGTGGGCCCAGCATGGCGATGGTGATGCTGTGGGGCTTGGCCGCCTTCAGCGTATCGATCAGGTAGTTGACCGCGTTGCCCTTGGCCAGCCCTTGCTTGGGCTCGTGCACGGTGACACCCGACAGGCCTTCCTTGCCATGGATGTTTTCCGCGTAGATGGGCGTGCGCAACAGCGGCTTCGGCGCACCGGCGTACACCGGCACCTCTTCACGCCCGGCCCACTCCCGGGCCAGGCGAGCGTTGCGGGAAGTCTTGTCCAGGCGCACGTTGCCGGCGACAGTGGTCAGCGCGCGGATGTTCAATTCCTCGGGCGATGCCAGGGCGAACAACAGCGCCACCACGTCGTCGGCACCGGGATCGGTGTCGATGATCAGGTCGATCTTTTCCGCCGCCTGGGCGCTCGTAGCAGTGATCAAGGACAAGAGCAGCAGACTCCGGAACAATTGGTGCATTTTCTGAGCATAGCGGTGCATGGCGCACTCCTTGTGCAGGTTGACAGAACTCGACGGTGCCGGGTTAGAACGTCACCCCGGCGATCAGCACGATGTTGCAATACGGGGAGCATTCTCCTGTGCGAATGATCGCCCGGGCTTCTCGGCTGAGAATCTTGAATTGCTCATGGCTGACCCGTTCACGCGTGCCCAGCGCGCCTTCGGCATGCAGCGCGTCGAGCGTCGCCAGGGCTGCCGGTTGTCTGTCGAGGATTTCCTCGGCCAGCACGTGGCTCTCTACCTGCATTTCGCTGAGCACCACCTTCAAGGTGCTGACGAAGTCCGGTATGCCATGGGTCAGTGCCAAGTCGATCAGCTCGACCTGGGGCGGCACCGGCAGGCCGGCATCACCGATGACCACCTTGTCGCCATGCCCGAGCGAGGCGATCAGTCGCGACAGTGCCACATTCAACAACGGCGTCTTTTTCATGATTTGAAAGCCTGTACTTCGAGCAAAGTTGGGATTGAAGGCTGCGCGCCGGCGCGGGTGACTGACAGCGCGGCGGCGGCCTGGCCGAAACGAATCGCCTCGACCTCGCTTTTGCCACTGGCCAGGGCAGCGGCGAACCCGCCGACAAAAGTGTCACCCGCCGCCGTGGTATCCACCGCCTTGACCCGCGGGGCCGGGAAGTGTTCGAAGCTGGCGCCATTGGCGAACATCAGTCCCTGGGCCCCCAGGGTCACGATTACCTTGCCGGCACCGGCCGCGATCAAATGCGCCGCGGCGGATTCGGCGGTTTCCAGGGAGTCCACCGCCAATGCGCTGAGCACGGCTGCTTCGCTTTCATTGGGGATCAGGTAGTCGACGCAGGCGTACCAATCGGCCGGTAACGCGTGGGACGCGGGGGCAGGATTGAGGATGACGATCTTGCCCAGTTCGCGGGCCCGCTTGAGGGCATAACCCACCGTCGCATCCGGCACCTCGAGTTGGCAGATGACGACATCGGCGCCTTGCAGCACCTCATCGAAACGGTCCAAGACATCGGGGATGAGCGCACCGTTGGCACCGGCAACGATGACGATTGCATTCTGGCTGTTGTCATCGACAACGATCAGCGCGACGCCGCTCGAGCCGTCCACCGCACTGACCGCCTGGCAATCGATGCCCTCGGCCAGCAGCGCCCCTCGCAGTTGCTGCCCATAGGCATCGCTGCCGACGCAGCCAACCATCGATACCTGCGCGCCCAGGCGCGCGGCGGCCACCGCCTGGTTGGCGCCCTTGCCACCGGGGATGGTGCAGAACGACTCACCAATCAGCGTCTCACCGCCACGGGGCAGGCGCGGCGCCCGAGCCACCAAGTCCATGTTCAGGCTGCCTATTACCACTACTTTTGCTGGCATACATCACTACTCATCAATTCGGTTTCAGCGGTATTGGGCGAATGTACCGGACAGCGGCGCAGTCGACTCTCGCAGGACAATA
Source organism: Pseudomonas sp. Q12-87 (assembly GCF_001269755.1). NCBI lineage: Bacteria > Pseudomonadati > Pseudomonadota > Gammaproteobacteria > Pseudomonadales > Pseudomonadaceae > Pseudomonas > Pseudomonas sp. Q12-87. The sequence goes on along the minus strand of NZ_LHVI01000013.1, from coordinate 224,875 downwards.
CTGGGCGTGACAATCCGCTGTTCGGTGGCAACCCGTGGCGTCGCGATACGCTGCAGCAGCACTTGCGCCGCCATCTCGCCGAGCTGCAGGATCGACTGCCCCACCGTGGTCAACGCCGGGTAGACATAGCGGCTCATTTGAATGTCATCAAAACCGATGACGGACAGTTCGCTGGGCACCCGCACGTTGCGCTCGGCAGCGGCGCGCAACACGCCGATGCCGATCATGTCGTTGGCGGCAAAAATCGCGCTTGGCGGCTGGTTCTCCAGCAACTGCGCTGCTGCGCGGTAGCCACCGGTACTGGTGAAATCGCTTTCGAACATGCGACCGACGGGCAGCTCGATCCCGGCCTCTTCCAGGGCGCGGCAGTAACCGGCCCGGCGCATCTGCGCCACGCTGGTATCGGCCGGGCCACCGATGAACGCGATATCCCGGTGGCCAAGTTCGAGCAAGTGCCGGGTCGCCAGGTACGCGCCGTATTCATGGTCGATGCGCACCAGGTCCGCGTCCACGCCGTCGAGACCGCGGTCGACGATAACCATGGGCGTGCGCACGTTGGCCAGCCCTTCGGCCAGGCCGACATCGCCCCCAGCGGAAGCGACGATCAGGCCATCGATGCGTTTTTCCAGCAGCACCCGCAAATAGCTGCGCTGCTTGTCCGGGTTGTCGTCGGAATTGCACAGGATCACGCAGTAGCCGTTGCGCTCACAGTAATCCTCGATTCCCCGGGCCAGTTCGGCAAAGTACGGGTTGAGGCTGTTGGGCACCAGCAGGCCGATAGTTGCCGTGGTCTTGGCCTTGAGCGACCGGGCCACGGCGCTGGGCACGTAGTCCAGGCGCTCGATAGCCGCTTCGACCTTGAGCCGCACTTCTTCGCTCACTGGCCGCGTCTTGTTCACCACGTGGGACACGGTCGTGTAGGAAATCCCCGCGAGCGCTGCCACATCCTTGATCGTCGCCATGGCTCAGGCCCGCCGACTGGCGCGCTGGCTGCGATAGGTGTCGAGCACGACCGCCACCACAATCACCGCACCGGTGATGATGCGTTTGGTTGGCTCAGTGGCGCCGATTTGCGCCAGGCCCGCCGCCAGCACCGAGATGATCAGCACACCGAAGAACGTGCTGATGACCGAGCCACGCCCCCCCATCAGGCTGGTGCCTCCGATGACCACGGCCGCGATCACCTGCAACTCGAGCCCTGAGCCGGCGTTTGGATCCGCAGCTTCCAGGCGAGAGATCTGGAACAACGCCGCCACACCGGCCAGCAAGCCCATCAGGCTGAATACGAGGATTTTGTAGGGCTTGGGATTGATGCCCGCCAGGCGCACGGCTTCTTCATTGGTGCCGATGCCGATCAGGTAGCGGCCGAACACCGTACGGGTCAGCACTGCCTGGGCAATGAAGATCACCAGCAAGGCAATGATGAACGAAGGCGAGATACCGAAGGCGATGGGGTTGGACAGCCAGGCGAACGAGTCCCCGATGTAGGCAGTGCGCGAGCCGGTCATCTGGTACGCCAGGCCCCGGGCCATTTCCAGCACGCCGAGGGAAACGATGAACGATGGAATCCGCCAGGCCACGGTAATCGAACCGGTGACCGTACCCGCCAGCGCCGCCACGGCCATGCCGAGCAAGGCCGACGGCCAGACGCTCCAGCCCCAGCCGAGGACAGCCACGCTGACCGTCGAGGCCGCCAGGGCCAGCACCGAGCCCACCGACAGGTCGATGCCGCCAATGATCAGGATGAAGGTCATGCCGACCGCCAGCACCATGAGGTCCGGAATTTGGTTGGCCAGGGTGCTGAAGGTGTCATAAGACAGAAAATGGCTGCTCAGGGTCGAGAACAGCGCAACCATGGCGAGCAAGGCACCGGCCAGGCCGAGGTAAGTGCCCAAACCATAAAAGTTGCCATTGGATTTGCCGACGGCAGATGCGGTTTTCATGAAAGATCCCTAGGCGCTGCTTCGTTGAGCAACGCATCACGTTTCTGGTAGCCGGCGAATGCGGCGGCAAGCAAGTCATCCTGGGTCCAGCTGTCACGCTCGAAGGTATCGATCAGGCGCCCGGCCGACAGCACGCCGATGCGGTCACAGATCAGCATCAGTTCGCGCAGGTCACTGGACACCACGACCAGCGCCTTGCCCTGGCGCGTCAACTCACCGAGCAGTGCATAGATGTCGAACTTGGCGCCGACGTCGATGCCACGGGTCGGCTCGTCGAACAACAGCACCGAGCAATCACGTTCGAGCCAGCGACCGATCACGACTTTCTGCTGGTTGCCGCCCGACAACTCGGACACCAACTGCGTCGGGCTGGAACTGCGGATGCGCATGGCGTCGATCTGGCGCTGCGCCAGGGCGCTTTCGTCGCGACCATTGACCAGGCCGGCGCTGGAAATCTCCGGCATGTTGCCCAGGGCAATGTTGGCCGCGATGGATTGCGTCAGCAGTAGGCCTTCGCCCTTTCGGTCTTCGGTGATCAAGGCGATACCGTGGGCCACCGCATCGGCCGGCGACCGAATGTTCGCGACCTTGGCCGGCGAGCCCAGCGCCACAGTGCCGCTGTCGGCGGCATCGGCGCCGAAAATCAGGCGCAACAGTTCGGTACGCCCTGCCCCGATCAGGCCGGAGATGCCGAAGATCTCACCGCTGCGGACTTCGAAGGACACGTCGCGAACCTTGTCGGCACGGTTCAGGCCCTTGACGGTCAGGGCCGGCGCGCCAATCTGGCGCGGGCCGAGGTCGATGTGCTCGCCCAGCTCCCGGCCGACCATCAGGGTCACCAGTTGTTCGCTGTTGTAGTTGGCCATCGGCTCGACGCAGACGAGGTTGCCGTCACGCAATACCGCGATGCGCTGCGCCACCCGTGCCAGTTCTTCGAGACGATGGGAAATGTAGATGATCGCCACGCCCCGGGCCTGCAGGCGGGTGATCTGTTCAAAGAGCATCTCGACTTCACGGGCCGTCAGCATGGCGGTCGGCTCGTCGAGAATCAGTACATGGCAATCGCCGATCAGGTTGCGGGCGATCTCGACCATTTGTTGATGGCCGATACCCAACTCACCGACCAACGTGTCGGGGTCGATCGCATCGAGTCCCACCTGGGCCATGGCCTCGATCGCGGCCTGGCGCAATTGCTTGCGGTTGATCCAGCCACCACAGCCGGGCAGGTTGTCGAGAAACAGGTTTTCAGCCACGGACAGGGTCGGCAGCAGGTTGAGTTCCTGCATCACCATGCGCACGCCCAATTCTTCAGCCTGGGTACGGCTGCCGGGGCGATAATCCTGCCCTTGAAACTGCATCTGCCCGGTGGTCGGCGTCACCAACCCGCCGATGATCTTGGACAAGGTGCTTTTGCCGGCGCCATTTTCGCCAGTCAGCGCCAGCACTTCGCCGCGCATCAGCGTCAGGTCGATGCCGGTCAGTACCGGCTGGGCATAGGTCTTGCCGATGCCGCTGACGCAAAGGACAGCGTTCGGGTCGCGAACGGACATAACAAACTCTCCAATGCGCTCGCCCGGATGGGCGAGCACCGTTGTGTCGCCAGGATAACTACTTGGTCACCAGCTCGACCGGAGTTTCGATAACGCCGTTGGTGCCGCTGTCGACTTTTTCGCCCTTGAGAATCTTCAAGGCCGTCTCGATGCCGAACACCGCCTGCTTGGCGGCGAACTGGTCGGCTGTCGCCAGGACGCGACCGTCCTTGAGCATCGGCTTGATGGCATTGATGTTGTCGTAGCCGACCACTTGCACCTTGCCCGCCTTGCCCGCAGCGCGCACGGCCGAGACCGCACCAACCGCCATGCTGTCGTTACCGGCCAGCAGCGCCTTGATGTTCGGGTATTCGCTGAGCATCGACGCGGCAACCTGGTTGCCTTTGTTGATTTCCCAATCGCCCGATTGCAGGGAAACGACCTTGACCTGCGCCGCTTCCATTGCATCCTTGAAGCCAGCAGTCCGCGCCTGGGCATTGGTGGTGGTGGACACGCCTTCGATGATGCCGACTTCGTCACCGGCCTTGAGCTGCTTGGCCAGGTACTCACCCACCAGGCGCGCGCCCTTGCGGTTGTCCGGGCCTACGAAAGGCACATTGATGTTCTTGCTCTTGACCACGGCTGGGTCGAGCTGGTTATCGATGTTGATCACGGTGATGCCGGCATCGACGGCCTTCTTGATCACCGGGACCATGGCCTTGGAATCTGCCGGGGCGATGATCAGGGCATCGACCTTGGACACGATCATCTGCTCGACAATGCGGATCTGGTTGGCGGTGTCGGTTTCATCCTTGATCCCGTTGGAGATCAGATCGAAATCGGCGGAGTGTTCCTTCTGATAGGCCTTGGCGCCATCTTCCATGGTCAGGAAGAATTCATTGGCCAATGATTTCATGACCAAGGCGACCTTGGGTTTTTCAGCGGTCTGGGCAAATGCCGAGGAGAAAGGCAACGTAGCGGATGCGGCCGCGAGCATGGCGACAGCGAGAAGGCGTCCAGCGAATGGCAACTTCATGGGTTCACTCCGATCTTATGATTATTGTGGGCAAATCAATGCACGGAACGCCGCGCAAACGTTTGCGTGGAATGAACTATGGTAAGGGATCGTTGATTTGTCAACGTTGCGGTTTGGCCCGCAGCGCTAACGATGTAAGCCCGTCGTGTTGACCGTCGAGTCTGAACATAGGTACGCGTCTGGGCAGCGGCCGATTTCATGAACAGGTAGTTTGCCCGTTTACGCGGCTCAATAAAAAAATTACTTTTCCTACATCAAAACGAAAAAAGCGCTGTCAGACGATTTTCTTGAATTTTAAGCAGTTGCGTAAATGCCTACGGTTAAATACTGTATGCACGTACAGCTTAATAAGGATAATCCTGTGGCCACCCCTCCCGCTGCAACTACCCCTTTAGATTCCTATACGCGACTTGGCCTTCGGGTCTCGAAAATCATCAACGCCCCCACTGCCCAAAAAGCCAAGGCAGCCCTGATATTCCGCCTTCCCGACGAACCGGTGGATGAGTGGGAGCGCCTGTTGGAGGAAATCGACGAGAACGACAACGTGACCCTCGCCTATCGCGACGATGGCGGCGTGCAGGTTTTCTGGGTAGTGCCGAAGGAAGATTGAGCCTGATGAGTATTCGCTGTTTTGCTTTATTGCTTGTGTTCATCGCCACGGGCGCACAGGCCGGTGCGCCGCGCACCTTCAACGAAGCCAAGAAAGTCGCCTGGAAACTCTACGCCCCGCAATCCACCGAGTTCTACTGCGGCTGCAAATACACCGGCAATCGCGTGAACCTGGCGGCTTGCGGTTATGTGCCCCGCAAGAATGCCAGCCGCGCCGCACGCATTGAGTGGGAACATATCGTCCCGGCGTGGGAGATCGGCCATCAGCGTCAATGCTGGCAGGCAGGCGGTCGCAAGAATTGCACGCGCTACGACCCGGTCTATCAACGGGCCGAGGCCGACCTCCATAACCTGGTGCCGAGCATCGGGGAAGTGAATGGCGACCGCAGCAATTTCAGCTTCGGTTGGCTGCCCGTGCAGAAAGGCCAGTATGGCTCATGCCTGACCCAGGTGGATTTCAAGGCGAAGAAGGTCATGCCTCGTCCGTCGATCCGGGGCATGATCGCCAGGACGTATTTCTACATGAGTAAACAATACGGCTTGCGCCTTTCGAAGCAGGACCGGCGCCTGTACGAAGCCTGGGACAAGACCTACCCGGTCGAAAGCTGGGAACGCCAGCGCAACCAGAGCGTGGCGTGCGTGATGGGGCGCGGCAATGAGTTCGTGGGCCCGGTGGACATGAAGGCCTGTGGTTGACCCGACATTTGTGAACAGCACAAATCGACTGTGGGTTTTGTACTGCCCGATCACTGGGCCGTCGGGAAATCCACCACGAATGTCTCGATGTTGCGTTTTTTCGCCCGAACCAACGCGGCAACGACCTGCTCTTGCTTGGCTTCGGCTTCGGCCTTGGAACTGAACGGGCCAACCAGGACCCGGTCCTTGCCGTTTTCCCTGACGACACTCGACATGAAGCTGTGCTCGATGAGCCACCCGGTCAGGTCGCTGACGGCCTGCGGCGTTTCACCCCGCACCTCGACAGCCCATTGCGGTGCGGCGGCCACCGGTACGGACGTCGCGGCGGGCTTGGGCTTCGGTGCCTGGACATCACGTCCTTCACCACATCCTGCCAGCATCATTACCGCGATAACCCAAGCCAATTTGCGCACAACAGTTTCCCCCGGAAGACATGAGGGGCAGATTTTAGCACCCGTGCCCGCCAAGAACGCCGCAAACAGTGCTCAAAACACGAGAATCCTGTTCGACGTCTCTGTATAGTCGCACCCTGGGAATTAATGCTGCGTCTGTACGTCAGAAAGAGGCACCCACATTCTGACACTTAGCACTAATCTATAAGCAGTACCGACATCTGCACTGTCTGAATCAGGTGCCCTATAAAGCAATCAAGGAGAACACCATGCTGATACTCACCCGCAAAGTCGGTGAAAGCATAAACATTGGTGACGACATCACGATCACCATTCTGGGCGTTAGCGGCCAGCAAGTCCGGATCGGCATCAACGCCCCGAAAAACGTTGCGGTGCATCGCGAAGAGATTTATCAGCGTATTCAGGCAGGCCTTACCGCCCCTGACAAACCGCAAACTCCCTGAGCCTCGCAGCAGTCCGTAGCCAGCCCGTTTGCATTGACGCAATGGCTGGCTAAAGATTCAGGTCGACCGAGCCTTACCCTGCTCCATCCCGCCTTTGATTCTTCGTCCAGCCCCGTGAACCGATACTAATGGCATGGCTACCAGCATGGCTGTCAGACGTTTCGTTTTAATGGCAACGAAGCAGGCATGTGGCCGGTCAGCCCAGGCTTACACCTCGGGCCATTCCGGTGGCCGCGATCACCATCAAGACCAGCAGCAAGGCTTCGATGTGGCTGATCCGCGCAAACCGCCCGGCTTTCGATGGATCGATCGCCGCCCCCTTGCCCAAGGCCACGCGCCACTTGATCAAAGTGATCATCGGCGCGATCTCAAGCAACAGGATCAACACCAGAAAGGTCATCTTCAGGTGGAACAGCGGTTGGTGCAGGTAATAGTCCGAGCCTTTTTCATAGCCGCCAAAAGCCCGCATCCCGCCGGTGACCAATAACACCAGCGCCGACACGCCCCAGACATTGTCCGCAATCAACACATTCCGAACAGCGTCCACGCCTCCTGCCAGGCGTCGTAGCGCTGTGCCGCGCGTCAGCACCGCCCAGAAACCTAGGGCGAACGCAAGAAGATGAATGGCCGCCAGAAACCAATGAGCCAACATGGAAGAGCCCTGCCAGAGAACGTCGAATCGACCTGACAGTACTAGCTCATAAAAGGATGATTGCCAGACTGGGCACAAAAAAATGTGGGAGCGAGCTTGCTCCCACATTTTTTCTGCCAGACACGACGCAAATCAGTGTGGGAGCGAGCCTGCTCGCGATGGCGTCAAGTCAGCAACATAAATATTGACTGACAAACCGCTTTCGCGAGCAAGCCCGCTCCCACATAGACCAGGTGGACTCAGTCCGCCAGGCGCCAGGTCGTGCCGCCCTTGCCGTCTTCCAGCACCACGCCCATGGCGGTGAGCTGGTCGCGGATGCGGTCGGATTCGGCCCAGTCCTTGTTGGTCCGCGCGGTCAGGCGCGCCTGGATCAATGCGTCCACCTCGGCGGCGTCCACACGACCTTCGGCACCGGCCTGGAGAAAGTCGTCAGCCTCAAGCTGCAACACACCCAATACGCTGGCCAATTCCTTCAAACGCGCCGCCAGGCCCGCCGCTGCATTGAGATCGCTCTCACGCAGGCGGTTGATCTCGCGCACCATCTCGAACAGCACCGCACACGCTTCCGGCGTGCCGAAGTCGTCGTTCATCACTTCGGTAAAGCGTGCGACGAACCCTTCGCCACCGGCCGGCGGCACAGCCGGCAGGCCTTTCAACGCATGGTAGAAACGCTCCAGGGCGCCCTTGGCGTCCTTGAGGTTGTCCTCCGAGTAGTTGATAGCGCTGCGGTAGTGGCTCGACACCAACAGGTAACGCACGACTTCCGGGTGGTACTTGTCCAGCACGTCGCGAATGGTGAAGAAGTTGTTCAACGACTTGGACATCTTCTCGCCATTGATGCGGATCATGCCGCAATGCATCCAGGCGTTGGCGTAGGTCTTACCGGTGGCGGCTTCGCTCTGGGCGATTTCGTTTTCGTGGTGCGGGAATTCCAGGTCGCTGCCGCCGCCATGAATGTCGAAGGTCTCGCCCAGGCAGCAGGTGGACATTACCGAGCATTCGATGTGCCAGCCCGGACGCCCGGCGCCCCACGGCGAATCCCAGCTCGGCTCGCCCGGCTTGGCGCCCTTCCACAGCACGAAGTCCAGCGGATCTTCCTTGGACTCGTCGACTTCGATGCGCGCACCGATGCGCAGGTCTTCGATCTTCTTGCGCGACAACTTGCCGTAGCCCATGAACTTGGCGACGCGGTAATACACGTCGCCATTGCCCGGTGCGTAGGCGTAGCCCTTGTCGATCAGGGTCTGGATCATGCTCAGCATGCCAGGGATGTGGTCCGTGGCACGCGGCTCCAGATCCGGCTTGAGGATATTGAGGCGCGCCTCGTCCTCGTGCATGGCCTGGATCATGCGCTCGGTCAGCGCATCGTAGGGTTCACCATTTTCGCGGGCACGATTGATGATCTTGTCTTCGATGTCGGTGATGTTGCGCACGTAGGTCAGGTCGTAACCACTGAAACGCAGCCAGCGGGTCACCAGGTCGAAGGCGACCATGCTGCGACCGTGCCCGATGTGGCAGTAGTCGTACACGGTCATCCCGCAGACGTACATGCGGACCTTGTTGCCATCCAGCGGCTTGAAGACTTCTTTGCTCTTGGTGAGCGTGTTGTAGATCGTAAGCACAGGGTTTCCCTTAAGACTTGATCACTGACCCCAGGAATCGCGCAAGGTCACGGTACGGTTGAACACCGGAGCACCGGGTTTCGAGTCCTTGATATCCGCACAGAAGTAGCCTTCGCGCTCGAACTGGAAACGGTCTTCCGGCTGTGCGTTGCCCAGCGAAGGCTCGGCACGACAACCCGTGAGAACTTGCAGGGAGTCAGGGTTGATGTTGTCCAGGAAGCTGGCGCTGTCTTCGGCCTTCTCCGGGTTCGGCGAACGGAACAGGCGATCGTACAGGCGTACTTCGCACTCGACGCTGGCGGCGGCCGGCACCCAGTGGATCACGCCCTTGACCTTGCGACCTTCCGGGTTCTTGCCCAGGGTGTCGGGATCGTAGGAGCAACGCAGCTCGACGATGTTGCCGTCGGCGTCCTTGATGGCTTCGTCGGCGCGGATCACGTAGCTGCCACGCAGGCGCACTTCACCGGCTGGCTCAAGGCGCTTGTAGCCTTTTGGCGGCTCTTCCATGAAGTCGTCGCGGTCGATGTAGATCTCCCGGGCGAACGGCAGGACGCGCACGCCCATGTCTTCTTTCGGATGGCGCGGCAGCTCGAGGTTCTCGACCTGGCCTTCCGGGTAGTTGGTGATCACGACTTTCAGCGGACGCAGCACGCACATGGCGCGCGGGGCGCTGTGGTCGAGGTCGTCACGGATGCTGAATTCCAGCATGCCGAAGTCCACTACGCCGTCGGAACGGTTGGTGCCGACCATCTCGCAGAAGTTGCGGATCGATTTTGGCGTGTAGCCGCGACGACGGAAGCCCGACAGCGTCGACATGCGCGGGTCGTCCCAGCCGTTGACGTGCTTCTCGTCCACCAGTTGCTTGAGCTTGCGCTTGCTGGTGATGGTGTAGTTCAGGTTCAGGCGGCTGAATTCGTACTGGCGCGGGTGGGCCGGCACGGGCAGGTGTTCGAGGAACCATTCATACAGCGGACGATGGCTTTCGAACTCCAGGGTGCAGATCGAGTGGGTGATGCCTTCGATGGCGTCCGACTGACCGTGGGTGAAGTCATAGTTGGGGTAGATGCACCACTTGTCACCGGTCTGGTGGTGATGGGCGTGACGGATGCGGTACATGATCGGGTCGCGCAGGTTCATGTTCGGCGAGGCCATGTCGATCTTGGCCCGCAGCACCCGTGCGCCGTCCGGGAATTCACCGGCGCGCATGCGAGCGAACAGGTCCAGGTTCTCTTCGACGCTGCGACCACGGAACGGGCTGTCCTTGCCAGGCTCAGTCAAGCTGCCACGGTATTCGCGCGCCTGCTCGGGCGTCAGGTCGCACACGTAGGCCTTGCCGGCCTTGATCAACTCAACGGCCCAGTCATGCAGTTGGTCGAAATACTGCGAGGCGTAGCGCACTTCACCGGACCATTGGAAACCCAGCCACTTGACGTCGCTTTCGATCGCGTCGATGTATTCCTGGTCTTCCTTGGCCGGGTTGGTGTCGTCGAAACGCAGGTGCGTGACGCCGCCGAACTCCTGGGCCAGGCCGAAGTTCACGCAGATCGACTTGGCGTGACCGATGTGCAGGTAGCCGTTGGGCTCCGGCGGGAAGCGAGTGACGATCTGTGTGTGCTTACCCGAATCCAGGTCCGCCTGGATGATCGGGCGCAGGAAGTTGACCGGCACAGCCGGGCCGGTCTTGGAATTCGCGGTAGGGTCGACAGTGGGCTTGCTCATAGGATCCTTGAACGTACAAGTGCGCGGCCGGGTGCGGCCTGATAAATCAAAGCCCGTATCATAGCCGATGCTGTCAAGCACCTGACAGGCCAGGCCGGTAAACGATTGAATTTAATCGACGGTCAGATGAAAAACAGCCTCGAAATTCGCGCATGGCGCGCTAAACTGCCCAGCCTGGCCGATTACAGCCAGACCGGTTGCGGGCGTCAAAGCCCCGAAACCCACGAATTCCTTGAAAGAGTACCGATCATGACTCAAGTCAAACTGACCACCAACCACGGCGACATCGTCCTGGAACTGAACGCCGAGAAGGCACCGCTGACCGTTGCCAACTTCCTCGAATACGTCAAGGCCGGCCATTACGAAAACACCGTTTTCCACCGTGTCATCGGTAACTTCATGATCCAGGGCGGCGGTTTCGAGCCAGGCATGAAAGAAAAGAAAGACAAGCGCCCGAGCATCCAGAACGAAGCGGACAACGGCTTGCCGAACGAAAAATACAGCGTCGCCATGGCCCGTACCATGGAGCCGCATTCGGCCTCCGCGCAATTCTTCATCAACGTGGCCGACAACAGCTTCCTGAACCACAGCAGCAAGACCACCCAGGGCTGGGGCTACGCAGTGTTCGGCAAAGTGGTCGAAGGCACTGACGTCGTCGACAAGATCAAGGGTGTCTCCACCACTTCCAAGGCGGGCCACCAGGACGTCCCGGCAGAAGACGTGATCATCGAGAAAGCCGAGATCATTGAGTGATACTGCTGATTTCAGACTTGCATCTGGAAGAGGAGCGCCCGGACATTACCCGGGCGTTTCTGGATTTACTCGCCACACGCGCCCGCTCGGCGCAAGCGTTGTACATTCTGGGCGACTTTTTCGAAGCCTGGATCGGCGACGATGCCATGACCCCGTTCCAGCGCTCCATCTGCCAGGCCCTGCGCGAGTTGAGCGACAGCGGCACGGCCATTTTCCTGATGCACGGCAATCGCGACTTCATGCTGGGGCAGGCTTTCTGCAAGGCGGCCGGCTGCACCCTGCTCAAGGACCCGAGTGTCGTGCAGTTCAAGGGTGAACCGGTGCTGCTGATGCACGGCGACAGCCTCTGCACCCGGGACGAAGGCTACATGAAACTGCGGCGCTGGCTGCGCAACCCGGTCACGCTGTTCATCCTGCGCCACCTGCCCCTGGCCAGCCGCCAGAAGCTGGCGCGCAAGCTGCGCAGCGAAAGTCGCGCGCAGACGCGGATGAAAGCCAACGACATTGTCGACGTCACGCCAGAAGAGGTCCCGCGGATCATGCAGCAATACGGGGTGAAGACCCTGGTCCACGGCCACACCCACCGTCCCGCCATTCATAAGCTGCAACTGGGCGAGCACGCTGCCCGGCGCATTGTGCTGGGGGACTGGGACAAGCAAGGCTGGGCCTTGCAGGTGGATGAACAGGGGTTTGCGCTGGCGCCGTTCGGGTTTACCCCGCCGCCGCAGCTGCCAGCACCTGACACAATTTCCAGCCCAACCTGAATTCCCTGTGGGAGCGGGCTTGCTCGCGAAAGGGCCTTCACATTCAACATCATGGTTGACTGTCAGGCCGCCTTCGCGAGCAAGCCCGCTCCCACAGGAGATTGCATTTCACCTCGCGATCAGTGCCCCGCCGATGCCGGCCCCGCCTTCGCCGCAAACGGCGGCTTCGCCAGCCATACCAGCACGATCAGCCCCACGAACGCCCATCCCAGCAACGTGAAGTAATCCACGGTGGAGAGCATGTACGCCTGGCTGGTGAGGATCCGGTCGAGTTGGGCATAGGCCGGGGTACTGGCGCCGCCGAGCTGGTTGAGCGCCTCGCGGGTGGCCGGTTCGAAGGTGCTGATGCTTTCGCTCAGGTAGGCATGGTGCTGATCAGCCCGACGGATCCAGATCCAGGTGGTCAGGGACGCGGCGAAGCTACCGCCCAAGGTCCGCAGAAATGTTGCCAGCCCCGCGCCATCGGCAATCTGGTGCGGTGGCAGGTCCGACATCAGGATGCTCAGGGTCGGCATGAAGAACAGCGCCACGCCAATGCCCATGAACAACTGCACCAGGGCGACGTGCTGGAAATCCACTTCATTGGTGAACCCGGCGCGCATGAAGCAACTCAGGCCCATGGCGAGGAACGCCAGCCCGGCCAGCAGACGCAGGTCGAACTTATGCGCGTACTTGCCGACGAAGGGCGACATTACCACCGGCAGGATCCCGATGGGCGCCACCGCCAGCCCGGCCCAGGTGGCGGTGTAGCCCATCTGGGTCTGCAACCACTGCGGCAGGATCAGGTTGATGCCGAAGAAACCGGCGTAGCCCCCCACCAGCACAAGGGTGCCGATGCGAAAGTTGCGGTAGGCAAACAGCCGGAGATTGACCACCGGGTGGCGATCGGTCATTTCCCATATCACGAAAACCGCCAGGGCGACCAACGAGATCAGCGCACCGACAATGATGAAGTTCGATTCGAACCAGTCCAGGTCGTTGCCCTTGTCGAGAATCACCTGGAGCGCGCCGACCCCGATGATCAGCATGATCAACCCGACGTAGTCCATCGGCTGTCGGCTGGTGACCACCGGCCGCGCCTTGAGTTGCTGCTTCACCACCATCGCCGCGAAGACCCCGATGGGCACGTTGATGAAGAAGATCCACGGCCAGCTATAGCTGTCGGTGATCCAGCCGCCCAAAATCGGCCCGGCGATCGGGGCCACCACCGTGACCATCGCCAGTAACGCGAGGGCCATGCCGCGCTTGGCCGGCGGATACACGGCAATCAACAAGGTCTGGGTCATCGGGTACAACGGCCCGGCCACCAACCCCTGCAACACACGAAAGCCAATCAGTTCCGGCATCGAGGTGGAAATACCGCACAGGAACGACGCGAGCACGAACAACATGGTCGCCCACAAGAACAGCTTCACCTCGCCGAACCGACGGCTCAGCCATCCGGTCAGCGGAAGCGCAATGGCGTTGCTCACCGCAAACGAGGTGATGACCCAAGTGCCCTGCTCCGAGCTGACACCCAAGTTCCCGGAAATGGTCGGCAAGGCGACGTTGGCGATGGTGGTGTCGAGCACCTGCATAAACGTCGCCAGCGACAGCCCGATGGTGCTGAGCAACAGGCTGGGCGGCGTGAAGGACGCGTTATTGCTCATTGCGAAATCCTATGAAGCGAAGGTGGCGAAATCGTTTGGCTCACAACGCAAAACCTGTGGGAGCGGGGTTGCTCGCGAAGGCGATTCCACATTCAACATTTGTGTTGGCTGATACAGCGCATTCGCGAGCAAGCCCGCTCCCACAGGGGTTTTTCACCATCCTGCTAATGCAAAGACCAGCCTGCGATACTGACTAGCGCTGCACCGTCTTACTGGCAACCGCGCTGTTTTCATGGATCAGCCGCGTGATCATCGCGTCGGCGTCGGCCAGTTGCCGGTCGTAGACCTGGGTGCTGAACGAGGCTTTCTGCGGTGGCTGCTGGGCCAGTACCGGGCCGCTCTGGTCATGCAGGTTGACGCTGACCTGGGTCGACAGGCCGATGCGCAGCGGGTGCTTGGCCAATTCCTGTGGGTTGATATGAATCCGCACCGGCACCCGCTGGACGATCTTGATCCAGTTCCCCGTGGCGTTCTGTGCCGGCAGCAAGGCAAATGCGCTGCCGGTCCCGGCGCCGAGGCTGTCGATGGTGCCGCTGTATTTCACATCGCTGCCGTACAGGTCGGCCTCGATGTCCACCGGCTGGCCGATGCGCATGTCACGCAGTTGGGTTTCCTTGAAGTTGGCGTCGATCCACAACTGGTCCAGCGGGATCACCGCCATCAGCGCCGTACCCGGCTGCACCCGTTGGCCCAGTTGCACGGTGCGCTTGGCGACATAACCGGTGACCGGTGCGATCAGCGTGGCACGAGCGTTGGCCAGGTACGCCTGGCGCAATTGCGCGGCGGCGGACTGCACGTCGGGGTGGGACGACACGACGGTGTCATCCACCAGCGCGCTGGTGGTCTTGAGTTGTTGCCGGGCATTGGCCAGGGCGTTCTGCGCCGAGGTCAGGTCGTCGCGGGCATGGGACAGTTCCTCCTGGGAAATCGCCCCGCCGGCCGCCAGGTTCTTGCGTCGGCTGTAGTTTTCCTGGGCCTTTTGCACCTCGGCCTCTTGCGCGTTGACCTGCGCCCGCATGCCGTCGACGTTGCTGTACAAGCCGCGCACCTGGCGCACCGTGCGGGCCAGGTTGGCCTGGGCACTTTGCAGCCCGACTTCGGCATCGTTGGGATCGAACTGCACCAGCACCTGGCCTTCACGCACCAGGTCACCGTCGTCGGCACCGATGCTCACCACGGTGCCGGTGACTTGCGGCGTGATTTCCACCACGTTGCCGTTCACGTAGGCATCGTCGGTGCTTTCGCTCCAGCGCCCATAGAGTTCATGCCAGGCCCAGACACCCAGGCCGGCGAGAATGACCAGCAGCGCCAGGGTTCCCAGCATCACCTTGCGCTTGCGCGAATTCTTGCTGTCTTGGGCGTGTTCGGATTGAGTCGTTTCGGCAGTAGCCATGACAAGTACCTCGAATCAGTTATTCGGCGCAGTGGAGGCCGGTGTGGCCGCGGCCAAGGCCTGGGTATCGAAACCACCGCCCAGGGCCTGCATCAGTTGGATCGACAAATCGATCTGCTCGGCATTCAGGTTCGCCAGTTGGCGCTGGGCCTGGAGCAGTTGCTGCTCGATGCTCAGCACGTCCAGGTAATTACCGATGCCCGAGCCGTAGCGCTGGACCACGGTGTCGTAAGAGTTCTGGGCAATATCGGTGGCATGTTGCTGGGCGCCGATCTGGCGGGCGATGTCGCGCAACTGGTTGATGGTGTCGCTGACATCCCCAAGCGCCCTGACCAGGCTCTGGTTGTATTGCGCCACCGCCAGGTCATAGTCGGCATCCCGGGCATCCAGGTCCGCCCGCAGGCGTCCGCCGTCGAAGATCGGCAGCGACACCGTGGGCGCCACGTTGAAGAACCGGCTGGCCGAGCCGAACATCGCATCTCCAAGCAAGGACCGTGTTCCCGCCGCCGCACTCAGGTTGAGATTGGGGTAGAAATTGGTCTTGCCGGCCTCGATGTTCTTGCTGGCCGCCTCGACTCGCCAGCGTGCCGCGACCAGGTCCGGACGCCGACCCAGCAACTCGGCTGGCAGGTTCGACGGCAACGCCACTGCGCTGGCCTGCAACACGTTGGGCCGGGCAATTTCATTGCCGCGGTCCGGGCCCTTGCCCAGCAATACAGCCAGGGCGATTTTCGCGCTCTGCAGACGTTTTTCCGCGTCGATGCGCGTCGCATCGGCGCTGGCTTCCAGGCTTTCGGTCTGCTGGAACTGGTACTCGCTGTCGATCCCGGCATTCAGGCGACGCCTGCCCAGGTCGAGCATCTGCCGCGTGCGCTTGAGGTCCTCGGAAGCCAAGTCATAAATGATATGGGCCTGGCCCAGGTCGCTGTAGGCCCGGGCCACATCGGCGGCGAGAGTCAGTTGCGCGGCCTGGCGGTCGATCTCGGCGGCACGGGCCTGGCCCAACGCGGCCTCCCAGGCAGCACGCTGGCCGCCCCAGAGATCGAAGTTGTAGTTGAAATCCACACCCAGCGTGCGCAGGGTGCTGTATGCCCCGCCCTGCCCGCTCGGGTCCTGGTCACGGGACAGACGCGAACGGCTGACGCCACCACTGGCGTCCAGTGTCGGCATGCGCGCCGCATTGGCCGCATAGGCAGCGGCACTGGCCTGATGAACCCGGGCGCTGGCGACCTGCATGTCCGGACTGTCGCGCAATGCTTCACGGATCAGACCATCGAGTTGCGGATCGCCAAGGCTTTTCCACCAGTCGCTTTTCGGCCATGCCGCCGGCGACAGCGTGACGCCGTTCAACGACTGCCCGGCCTTGAGGCTCTGGGCCTGGAGGCTGACACCCTCGGTCTTCAGGCCACTGTAGCTGGCGCAGCCGGCCAGGCTCATGGCCAGCAACACCAGGCTCAATTGGGAACGCAAGGTTCTACGCTTCATTTCTCCCCCATTCGCGACACAGTGATGGGGTCACCCGCGGCGAGCAGAATTTTCTTAAGGATCTGTTCGAGGATTTTCAGCTCCTCGGGGCTGATGGCGCCGGCCAACTGGTTCATGGCTTGGGCGCCGATGTACGGCAGGCGATCAGCGAGGGCCTGGCCGGCCTCGGTCAGCACCAGGCGCACTTGACGGCGGTCCTGGGCGGAACGCTCGCGGGCGAGGAAACCTTTCTGTTCCAGGCGATCGAGCATCCGCGTCATCGAACCGCTGTCCAGGGACAGGTAGCGACACAGCTCGGCCGGCGTCTCGATACCGTACTGGGCCATTATGATCAGGACCTTGAACTGCGCGGCGGTGATGCCGACGGGTTCCATGTGGGTATCGATGATCCGATCCTTGAGCAGCGCAGTGCGTCCGAGCAGCATGCCGAGATGGCAATTGTGAAAGTTGTCTGGCGTGAAATGCTTCATCTGACCACCGTTTGCTGCCTAGGCAGTGAATGTATGTCGAGATATTACTGCTTAGGCAGCAAATGTCAAATAAATAGTTAGCTTGCTACTAACTGACAGACAAACGTAGAGAAATGTGGGAGCGGGCTTGCTCGCGAAGGCGTTAGATCAGTCAACTCATCTGTTAAATGACACACCGCATTCGCGAGCAAGCCCGCTCCCACATTGATGTGGTGAAAGGGTTCAGAAATCGCGCTTGTAGAAGATATCCAGCGAACTGGCGACGCCGCTGGCGGCCTCCAGATAGACCTTCTTGCTGAGCTTGTAGCGCAGGGCAATGGTGTTGGCCGGCTCGAACACACCGACGCCATAACGCAAGCTGAGTTTCTCCGACAGATTACCGCTGGCGACCACGCTGGTGGCCTCGCCGCTGCCCTGGGTGTCGAGCTGGAAATCCTCGATCCCCAGATTATTGGCAAGGCTGGTGGTCACGCCCGAGCTCCCCATCAACCCCAGGCCCAACGCCGCCTGGGCGAGCATGTTGTTGTCTTCGCCCGTGGTACTCAGCGGCCGGCCCAGCACCAGGTAGGACAAGGCCTGCTCCTGGCTCATCGCCGGTTCCGAGAAAATCTGCGTGGTCGGCTGCTCGGCGCTGCCGCTCAGGCGGATGCCGGCGATTACATCGTCGGTCTGGCGGATCGCTTCGATGTCCAGGTACGGCTGATCGATGGGCCCGGCGAACAGCAGCCGTGCCCGACGCACCGTCAGCCGCTGCCCATAGGCCCGGTAACGACCGTCGTTGAGCCAGAGCTCGCCACGGGTGTCGAGGTTGTCGCCGATGTGCACCTGGCCCTGCACGTTGGCCGTCAGCCCGAACCCGGAAAAGGCCAGTTTCTCTTGGCCGACGATCACATCGATGTCCATCGCCATGGCGATCGGTGTCTTGCCCTCCTCGGTCTGGTGGCCGACGATCACCGTGTCATCCGACACCTTGACGGTAGACGGCGGCAACTCACGGACGGTGATCTCGCCCTTGGGCACCAAGACCTTGCCAGCAATCGAAAGCCGCTCGCCGTGCATCGTGATGTTGAGGTCGGGCGCCACGTCCAGTACCGCATACGGCTCGACCGTGACCGGCAGTTGCGAGCCCTTGAGCGCCAGGTCCAGGGACAGGGCTTCGCCCCAGCCAATATTCCCCTTCAGCGTGCCCTGCCCGCTCTTGCCGCTTTTCCAGTCGCCATCCAACCGTACCGTTTCCCCGGCAATCATTGCCCGCACCTGCAAGGCTTCGAGGCTGACCGGCAGTTCAGGGCCCGACACTTCACCGTCGCTGAGCGTCAGGTTGCCGTTGACCTGGGGCTCAAGCAAACCACCGGACAAGGTGCCACTGCCATTCAGATGGCCGGTCAGGGTTTCCACCATCGGCACGAACGGCCGAGCCACGGACAGGTCCAGGCCGGTCAGGCGGAACGAACCGCTCAACGGCTTGCTGGCCGGCAGTGGGTTGATCTGCGTTTGAAGCATCAATTCGCCAAGCCTGGCACCGACGAAATTCAGGCGGGTGTCGATGCGTTTCGAGGTCAGGCGGCTGTCGAGCGTCAAGGTCTGGTACGGGAAGTCCAGCCACTGCTCCTTGTCCCGGATCCGCAGGGTCCCGCCGCTGGCATCCACCAAAATCTGGCCATTTGGCCCGCTGGCCGGCAGGTCCAGTTGCAGGTCGGCATTGAGGCGGCCCTGCCAGGCGAAATCCTTGGGCATCCACTGGGCCAGGCTTTCGATGGGGAACTGCTTGAGGTGATAACGCAGCTTGGGCTCCGGCATCAGGCGCTGGTCTTCACCACACAGGCTGGCCGGGCCGGAACGCCAGCAATGGGCGCCGATGCTGAGTGTACCGTTGGCCAGGCGTTCCAGCTTCGCCGGGGCTTGCAGGCGCCAATCCTGACCGCCGGCCTGGACCTCGCCACTGGCCAGGCGCCCGCGCCAGTTGCCTTGGTCGAGCATGCCGTCGAGCACCAGGCTGGTGTCGAGTTGCGGCCCTTGCAGGTCCAGGCTGAGTTTTTGCTGGCGGATGTCGCCCTGCCCGCTTACCGTCAGCACGCCCAGCGAGGTTTCACCGGCGCGGATGCCGCTGGCCTTGAGATCGACTTTGCCCCGTTGCGCACTGTCGAGCGTCGCGTCCAGATTAAGGCTTTGCAGGTGATTGTCCTGGAATGCCAGCTGCGAGCCTTGCAGGCCGAGCTTGCCTTGGGGCACCTTCAGCGTACCGGCCACGTCGACGCGACCGATGACCTGCCCGCGCAATTGCGGCCAGAGCTGGGCCAGGCGCGCAAGCTTGATGTCGATCTGGCCGGTGAGCTTCTGTTGCAGGCTGCCAGTGCCGCTGATGCGGTTGTCGCCCAGGCGGATGTCCAGGGCGCTGAGGTTCCACTGCTCGCCGGTGCCGCTGGCCTTGGCCTGGAACAACGCCGGTTGGCCGCGCAGTTTGCCCTTGAGGTCCAGGTCTGCGTCGAGGCTGAGGGCACCGTTTTGCACCGACCCTTTGCTGCGCAACGGCCCGGCCAACGTACCGGGCAATTCACCAAGCCAGTACGCCGGGTTGATCGCCGACAATTGCAGCGCCGTGTCCCAGGCGATGCCGTTGGCAAACTGCAGGTCCACGTGTCCTTCGGCCTTGCCTTGCCCTGCGGTGAGCTTGAGTTCTGGCAAATGCACTTGCGTCAGGTCGCCGCTGAATGGGCTGCCCAGGCTGAAAGCGCCGGCAGGACCGTCCAGCGCCGCCTGGAAGTTGCCCAGGTATTTGCCATCGGTGTACGAAACTTCCCCGGCGAAACTGCGCAGCGTTACTTGGGGTTCGTCGATCAGCGGATAAAGGCGATGCCAGGGAAAATCCAGCCACGCCACTTTCGCATCGGCGCTCAGGCCTTCACGCCAGTCCAACTGGCCGGTGAGCTTCAGGCTCTGCTGGTCGCCGGCATCAAGATCCAGGCCGGCGATCTGTGCGCCATTGGCGTCGACTGTTCCTTGCAGATGCAGCGCCACCGGCCCTCTCTCGGCCGGTAGCGTTGCCTTGCCGAGCAATTGGTAGCCGTTTTTCAGATCGCCTTCACCGCTCAATTCAAGCTGATTGAGCACCAGCGTGTCCGGCAGGTCGGCGCTGGCCTTGAAGCCGTCGGCGGTGATGCGCACCTTGGCCGGCAGGTTGTCGGCGAGCGGTTGCAGTTCACCGACCAAGTGGCCTTGCAGGTAGCCGCTGCTGTCGGCGTTGAGGTAGAGGGTCTTGAGCAGATCGCCATCGACTTTCAGATCCAGGATCCACGGCGTGGCGCCCGGTGCCGGCAAGGTGAGCTGACCTTCAGCATGCAAAGGCCAATCGCCGCCCGGCTTCAACAACCCGGACAGCTTCAGACTCAGCTCGTCACGCTGCAATTGCACCGAGTCGATCTGCAAGCCCTCGGTGGTCCAGTGGGCGGCCAGTTGCAAGCCTTTGAGCTGTTCGCTGCCGTTGAACAACAAGCTGCCAATCTGCACGTCGCCCAATTCGATGGCGATCGGCAAATCCAGGTCGGGCAAGGTGACGGGGCCGCTGCTTGGCTCATCGGCAGACTCAGGCAATTGCAGACTGACCGTGTCGGCCTTGAGCTGATCGATGCACAACGTCATGCGCGCCAGGCACAGCGGCGACCAGGCGAAGATCAGCCGATCCAGCTCCAATCGACTGGCGTCCTGCTCCCACAACAGGTGATCGGCGCTCCATTGCCCGCCCAATCGTCCCTGGAAATTCTCCACCCTCAGGCCAGGCACAAGGCCCAGGGCCCAACGGCTGCCAAAGCTCGTCCCCAGCACGGTGCTTAACGCCAGTACCGCCACCACCAGCAAACCAGCCAGCGCCAGTAGTGTTCTTTTCAAACCACGCTTCACAGCTCGGGCCCCATGGAAAAGTGCAATCGAATGCCGCCCTCGTCGTCCAGCGCATGGGCCAGGTCGAGGCGGATCGGGCCCACTGGCGACACCCAGCGCACGCCAACGCCTACGCCGGTCTTGAGACTCGGCAGTTCAAGGCTGTTGAAAGAGTTGCCTTGGTCGATGAACGTCGCCACCCGCCATTTTTCCGCGATTGAATATTGATACTCGAGGCTGCCGGCGATCATGTAGCGCCCGCCGATACGGTCGCCCTCGGAATTCTCCGGCGACAGGCTCTGGTAGTCATAACCGCGCACGCTCTGGTCGCCCCCGGCAAAAAAGCGCAGGGACGGCGGGATCGATCTATAGCCATTGGTAGCGCTGCCGCCGACCTGGGCCCGGGCCAGCAGGCGATGTTTGTCGAACACCGTGGTCAGGCCCTTGACCATGGCGGTGCCATATACAAGGTTGTTGTCCGACCCGAGCCCCTCCTTGGCCACCTTGGTGTCGAACTGCAGGCGATAGCCGTTGTGCGGATCGATGCGGTTATCGCTGCGCAAGTAGGAATAGCTGAGGCCCGGCATCAGCAATGTGCTCAGGCCCGAGTCGTCACCGAGGCGGTATTCCTCACGCTGCCACTTGAGCGAGACCACCCGCTGCCAGCCGCTGGACAACTTGCTGTGCCATTCCGGGCCCACGGTCAGCAGCTTGCTGAGAGTGTCGGTGTCGGCCAGTTCTTCATATTGATAACCGCCGGCGTAGCGCATCTTATCGGTCAGCGGCGGGTCGAGCGGCACGTCGTACCACAGGCCGACGTTCTGCCGGGGCGCCGACACCTCCGTCTCCCAGCCGTAACTGTGGCCCTGGGCATTGACCCAGTGGCGCGTCCAGTTGGCCTTGGCGCGCGGGCCGACATCGGTGGAAAACCCCAGGCCCAGGCCCATGGTGCGCGGCTTGCGAGTGTCGAGCTTGACCGCCACCGGGATCACGTTGTCTGTCGCTGCACTGGGCGCCGCGTCCACCCGGACACCTTCGAAATAACCGCTCGATTGCAGGGCCTGGTTGAGCTCGGCAATCAGTTCGGAGTCATACGCGGTACCTGCCTTGAACGGCACCATGCGTTGCAGCAGGTCTTCATCTATTGGGGTATCGCCTTCGAAGTGCACCGGGCCCAGGGTATAACGCGGGCCGCTGTCGTAGATCAACTCGATGTCGGCGATACCCGCCTGGGGATCCACCCTCAATTTCTGGCTGACGAACCGCCCGCTGAAAAACCCGTAGCGCGAGGCCTGGTTCTGGATCAGCCGCTTGGCGTCTTCATAGCGACCATGGTTGAGCACCGCGCCCGGCTTGAGGGCGGCGTTATCGGGTAAGCGAAAAGACTTGAGGGAAGCTGCAGGGCCGTCGACACGCAGGGTGACATTGCGCAGGTGCACAGGCTCGCCGGGGTCGATGGTCAGGATCAGCCGTGGGGTCTTGCCGCCCTTGACCTCGCTGTCGATCTGCGGCTGGTAATAGCCCAGCGCCTGGGCGGCCTTGCGCGCCTGCTCTTCGGCGCCGCGACTGAAGCGCTGCAAGGCCTCCTCGTCACGATCACCCACGCCACCGATGTAGCCCTCTACGTTGGCCTTGAGTGCGTCGTCGGAAGGTTTGACCCGTACATCCAATTCACTTTGTGCCAGCGCCACACAGCTGAGGGACAGCAAGAGCGCGCCACTGGTCATTCGTCCTGGGAAATTCATGGCGCGGATGCTATCACGAGCTTGGGAGCCTGATAGAGCCGGACAGATCCTAAAAGTTCGCCCGATTATGCCGTTGCGCTTTGCAGGACCTGCGGATTGGGATGAAAGAACACATGCTCGCGGATCGGTCCTACTGCCACTTCACCGATTTCCTCATAGCCCTGGCGTTTATAGAATTCCAGATAACGCGGGTTGCCGGTGTCCAGCACCACGCCCTGGGAATGTTCGTCCACCGCGCACCAATTGTGCACTGCCTCAAGTAATTGTTCGCCAAAATGCTGGCCCTGGAATTGAGGATGGACCCCCAGCAACGGCAACACGTGGACGGAATCCGACGGCAGGCACGCAACTACCGCTGCGTGATAATCCAGGTAGCGCCGGGTGCAGCGAAAACCGGTGCTCAACACCATGCGCAAGCGCCAGGCCCAGCTTTCGGTAATGCCTAGGCGTCGTTGTGGTGGGGCGATCAGGGCGATGCCGATCAGGCGATCGTTAACCAGCAGGCCGATGGCCGGCAGGTCCTGGAGAAAATGCTGCTTGACCAGTTCACGCACCGTAGCCCGTACCCGCTGTTCATAACCGGGCCGTTCGGACTCGAACAAGAAGCTGAACGTCGGCTCATGGCGATACGCCTGGTACAGCAATGAACGCGCTTCGCGGGAATAACCGCTGTCGAGCATATGGATGTCGGCAATCGCGGTGGCGGTTTCAGGCATGACGTTGGATCTCCTGGGGCGAGGCTCGGTGAGGCCTTGCTCTTATTGAGTACGAACCCGATTGGGTTGTGATCGTTCCTACATGCAAAGGACATTAGCAGCCCATTTGTCCTACTGCCACGCTGGCTCCCTTCCCACATGTCAGCTAGCATCGCAGTTTTGCCAGGACAGCCGACCATGAAGATCGTCTCCTTCAACATCAACGGGCTGCGCGCCCGTCCCCATCAGCTGGCGGCGCTGATCGAAAAGCACCAGCCGGACGTGATCGGCCTGCAGGAAACCAAGGTCCACGACGAACAATTCCCCCTGGCGGACGTACAGGCCCTGGGTTATCACGTGCATTACCATGGGCAAAAGGGCCACTACGGCGTTGCCCTGCTCTCCCGCCAGGCGCCGCTGAGCCTGCACAAAGGCTTCGAGGGCGATGATGACGACGCCCAACGGCGCTTCATCTGGGGCACCTTCGCCGATGCCAATGGCGTGCCGGTGACGATCATGAACGGTTATTTCCCACAAGGTGAAAGCCGCGATCACCCGACTAAATTCCCCGCCAAGGAGCGTTTCTACAACGACTTGCAGCAGTTGCTGGAAAGCCGATTCAGCAACGACCAGCCCGTGGTGGTGATGGGCGACGTGAACATTTCCCCGGAAGACTGCGACATCGGCATCGGCCCGGACAACATGAAGCGCTGGCTGAAAACCGGCAAGTGCAGCTTCCTGCCGGAAGAGCGCGAATGGATGGCCCGCCTGAAGAACTGGGGCCTGGTGGACAGCTTCCGCCACCTGAACCCGGACGTTACCGACCGCTTCAGCTGGTTCGACTACCGCAGCCGCGGTTTCGAGGACGAACCCAAGCGCGGCCTGCGCATCGACCTGATCCTCACCTCCCATGGCCTGCTGCCACGGGTCAAGGACGCCGGTGTGGACTATGAGCTGCGCGGCATGGAAAAACCTTCGGACCATGCGCCGATCTGGCTGCAACTGGGCTGATCCAAAGCTTCCCGTATCCCTTGTGGGAGCGGGCTTGCCCGCGAAGGCGTCGGCACATCCGGTATGGATGTCAATTGACACACCGCTTTCGCGAGCAAGCCCGCTCCCACAGGGGATTTTCGCTGGGTTTGGTTGATAGTTAGCCCCCCTGTCACCTTTCAGTAACCTCACTGACTTAATCTTCCGGCACTTCCTCGGGTTCAGAAGGTACCGGCATGCGGCTGTGCGTTGTCGTTTTTATCGGCCTCTGGCTGCCGTTCATGGCATGGGCCGGCAATTTGCCTATCCCCGAACACGGCCCTGCCCTGCGCCTTCAAGGCTCCAACACCATCGGCGCGGCACTGGGGCCAGCCCTGGCCAAGGGTTTGATGGAGGCTCAAGGATTGCTCAGGGTGAGCAGCGAAATCACCGGGCGCGACAATGAACAGCGCATTGTCGGCCAGACCGCCGATGGCCGGCGCGTGACAATCGACATCGCGGCCCACGGTTCCAGCACCGGCTTCGCCGCCCTCAAGCAGGCCAGCGCCGACCTGGCCGCCTCGTCCCGACCGATCAAGGACAGCGAACTGAAGGACCTGTCCTCCCTCGGCGATCTGAAAAGTCCCACCGCCGAGCAGGTCATCGCCATCGATGGCCTGGCGATTATTCTTCATCCACAAAATCCGCTGCGTCAGCTCGATACTGTCCAGTTGGCGCGGATATTCAGCGGCGAAGCCAGAACCTGGGAGTCGGTGGGCGGCGTCGGCGGGGCGATTCATCTTTATGCTCGGGATGAACAATCCGGCACCTACGACACCTTCAAGGAACTGGTGCTCAACCGACAGGCAAAACGGCTGGATCCTACAGCGCGGCGCTTCGAGTCCAGCGAACAGTTGTCCGACGCGGTCAGCCAGGACCCGCAAGGCATCGGTTTCATCGGCTTACCCTACGTGCGCCAGGCCAAGGCGCTGGCGATTATCGACGGCAATTCCCAGCCCATGTTGCCGTTGAATCATTTAATCGCCACCGAGGACTATCCCCTGTCCCGGCGCCTGTTCTTTTATTTGCCACCCCTGGAGGCGAATCCGTGGGCCGAGGCACTGGTCGAGTTCACACAGAGCGATAAGGGCCAAGCCATCGTCGCGGCCAACGGGTTTGTCGCCCAGACCGTCCAGGCCATGACCGTCACGCCCAATGCCTTGATGCCCGAGGGTTACCAGGCCTTGAGCCGCCGGGCCCAGCGACTGAGCGTGAATTTTCGCTTCGAAGAAGGCAGCGCCAGCCTCGACAACAAGGCCCATCAAGACCTGAGCCGCGTGCTCGACTATATAAAGCAGCACGGCAAAACCGACCGACGTGTGACGCTGGTGGGGTTTGGCGACGCCAAGGACGACCCGGCGCGGGCGGACCTGTTGTCCAAATTGCGGGCCATGGCGGTGCGGCGGGAACTGGTCAAGTACGGCGTGACCCTGCGCGAAGTCCGCGGCTTCGGCGCGCTGATGCCGGTGGCGGCTAATAATGAAGACGAAGGACGGGTCAGGAATCGGCGGGTGGAGGTTTGGGTCTACTAAAATCCCAAGGCCGGGTGTTTATCCAGCTGACTTCAATGTAGGACCGGGCTACCTCGCCTTGCGCCATTGCCTACAACTACGCCAGAATCCGCCGGCTTGTGCGCCTGGAGGCCCGGCTTTATCGTTTCCCGGTCGCTGACAAATCAGCGATCGGGTTTGGTAGCCCGGGTTGTCGGTGCATAGCGTCACCCTCCGCAAGTGCAGTCATGCACTTCGCTTTTTGGTGGCCATGCGCAGGGCCTCTTCGGAGGCGCCGGCTCCGATGCCCGGTCTACCAACCTTCGTATGGCCACCACCCAATTCGTTTGGTAGCGAGCAGGTGATGGCTCCTTTTCAAATGCATCGGAGCTTCAACTATGTTCAAAGTAACCCCCAACCCGCCAGACACCGATCCGACTTCGCCACGCAAAAAACCGCACCCCAAAAAACGCGACAAAGCCGCCGACCGCGCCCTCGACTACTACCTCAAGCCCAAAACCAACAAGACCGAGGCTGATCCCGACCAACTCTTCACTGTCATCAACGGTGTCGACACCGAATCCCTGCTCGCCAATCTCAGCGAAACCCTGGCCTCGGCCAATGCCATGGTCAACGACCTGGCCTTCGAGCTGGACGGTTCGAGACGTCATGTTGCCCTGGGCATCCAGCAATTGATCGAACTGAGCGGACTACTGGCCAACCGCGCGCTGGACAACGTCGAAGCGCGCTAGCCGCAGCAGCACATTCCCCTGTGGGAGCGAGCTTGCTCGCGAAGGCGGTGTGTCAGTCAACACTTGATCGACAGACAGATCGCTTTCGCGAGCAGGCTCGCTCCCACAGGTTTCGAGGCGTTCACTCTATGAATGTTCGACGTTACGACATAGCGCGTTACCGCCCCGCCAACTCCATGATCATCCGCGACAGCAGATAGATCCTGGGCACCACGCTCTCAACCTCGGCATATTCCTCCGGCGTGTGAATATTACCTCCGACAATGCCAAAGCCATCCAGTGTCGGCGTCCCAACCCCGGCCGACAGGCTGGCGTCCGCCGCGCCGCCGCTGCCTTCTTCGGTGAGTTTGCGCCCCAGTTCACCGTAGATGCCTTGGGCCATGGCCATCAGGCGATCCGATTCCGCCGTCTGCGGCATCGGCGGCAGGCCGCGCTTGAGGCTGGTGGTGACTTCGGTGTCGGCGATGAGCTTGTCCTGCGACACCCGGGCCAGGTCTTTTTCGATGCGGTCGAATTCTTCCGGCACCGCTGCCCGTACATCGGCCTTGGCGCTGGCTTTGTCGGGGATCACGTTGGTCCGGTCGCCGGCCTGGAGCACCGTGAAGTTGATGGTGGTTTTCTTTTCCGCGTCGCCGAGCTTGCCCAGTTGCAGGATCTGGTGTGCCGCTTCCATCGCCGCGTTGCGCCCCAGTTCCGGCGCGACACCGGCGTGGGACGCCTTGCCCTTGACCTCAACCAGCGCCGTGGCACTGCCTTTGCGCCAGACCACCAGGCCATCCGCCGGACGACCCGGTTCAAGGTTCAGGGTCACGTCATGGGCCTTGGCGGTTTTCTTGATCAGGTCGGTGGCGGCGTCCGAGCCGGTTTCTTCACTGGCATCGAGCAGGAAGGTGATCTGCGCGTAGTTCTTGAAGTCGAGGTTCTTGAGGATTTTCAAGGCATAGATGCCCGCGACGATGCCGCCCTTGTCGTCCATCACGCCCGGCCCGTAGGCCCGGCCGTCCTTGATGTGGAAGGGACGCTCGGCGGCCGAGCCCTCCTTGAACACCGTGTCCATGTGCGCCATCAGCAGGATTTTCGCCTTACCGGTGCCCTTGAGGGTCGCCAGGATGTGCTGGGTGCCGTCCGAGTTCGGCACCTTCTCGATGGTGGCGCCGAGTTTTTTCAATTCTTCGATGGCAATGTCGCCCACCTGGGTCAGCCCGGGCACATACCCGGAGCCGGAATCGATGTTCACCAGCCGCTCGAGCAGTTTCAGCGCCTCGCCCTTGGACTGTTCGGCATCGGCCAGGACTTGTTGATGGGGTTGCGCAAACGCGCTGGGAAGGAAGGCGCCAAGGGCCAGGCTCAGGCCAAAACTTGCGGCCAGACGGGAGCGAAAAGGGGTGATCGTCATGATGTCATCCTTGTTTCGTGTCGGAGAGTGCCCTGGCAACCCTACCCGACATTCCGCCAAGGCTCTAGACCGCAAGTCTCGTTGATCGCCTCAAAGAGGAACGGCCGATGCCCCCAACACGGGTCGGATCCGATGAGACGTGACCCGGTTGCGCCCGGTGGTCTTGGCTTCATAAAGCGCCTGGTCGGCGTCGTTGAGCCAGAGAGTGGCGTCGCTATAGTCCGGGTTGAAGGCCGCCAGGCCAATGCTCAAGCGGACCTTCAGCCCCGGGTTCTGCTCGTAGCCAAGCATCGCGAAACGCTCGCGCAAACCGTCCATGGCGTGCATCGCATTAGCCAGGGTCAGGTCCGGCAGAATCACACAGAACTCATCCCCGCCGTAGCGCCCCGCCAGATCGGCGGCTCGCAGATTCTGCCTGAGCATCTTGCCGAGCCGACGCAGCACGATGTCGCCCGCCACATGCCCGTAGGTGTCGTTGATGGCTTTGAAATGGTCGATGTCGATCAACGCAATCGCGCCGCGCCCTGCCCCGTCCGCAGGATGACGCAGGCAACGCTGGAATTCCTCGTTGAGGCGGTCTTTCCAGGCGCCATGGTTGAGCAGCCCGGTCAGGCTGTCGGTGCGGCTCAGGGCCAACAATTCGCGTTTTTGCCGGCCAAGGGTATAGGCCTGGCGAAAGCAGATCCAACCCAGCGCCATCGGATACAGGCACAGCAAGGGTAAACAGGCGTAGATCTGTGCCGGGCTGGTCATGGGAACGTAGGCCAGCGGGAATATCACCCCGCCCACGACGATGCCGGCGATTTGCGCCGCCGCCCCGGCAATGAGGAAACGCAGGCCACCGATAGCGACGTTGTTCATCGCCATCATCGCCAATGTGACGGCCGTGGGCAGCGGATTGAACTGCATCGCCGCGACCCAGAAACCGCCAAGCAGCGCATCGATCAACAGGTTGCGGTGTTCGGCGTGGTACGGCACGGCGCTCTGACGGGCCCAGCAATACGACAGATGCGGCCAGACCAAGCCATTGAACAGCATCAAGCCCCAGACCCACCGCGGCGGGTCAAGTGGATACATGGCGGCACTGACCAGCAACAACCCCAGCGTCAGGCCCAGGATGCGCGAGATATAGAGCCTCCTGGCCAACGACAGTCCCTTTTTTCCCGTTGTTTGCATACAGGCCTCTGCACGGCGGGTCTCCCGAATCATCGGGATAGGGTTGTCTGGAGTCTATCAGGGCACCATCAAATAGCCATCAACGAATGCAGGGTTATTTATTCTCTTCCAAAAGCGGGACTCTGGCCGGATTTTGGCTATATATGACAAGGGGGTTATTGGGCAACGATGTTCCCGGGTTTGAGCTTCACTTATCACTGCCTGGCCTGCGGGCCCAGGTTGGCCGAGCACATTGCGTCCTGACCCATGGAGGGTAAAACATGCTGGTGTTGTGGGTAGTCCTAGCCGTGTTTATCGCCTGGAGCTGGTTGACGTATCCAGGCATAGGCCATGTCCTCTACGACATGGGCATGGCCTTGGAGGCACGCCTCTATCGGCTGCACAAGATCACCGTGCCCATCAGCGAGATGACCGTATCGACCTGGCAGGGTGGGCCTTATGAGGCGCCCGGCAGCATCCTGATGCTGCACGGCTACAGCGCCGATAAAAACCTCTGGCTGCGCTTTGCCCGGCATTTTGTCGGTGACTATCGAGTGGTGGTGCCCGACCTGGCCGGCCATGGCGAAACCGGCTTCAAGGCCGGGGGTGGCTATGACATCCCGACCCAGGCCCGGCGCGTCATCGAACTGCTCGACGCCTGCGGCCTGGACAAGGTCCATGTCATCGGCAATTCCATGGGCGGTTACCTTGCCGCTTGGCTGGCGGCGACCGCGCCGGAGCGGGTATTGACCCTGGCGCTGATCGATCCGGCCGGCGTCACCGCCCCCCAGGCCAGCGACATGGAGCGCCACCTGGCCGCCGGGCATAACCCATTCCTGGTGGATTCGCGAGACGACTTTGCGCCGTTCTACGCAATGACCATGGCCTCGCCACCCTGGGTACCCAGCGTGGTGCTGGCGGCCATGGCCGAGCGCTACGAACAGCGCCGGGACGAACTGGCGGAAATCTTCGTGGACTTTCGCGCCAGCCCGCCAATGGAACCTCGCTTGGCCGATATCCGCGCCCCGTCGCTGCTGCTCTGGGGCCGCAAGGATCGGCTGATCGACGTCAGCAGCGTGCCGGTGTGGAGCAAGGGCATCACCGATTTGCGGGTGGAGATCTGGGACGGCGTCGGCCACATGCCGATGGTTGAACGGCCGGGGAAAACCGCAGCGTTGTATCGAGAATTTCTCAAGGGATTGGGGCAATGATCCCAATAAAAGCAATACCACGGGTCACCGTTTTCGAAGGTATAACCCATGAACATCCTCTACGACGAACACCTCGACGGCCCTCTGCCGAAGGTGGACAAACAGGCCTTGCTCAAGACCATGCAGGCCCAACTGCCAGACCTGGAAATCCTCCACCGCGACGAAGACCTCAAGCCCTATGAATGCGACGGTCTCTCGGCGTACCGTACCACGCCGATGCTGGTGGTATTGCCCAGGCGAGTCGAACAGGTCCAGGCACTGCTCAAGCTCTGCCATGGCCAACATGTACCGGTGGTCGCCAGAGGGGCCGGGACCGGTCTGTCCGGCGGCGCCCTGCCTCTGGAAAGCGGCGTTTTGCTGGTAATGGCGCGCTTCAACCAGATCCTGCACATCGACCCGGATGCCCGCACCGCACGGCTTCAGCCGGGTGTGCGCAACCTGGCGATTTCCCAGGCGGCAGCACCGTTCGGGCTGTATTACGCGCCGGATCCCTCGTCACAGATCGCTTGTTCCATCGGCGGCAACGTCGCGGAGAACGCCGGCGGCGTGCATTGCCTCAAGTACGGCCTGACGGTGCACAACCTGTTGAAGCTGGAAATCCTCACCATCGAAGGCGAACGCCTGACCCTCGGCAGCGAGGCCATGGACTCGCCGGGCCTGGACCTGCTGGCGCTGTTTACCGGCTCCGAAGGCCTGCTGGGGGTGATCACCGAAGTGACGGTCAAGCTGTTGCCCCGGCCCCAGGTCGCCAAGGTGCTGCTGGCCAGTTTCGATTCGGTGGACAAGGCCGGGCGAGCGGTGGCCGACATCATCGCCGCCGGGATCATCCCCGGCGGCCTGGAGATGATGGACAACCTGGCGATCCGCGCCGCCGAGGACTTCATTCACGCCGGCTATCCGGTGGACGCCGAAGCCATCCTGCTGTGCGAATTGGACGGGGTCGAGGCCGATGTCCACGACGACTGCGAACGGGTCCGCCAGGTGTTGGGACAGGCCGGTGCCACCGAAGTACGCCAGGCGCGGGACGAGGCCGAGCGGCTGCGGTTCTGGGCCGGACGCAAGAATGCGTTCCCGGCGGTGGGTCGCCTGGCGCCGGATTATTACTGCATGGATGGCACCATTCCACGCCGCGCCTTGCCCCAGGTGCTGCAACGCATCGCCAGCCTGGGTGCCGAACATGACCTGCGGGTCGCCAACGTGTTTCACGCCGGCGACGGCAACATGCACCCGCTGATCCTGTTCGATGCCAACCAGCCCGGCGAATTGGAGCGCGCCGAGGCCCTGGGCGGAAAAATCCTTGAGCTGTGCGTTGAGGTCGGCGGCAGCATCACCGGCGAGCACGGCGTCGGCCGGGAGAAAATCAATCAGATGTGCACGCAGTTCAACAGCGACGAATTGAAGCTGTTCCACGCGGTCAAGGCAGCGTTCGATCCCGAAGGGCTGCTCAATCCCGGCAAGAACATTCCCACCCTGCACCGCTGCGCCGAGTTTGGCGCCATGCATATACATGGGGGGCAGTTGCCGTTTCCCGAACTGGAGCGCTTTTGATGACCGGCGAAGCAAATTGCGACGCCAGCGCGTCGTTGCTGGACCAGGTCAACCGTGCCCGGGACAGCGCCACGCCGCTGCGCATCCAGGGCGGTAACAGCAAGGCCTTCCTGGGACGTGAAGTGGCCGGCGAAGTGCTCGACACCCGCGTCCATCGCGGCATCGTCCACTACGACCCCACCGAACTGGTCATCACCGCCCGCGCCGGCACTGCGCTACAAGAATTGCTCGCGACCCTGGACGCCGCAGGACAACGGTTGCCCTGCGAGCCGCCGTCGTTCGGCGACAACGCCACGGTGGGCGGCATGGTCGCCACCGGGCTGTCGGGGCCACGTCGCCCCTGGGCCGGTTCGGTGCGCGATTTCGTCCTTGGCACCCGCCTGATCAGCGGCCACGGCTCCTTGTTGCGGTTCGGCGGCGAAGTGATGAAAAACGTCGCCGGCTATGATCTGTCGCGCCTGCTGGCCGGCAGTTTCGGCTGCCTGGGGGTCATCACGGAAGTGTCGTTGAAGGTGCTGCCCAAACCTCGCCACAGCCTGAGTATTCGCCTGGAAATGAGCAGCGCCCAAGCCCTGGAAAAACTCGCCGAATGGGGCCGGCAGCCCTTGCCTCTGAGTGCGGCCAGCCACGACGGGAGCTGTTTGCACCTGCGCCTGGAAGGCGGCGAAGGTTCGGTCAGCGCTGCCCATGATCGCTTCGGCGGCGAAGTGATCGACAATCAGTACTGGACGGCACTCAACGAGCACCGGCTGGCTTTTTTTGATGAAGGCTTGCCGCTGTGGCGCCTGTCGCTGCCCAACCCTACCGGTCCACTCACCCTGCCCGGCGCACAGTTGATCGATTGGGGCGGCGCACAACGCTGGCTGAAAACCGATGCCGATACGGTGCAGGCCCTGGCCCATGAATTGGGCGGCCACGCCACCTGTTACCGTCATGGCGCCACCGATACCCCTTTCCAACCGCTGGCCCCGGCGTTGCTGCGCTATCACCGCCAGCTCAAGGCCCAGCTCGATCCCTTGGGGCTGTTCAATCCCGGCCGGATGTACCCGGAGTTCTGATATGCAAACCCGTTTCAGCGACGAAGCCAAACACCTGCCCCGCGCCGAGGAAGCCGAACGGATCCTGCGCAGCTGCGTGCATTGTGGTTTCTGCAACGCCACCTGCCCGACCTATCAATTGCTCGGCGATGAACTGGACGGCCCGCGGGGGCGCATCTACCTGATCAAACAAGTGCTCGAAGGCCAGCCTGCAACCGCCAGCACGCAACTGCACCTGGATCGCTGCCTGTCGTGTCGCAACTGCGAAACCACCTGCCCGTCCGGTGTGGATTACCACAACTTGCTGGATATCGGCCGTGCCGTGGTGGATGCAAGCGTGCCCCGTCCTGTCGGCCAACGGGCGCTGCGCCTGGGCCTGCGAACCCTGGCGAGCAGCCCCCAGCGTTTCAAGGCCCTGCTGCGCCTGGGGACGGTGTTTCGCCCGCTGCTGTCGACGAGCCTGGGCGCCAAACTGCCGAGACGCTCCGCGCCTGAGGGCGAGCGACCAGCGGTCCGGCATGGGCGCACGGTGTTGATGCTCGAAGGCTGCGTACAGCCGGGCCTCTCGCCCAACACCAACGCCTCGGCCGCACGGGTGCTGGACCGTCTGGGCATCAGCGTCATTCCCAGCCGCGAGGCGGGTTGCTGCGGCGCCCTGGATTATCACCTCGGCGCCCAGGCGACCGGGCTGGACCGCGCCCGACAGAACATCGACGCCTGGTGGCCGCACTTGGAAAACGGCGCCGAAGCCATCGTCCAGACCGCCAGCGGCTGTGGTGCGTTCATCAAGGACTACGGGCACCTGCTGGAACACGACCGCGCTTATGCCGCCAAGGCGAAACGGGTGAGCGAGCGGGCCCTGGATCTGGTGCAGGTACTCGGCAAGGAACCGCTGGAACAGATTTGCGCGGCGAGGAACCAACGCATCGCCGTCCATTGCCCCTGCACTTTGCAGCACGGACAAAAACTCGGTGGCAGCGTCGAAGCCTTGCTGACGCGCCTGGGCTTCAACCTCACCCACGTGCCCGACAGCCACTTGTGTTGCGGCTCGGCCGGCACCTATTCGCTGACCCAGCCGGCCCTGGCGCGGCAATTGCGCGACAATCGCCTCAATGCGCTGGAAAGCGGCCAGCCGGAGCTGATCGTCACCGCCAACGTCGGCTGCCAGAACCACCTCGACGGCGCCGGCCGCACGCCCGTGCGGCACTGGATCGAGCTGGTGGATCAGTCCCTGGCAGAATGAAGTCCTGAAGATTCTTCGTTTGTCGGGGCAAGCGAAGGCTGCGATCTTTCCTTCACTTTCCATCAGCCGAACCAGGAACGCCCGCCATGAGCTTCATCAGTCCCGACCTGATCCGCCAGCGCTTCTCCAGAGCGATGTCCGACATGTACCGCGACGAGGTGCCGCTGTATGGCGCACTGATGAAATTGGTCGAGCAAACCAACGCCCAGGTGCTGGCAGAAGATCCGCCCCTGGCCGACCACCTGCACAACACCGGCGAAATGCAGCGTCTGGACCTGGAACGCCATGGCGCGATCCGCGTCGGCACCGCCGCAGAGTTGGCGACCTTGGGCCGCCTGTTCGCGGTCATGGGCATGCAGCCGGTGGGTTATTACGACCTGACGCCGGCCGGGGTGCCGGTGCATTCCACCGCATTTCGCGCGGTGCATGAAACCGCATTGCAAGTCAGCCCGTTCCGCGTGTTCACCTCGCTGCTGCGCCTGGAATTGATCGAGAACGCCGAGCTACGGGCGTTTGCCGAATCGGTGCTGGATAAACGTCAGATATTCACCGCCAGCGCCCTCGACCTCATCGATCTGGCCGAACGCCAGGGTGGCCTGACGGCGCCGCAGGCTGATGACTTCGTCCTACAAGCATTGGAGACCTTTCGCTGGCACCACAGCGCCACCGTCACCGCAGAACAATACCGGCAACTGAGCGCCCAGCATCGCCTGATCGCCGACGTCGTGGCCTTCAAGGGCCCACACATCAATCACCTGACGCCGCGTACCCTGGACATCGATATCGTCCAGGCCCAGATGCCGGTGCACGGCATCACCCCCAAAGCCGTGATCGAAGGCCCTCCCCGCCGCCAATGCCCGATCCTGTTGCGCCAGACCAGTTTCAAGGCACTCGACGAGCCCGTCGCCTTCACCGACCAGCCACAGAGCCAGGGCAGCCACAGCGCCCGCTTTGGCGAAATCGAACAACGCGGCGCCGCCCTCACGCCAAAAGGCCGCGCGCTTTACGACCAATTGCTCAACGCGGCCCGCGATGCCCTCGGGGAATTCCCCAACGAAGCCAACGCCGAGCGCTATAACGCGCTGATGGCCGAACACTTCGCGCCTTTCCCCGACAATGCTGAAGATTTGCGCCAGCAAGCACTGGCGTACTTTCGCTATTTCGTAACGCCGAAGGGCCTCACCGCCAAGGGCACGCTCGGGCAGTCCGTCACACTCGAACATCTGTTGGAGCAGCAATACCTGCGTGCCGAACCCTTGGTCTACGAGGATTTCCTGCCCGTCAGCGCCGCAGGGATCTTCCAGTCGAACCTCGGCGATGCCGCCCAGAGCCATTACGCCGGGCAATCCAACCGCCAGGCCTTCGAAGAGGCGCTGGGGTGCACGACCATCGATGAGCTGGGCTTGTATGCCCAGACGCAACAGCGCTCCATCGATGAGTGCAGGGCGGCGTTGGGCCTGTAGGCACAAGCCTTCAGCCGAAACGGCAACAAATTGCACAGCACCGGCTTGCCGCTGGGTGCGTCGGGCAGGTCGTGCGGTGCAGGTCCCGCGGAGTTTGGTCAGTGTGCGAGGAGCTGCATTGAGCCGCGCAATTGCTTGGGTGTTTTTCGGTGTATCTGAAGGGCAACTCGTCAGCGGACTTTTTCAACCCATTGATTTAAAAGACATTGGCAAAACTGGCACAGCACTTGATAACCGTCAGGCCACCCCGGGCGATTTCCAGCCCCGGGGCCCTTTAGTTATCCAGGAAGGAGAGCATCCATTGGCTACCCCAGCGTATATGTCCATCGTAGGCACCAAACAAGGCGAGATCACTGCAGGCGCGTTTACCGCCGATTCGGTGGGCAACACTTACCAGGAAGGTCACACAGACCAGATCATGGTGCAGGGATTCCAACACCAGGTATCCATTCCGCGCGACCCACAGTCCGGACAGCCAACCGGCCAACGTGTACACAGCCCCTTGGT
Organism: Pseudomonas sp. Q12-87; assembly: GCF_001269755.1. NCBI lineage: Bacteria > Pseudomonadati > Pseudomonadota > Gammaproteobacteria > Pseudomonadales > Pseudomonadaceae > Pseudomonas > Pseudomonas sp. Q12-87. The sequence goes on along the minus strand of NZ_LHVI01000013.1, from coordinate 188,552 downwards.
CGTCACGAAGGTGTTCGACAAGGCCTCGCCGCTGCTGCTGCAAGCGATGACCGAAGGCGAAGTACTGGTCATCGTTGAAATCAAGTGGTACCGCACTTCGGCCGCCGGCATCCAGGAGCACTACTACACCACCACGCTGGAGGACGCGATCATCGTCGAGATCAAGGACTACATGCATAACTGCCAAGACCCGGCGAATTCGCATTTCACTCATCTGCAAGATGTACATTTCTCGTTTCGCAAGATCAGGTGGGATCACGTCGCGTGCAGCACCATGGGTGCCGACGACTGGCGTGTACCTGCCGCCGGCTAATTCGAAAGCAACGTCATGCACCGGTCGGTTCTACTGACCGATGTTCATTAAATGATGGGTGATGTTTGACATCGAAAGGTGTTCGCCCAGTGGGACGGCCTCGGCATTCCATGCACTGGTAAAGAGCCTGACACTGGGCGAACGGGGACAATAATAGTGGAACTTCCTGGTTATGTCCGCGAGCCTGTTTAAATAATTGTTTACCTTGGTCACAGTTACACAAAACCTTTGCAAACCGAACCCGTGGCGAGGGCGCTTGCTCCCGCTCGGCCGCGCAGTGGCCGCATTGGAGCCTGCCTCCGAGCCCAGTCAAGGAAACTCCCACGCCACTGGCATCCATATCTTTAGATACTTTTTTGTACAAATATCTATACAAATAAATAGCGGACAAGAATTCTGGACAATGAAAGGCGCAAAGTAACGGCAAGTTACACTTTCATTAACAGTTTTTTATATATTGACCAGTACGCCTGGCCTCAACCACGCCGCCCGGTCTTTTGCGCATCGGTTTCCCCTGCCCCGGGGTGACCCTGCTCCTGTTTGCGCTTGGCCGGATCGTTGGGTCGCAAGGCATCGTTGTCGCGTTCCACTTCGCCGGGCAGCGCCGGGTCATCAGGGTTTTGCTGGGGTTGATCGGGGCTGTGCTTCATAGCGAACTCCTTGGTCGTTCAACCTGGGTCAGGCATCAGGGTCGGCGACTTCTTCAGCCACATTGGCATCGGGGGAGCGCTGGTGAAGCTGCTCGGCCCTCGTTTTCAAATCCTGCCATTGCGTCAGGTCGATGGCGCCGAGACCGAACAAGTCATCAGCCACCCGCATCAACTCTGTGAAATGAGCGTCGGGGGACTGCTGCCAATAGGCTTTGTCGTCGAACAGCCGCTGCCAATCAGCCAGCGACGGAGGTTTGAGGTCATCGCTCATCACGGGCTCCGTGCAAGACATTCATAACCTATGAGGGTCGACGTTCGCGGGGAGTTCCAGCAATTGTCAGTAGCCGGTCATTTCCAGATAGCCAGTGCCGTCGTGGCTGCCATGAAGTTGCACCGGACCTTCCCAATAGGGAATGCGCAGGTTCATCCAGGCATTGGCGTTCAGGGCATCGGTGGTGATATCGAGCTGCTTGCCGGGAATCCTGATCGCCCAGCGCATCGGCATCGAGCGGCCGGCGACCTTGCCAGTGTCCAGCGGCTCCAGGTCGATTTCCCCGGCCTGCAGGGTTTGCGCCTGGCCCCGGGTATCGATCCAGGTGCCCGTCAGGTAAGGCGCGCCGTTTTTGTGGCGCATGCGATACAGCATCACATGCTCACCGCTGCCCAGGTGCAGGGAGAACCAGTCCCACCCGGTCTGGTTGGCGGTCAGCGGCTGGCTGCTCCACTCGCGGTCCAGCCAGGCCGGGCCGCTGACCTGATAGCGCTGGCCGTCGATTTCCAGTTCGCCGCTGGCCTGGAAAAACGGCTGGCTGTAATAGTACGACGCCTGGCCTTGTTCGGATTTCTGGCTGAACCCCTTGTCACCCTGCAACACCAGCGGACGGGTCGAGGTGAGTCGCAAGGCATAGCTGAAGCGCGAGTCATGGGCTTGCAATCGCATGTCCGCCAGAGGGTCGGCCGCCGAAGCCACGCTGCTGAAGCGCCAGTCGTCGACCCAGGCATCGAAAGGCGTCGCCTGCACGCCGGCCTGCCCTACGCCGCCTCGCGCATAACGTTCGGCGGCATGGTGCACGGTGGCGGACGTGACGGCGGCGTGGCCAAGCCAGATGGTCTGGTTGCGCCAGCCATTGGCTTGAGGGCCAGCGTTCAAGGCGCTGCGAAACAGTGTCCATTGCACGCCGAAATCATGACCTTGGGCATCCTTGAGATTGGCGGTGACGTACCACCACTCGATGCGAAAGCCATCGTGGATGCCATGGTCGGCCGGAAAACTGAACACCCGTCCCGGCACCACCGGGGTGAACGCGACCGCCTGATCGCCGAGGCCGGCAAAGCCTTTCTGCGGCGGCTGCGCATCGTCACAACCACTGAGCAGCGCCAGCAGCATCAGAGCGACTCTAATCTTCATGGGCAAAGGTCCTCAGCAAATCCGCCGGCTGCGTGCGGTACAACGCATACAGCGGCCAGGCCGATGCCAGTAGCGTGGCGAACATCGCCAGGGCGAGCAATTGCGCCAATTGCAATGGAAAAACTTGCAGCGGCAGGCGCCAGCCAAAAGCCTGAACGTTGATCACCGCGTCCAGGCACCAGGCCAGGGCAATCCCCAAGGGCAAGGCCAACACCAATGTCAGCAGCGCCAGGAGCCAAGTCTGGCCGAGGTTGAGCAACATCAATTGGCGCCGCGTCACACCCAGCGCCCACAGCGGTGCCAGTTGGCCGAGGCGACTCTGGCTCTGGGTCAGCAGGCTGATGAACAACGCCACTCCGGCCACCGCCAGGGTCAGGCTGTTGAGCGCAGCGGTGGCGGCAAAGGTACGTTCGAACACTTGGGTCGACCAACCCTTGAGCCGCGCCTGATCGACGATGCGGCTGTCATCCAGGCTGAACCGGTCTTGCAGCGCGGCCAGCAGCGGCCCGATCGCGGCAGGCTCGATGCGCAGGTTGAAGCGACTGGGCGTCAGTTGCGGCCAGTGCGCCAGCAAATGCTCGGCATTGACCAGCACATGCCCCTTCGGATTGCCGTAGTCAGCGTAGATCCCGACGATGCGCGGCGTCCACGGCCCTTGGGGTGTGGGAATGGTCAATGGATCGCCAACGCCCACCTTCAAGCGCCGGGCCAGTTGTTCACTGAGCATGAGCGTGTCGGCGCTGGCCAGTTGTTCCCAGGGATCATCACCGGCCGACGCCAGCAACGGCCAATGCTGGCGATAAGCAGGGTGGTCGATGATTCCGTAGACATCCGTCGGCCAGCCTTGCAGGGGAATCAGGACTTGCCAGTTGGGCAGCACCGCCGTGATCGCCGGCTGCTGCTTGAGCCAGGCGTGCAACTCGCCCGCCTGGGCCGGGGTTTGCGGGTTGATGTACAGCTCGGCGGTCAACCGTTGTTCGAGCCAATGGCTGAACGTCTGGCGGAACCCCGAGGTCATGCTGCCCGCACCGATATTCGCCGCCAGCGCCAGGAGCAAAGCCATCAGTGCCAGGCTCAGCGTCGGCAGTTGCTGGCGGCAATCGGCGACAAACCATTGCCCGAGCACCGAGCGGCTGCGCCGCAACAACAGGTTCAGCGCGAGGTTGAGCAACACCGGCAAGGCCAGCGCCGCGCCCAGCAACAACGCCGTCATCAAGACAAAACCGCTGGCCAGGCTGTCGCCCCAAATCAAGGCCGACGCGGCAACCAGCGCCGCCAATGTCGCCACCCAGCCCTGGCGACGCAGCCAGCGCGCGTGGGCCTGATGCCAGGCCTGGGGATTGGCAAGGGCCAACAACGGCAGGCGCGCGGCGCGCAGCAAACTGTCAGCCCCGGCCAGCAGCGCGCCCAGCAAGCTCAGGCCCACGCCACTGAGCCACCACCAAGGGCTGAGATTCAGATGCCCGGCGACTTCGGCGCCGTACAACCCCCGCAGGCTCGCTGCGACATCGGGCAGCAGCAGGCTCGCCAGCCAATAGCCGCTGAGCACCCCGGCGATCCCGCCCAGCAAAGCCAGCGCCCCGAGCTCAAGGGCGAGGCTGGTGACCAGCATCCGCGCACTGACGCCGCAGGCGCGCAAGGTTCGCAACAGGCTGCGACGTTGTTCCAGGGCCAACCCGATAGCCGCGTGAACGATGAACAACCCCACCACAAAAGATAAGAAACCCAGGGCGTCGAGGTTCAGGTGAAAACTCTCGGTCAGGCGCGACAGGTTGTTCTCTTCGTCGGCGCGCTTGAACTGCAGACGACCGTTGAACGCTTCCGGCACTGCCGCGCGGAACGTGGCGGGCAACAACAACCGCGACAATTGATCCGGCAGCCTGAGCAGCGGCTGGGCAAAGCCAATGTCCATCAGCAACACGCCCGGCGCCATGTCTTGCTGGACACGCAGCGGCGGCAGCGCTTGCCCGTCGACGGTCTGGGGCCGGTCGCCCTCCTCCAGTTCCAGTGCTTGCAGCGTTTGCGGAGCGATCCAGGTACGCCCTGGGTCGGTGAAAAATTCCACCACCTCGCTCATTTCCCGCGCCTGGCCCGCCAGCGCCGCGCCGGGGGGCAGCGACACCGGGTCGATGCCCATCAGTTGCAGGCGTTGATCTTCGTGCCCCTTGAGCGTCACCCGCGCCTGCAACACCGGCGACACCGGCCAGCCCTGGCGCCGCAGCTCGACGAACCATTGCTGGGGGAAGATGCCGCCGCCGGGGGCACTGAGGCTGGCCTGGGGTTCGCCGCCGATCAGTTGGCTGGCGCGGGCGTAGCTTTCCCGGGCCTGACTGTTCAGGGCTTGCACGCCGGTGAGCAGGCTGGTGGCGAGCCAGAGGCCGGTCAGCACGCTGAAAAACTGCACCGGGTGTTGGCGCCAATGGCTGAGCAAGGCCTTGAGGGTCTGGCGAAGAATCATCACCCCAGGGCCACCTGCGCCAGCCGTCCGCGATGCAATTCCACGCGATGGGCCAGGCGAGCGGCCACCCGCGGACTGTGCGTGACCATCAGCAGGCTGGTGGAGCTGCCGTCCAGCAACTCCAGCAACAGCTGCAATACTTCATCGCTGGTGGCTTCGTCGAGGCTACCGGTGGGTTCGTCGGCCAGCAACAACGGCGGCCGCGAAGCCAGCGCCCGCCCCAACGCGACCCTTTGCTGCTGCCCGCCGGAAAGCTGCTCGGGGTAACGCCGCAACAAGTCCGCAAGCCCCAGCCGCTGCACCAGATGAGCCTGCCAGGCAGCGTCATAGCGGCCACACAGGCGCGCCTGGAACGCCAGGTTGTCCTCCACCGGCAAGCTGCTGATGAGGTTGAACTGCTGGAACACCAAGCCGATTTCCGTGCGCCGCCAGTTCGCCAGTTGGCTCTCGCTCATTCCCTCGAGCCGATACTCGCCACTGCGAATGCTGCCGCGATCGACCTTGTCCAGCCCGGCGACCAAATGCAGCAACGTACTTTTGCCACTGCCTGACTCCCCCATCAGCGCCAGGCTGCTGCCCGGCGACAGCGTCAGGTCGATGCCTTGCAACACCGGCAACGGGCCTTGGGGTGTGGCATAGCTTTTGAAAACCTCGCGCACTTCAAGCATGAACAGGCTCAGTGGATAAACATGAGATTCAGGATAGCGGAGTTGTGTGATCGCCCCCAGAGATGAACTTGCCCAACTGGCCTGTGCTTTTCAAGCGCGCGAAGGCGCCGGTACATTCAACGCCCCCTGCAAACTGCCCCACCACCATCAATGCCCCACCGCCATTTCAGCCTGGCCAGGAGGCGGTGTCACGATGCTGCCCAGGTCGATGTGCTTCCAGGCCGGTTTCGCCCCCAGTCGGGCGTTGAAGCGGTAATTGAAGGTGAAGTCGTCATCGGTGGGTTGGGCCAGGGATTTTCCATAGGCCGATTCGATTCCGGCGGGGTCGTAGCCCATCAGCTGCAGCAAGGTCGGGAAGATGTTGTAGTGGCTCGAGCGGTCTTTGTTGCGCGCCCAGGCAGCGTTCCAATCAAGGGTTTGCAACTGGCTGCCCTGGATCACCACCAGCGGCACCAACCCCTCCTCCGCCACCGGGTTGCCGCCGCAGTGAGTGTCGAGGCCCGGGTTGCCACGTTCATGCAGGTCCTGGCCGTGATCAGAGGTATAGATCAACACCGCGTTGCTCAAATCAGCCTGCTGGAAAATGCGCTTGAAGAACTCGCCGACGTTCCACAGCAAGGTGTTCTGGTAGGCATTGCGGTACAGCAACCAGTCATCTTTCTGACCATTGAATCCATCACGCCTGCCGGTGTCAGCCACTTCTTGGAATTGCCCACGGGGCAACGCCGGACGGTAGTTCATGAAGTCGTCGGGGTATTTGTCGTGCACCGGGAAATGCGCCCCTACCTTATTGATTACGATCAGTTCGGCCTGGTCATCGCCCAGCAGTTCGATCAATTTCGCCGCGGCCGCCATGTCGCGGTCGCGCACGCTGGTCTGGTCGAACTGGACGAACACGTCGATGTCCCTTTTTTCCAGGTCGGTCATCAAGTTCTGCAGATTGCCACCGGTGCGCTGGGCGTCGATGTAGACGGTGCGCAAACCGGCTTTGCTGGCGTACTGCCAGATCGACGGCAGCGTGCTGTTGATGCGTATGTAGTCGGCGCGAGTGCCGCCGTAACGCAGGGTGACGTTGGTGTCGGCACTGCAATTGGCGATAGAAGCCGCGTAGCCGAAGTTGAAGATATCCACCCCGTCCGGCGGCGTCTTGAGGCCGGTGTGAACGCCGAACGGGGTGTTGATATCCAGATAGTTTCCGCCAATGCTTTCGTCGATGATCAGCACAATATCGTGGTCGATCGCCGCCGATGGCCGCCCCAAGCTGACTGGTTCCCGTGGGCCGATAGTGTTGTGCAAGGACTCGTAGGTGAAGAGATTCAAATAGGCCAACGGCGTGTACATCACCGGCAGGCCTCGCGCCCCCTCGCCCGCTCGCACGAATAACACCGCGCTGAGCAGCAACACCCCCAACACCGGTGCGACCACCGGCAGGTAACCGGGCATCGACAGCGACCGCCTGGGCTTGAGCCCAATGCCGAACAACAGCAACAAGCCGCTGGCCGCTGCGCTGATGATCACGTCGCGATACTGATAAGCCGCCTCCTGGATAAAGCCCCCCGAGTACACCATGGAAACAAACTGGCTGTAGGTCAGATAACTGTCGGTGACCCTGGTATAGACCTCGAAAAATACCGCTGAGACGAACATCGCCAAGGCGAACACGTGCCTGACCAGCGTCTGGCGTATGCAGGCACTCAGCCACAGCGCCGCCACCAACAGCGCGAACATCGCGCCATACAGCAAAGTCGCGAACCCCAGGCCCAACGCGTCCAGCCGCTCCAAGTAATAGCCGTAGCCCTTGAGCAAATAGAGAACCAGCAGCAGTTCCTTGAGGTATCGGGCCATGTGTTCCTCGACCAAAGCACAGCGTTGAAAGCGGTTCGTTCCCGCACATCAAAAGCGGTTTGTTTTTGCACATTAGCAGCGGACTTTCAAAGCGCAAGAAATGCCTCTCCTCAGCTAAGCGTCAAAAAAAAGTTAGCCCAAAAACGACACGTAAATACGCAGTCAAATTCTAAAATCTATGAATTACTACCGTTTATCGCTTTGTCAAATTCCCGTTAACACCAATAAAACAGGCGGTTTCCTAAGGCAGTCAATGACTTGATATCAAAAGGCCGGATTTCACTTGAATTGCCAACAGTGACAACTGTCATTTTGCTGACACGCTTTTCCGAAGCTGCGCTATACCCCTCTAAACAGTTTCATCCGAGTTACATCAATCGGTCTGCGAGGCGCGCCAAAAATGGACGTGAGCGTATTTGGAACGGGGTATGTGGGGCTGATCCAGGCCGCCGCCATGGCGGATGTCGGACACCGCGTCTTATGCATCGACATCGACCCGAACAAAATCCGGCAACTGCAACAGGCGGTACCGCCCATCAGTGAGCCGGGCCTGTCCAATCTGCTCGAAGACAACATCAAGGCCGGACGCCTGTCGTTCAGTTCCCAGGCCAGCGACGCGGTCAACCATGGCGAAGTGATTTTCATCGCCGTCGGCACCCCCGCCGACGAAGACGGCTCGGCAGACCTGAGCCATGTATTGGCGGTCACCCGGCAGATCGCCGATTTCATGGACAGCGACCGCACCCTGGTCATCAAGTCCACGGTACCGGTGGGCACGGCCGACAAGGTCGCCGAGTGCGCCCGCCAGGCGTTGACGCGTCGGGGCCTGAAGCAGTTGAACGTGCGCGTGGTATCCAACCCCGAGTTTCTCAAGGAAGGCAGTGCCCTGGCCGACTGCATGCGCCCCGACCGGATCATCATCGGCACCGCCGACCCGCTGGCTCGCGACCAGATGAGCGAGCTTTACGCGCCCTTTTGCCGTAACCACGAAAAACTGATGTTCATGGACAACCGCAGCGCGGAGCTGACCAAGTACGCCGCCAATGCGATGCTCGCCACCCGTATCAGCTTCATGAACGAACTGGCCAACCTTACCGAACGGCTGGGCGCCGACATCGAAGCGGTGCGCAAAGGCATCGGCTCGGACCCGCGCATCGGTTATCACTTTATCTACCCCGGCTGCGGCTTCGGCGGCTCATGTTTCCCCAAGGATCTGCGCGCCCTGCTGCACACCGCCGAACAGAGCGGCATGCCGCTGCGCCTGCTGCGCAGCGTTACCGACGTCAACGACAGCCAGCGGCACATCCTTTTCGAAAAACTGGCCAAGCAGTTCGCCGAAGGCCTGGCCGGCAAGTCGATTGCCATCTGGGGCCTGGCGTTCAAGCCCAACACCGATGACATGCGCGAAGCCCCCAGTCGCTACCTGATGGAAGCGCTGTGGCGCGAAGGCGCCCGTGTCCAGGCCTACGACCCGGAAGCCATGTCCGAATGCCGCCGCCTCTACGGTTATCGCAAAGACCTGAACCTGTGCGCCACCCGCGACGACACCCTGGAAGACGCTGACGCGCTGGTGATCTGCACCGAGTGGAAGAACTTTCGCGTGGTGGATTTCGACCTGCTGGCCAACAAGCTGCGCGCCCGGGTGATCATCGATGGCCGCAACCTGTACAACCCCGAACATCCGGCCGCCGCCGGGCTGCTGTATCGCGGTATCGGGCTGCGGCACACCGTGCCCGGCACTCCGACCGCCGGGCCACAAGCGTGAATATCCTGGTGACCGGCGCGGCCGGTTTCATCGGCGCCCACTGTGTGCTGCGGCTGCTGCGCGACGGCTATCGAGTGTGCGGCCTGGATAATTTCAACGACTACTACGACCCACAGCTCAAGCATGATCGCGTGGCCTGGGTGAAGGATCAGGCAGGCGATTTCCCCCTGGCCCGAATCGACCTGGCCGACGCATCGGCGGTCGACGAACTGTTCCAGACCCGTCGCCCGGACGTGGTGATTCATCTCGCCGCCCAAGCCGGGGTGCGCTACTCCCTGGAGAATCCGCAGGCTTATATCGACAGCAACCTCACCGGTTTCCTGAACATCCTGGAAAGCTGCCGGCGCCATCCCGTCAAGCATCTGATCTACGCCTCCTCCAGCTCCGTATACGGCGCCAACCAGCGCACGCCCTATGCCGTGCGGGACAACGTCGATCACCCATTGTCGCTGTACGCGGCCAGCAAGAAAGCCAATGAATTGATGGCCCACAGCTACAGCCACCTGTTCGGCATCCCTTGCACCGGCCTGCGGTTCTTCACGGTGTATGGCCCGTGGGGCCGGCCGGACATGTCGCCGATCCAGTTTGCCCGGGCCATCGCCGAAGGGCGCGCGTTGCAGCTGTTCAACCATGGCGAGCATCAACGCGATTTCACCTACATCGACGACATCGTCGAAAGCATCGCCCGGCTGATCGGCCAGCCGCCGCACATCACGCCACTGTGGGATGGGGAACAACCTGACCCGGCCACCAGTCGCGCGCCCTGGCGGATCTACAACATCGGAGGTCAGCATCCGGTGGAACTGCGCGCCTATGTGGCGCTGCTGGAAAAACACCTGGGCCGGACGGCCCGCATCGAGCTGCTGCCGCTGCAAGCGGGGGATGTGCTCAACACCTGCGCCGACGCCAGCGACCTGGCACGCGCCACCGGTTTCCAACCCGGCATCGACCTCGACGAAGGCCTGGGCCGCTTCGTCCAATGGTTCGTCGACTACTACTCACTGCCTGCCCGCCCACCGCTCGCGGCTGAACGCCTGCGGCCAAACCTCAACGGAGGCGTCTATGACCCGACATGAGCAAGACATACCCATCAGCGCCTTCGGACGCGACAAACGAATCGACCCCGATCACCGTCGACGTCTGGACGCCGCCATTCACCGCCAAGGCCGAGGCTGGCTGACCGGTCGTGACGGCGGCCGGCCCTGGACCGTGTCGCGCACCAACCGGGTGGTGGCCTGTCTTGGCGCCCTGGCGATCCTGCTGATGCTGTGCCCGCTGCTGCTGGGCCTGGCCCTGCTGATCAAATTCTCCAGCCCGGGCCCGGTCCTGTTCGTGCAGAAGCGCACCGGTTACCGGGGCCGGGTCTTCGGCATGTACAAGTTCCGCACCATGGTGGCTGACGCCGAGGCCCTCAAGGAGTCGCTGCGCCACCTCAACAAACACGGTGTCGATGCCATCGACTTCAAGATCGACAACGACCCACGCATCACCCCCATCGGCCGGTTCCTGCGCCGCAGCAGCCTCGACGAACTGCCGAACCTGATCAACGTCGTGACGGGCGACATGCGCCTGGTGGGCCCGCGGCCGACCTCGTTCAACGCCTATCGCTACAAGGACAACCATCTTGTGCGCCTGAGCATCTACCCCGGCATGACCGGCCTTTGGCAGATCTCCGGGCGCAGCAATATCGACTTCGACCAGCGCGTGGAATTGGACCTCAGCTACATCGCGGAACAGAGCCTGTTGTTGGATTTGAAGATCCTGATGATTACCCCATTCAAAGTTTTCAGCGGCCACGGAGCGAGTTAAATGGACGGTTCAACGAATATCCTGACCATCGCGAGCCCGAGCGAGACCAACCTGACCTCGACCGTGCTCGATCCTTCCCTGCGGATTCTGCTTCTGACGGCCGCCAACAACGGCACCGGAACCAGTACCAGCGCGATGGCGCTGGCCGCCCAACTGGCGCAGATGAGTAACGGCCGCGTGCTGCTGGTGGATGCCAGCCAGTCGCCCCACAACCTCAGCCAACAACTGTCACTGCACAAGGAGCGCGGCTTCAGCGACCTGCTGTTCAACAGCCTCGCCCCGCCCTTGCTGCAGGATTGCGTGGTGCAAGTGTCCAGCCTGCCCTTTGACGTGCTGCCCCTCGGCCGCCTGGGCCGCAACGCCGATCGCCTGAGCCCCGAGCGCCTGCGCCCGCTGTTCAGGCAACTGGCGGCCCAATACCGCTTTGTGGTGATCGACTCCGACGCGGTGTATTCGGCGGGTGACACGCTGGTGCTCAGCACCCAGGTAGACGGCGTGGTGCTGGTGGTACGCGGCGAGGACACCCGCTGGGAAGTGGCCCAGGCCGCCCGCCAGCGCCTGGCCCAGGCCGGCGCGAAAGTGGTGGGTAGCGTGTTCAACCGCCGCAAGTACTACATGCCCAAATGGCTCTACAACAACCTGTAAGCGTGCCAAAAGGATGACGAGATGAACGTTAAAATGCTTGTCCTGCTGTTGCTGCCGCTTGCCGGTTGCTCCAGCAATACCGATACCCGCTCCATGCCAGTGCAGATCCTCACGGCCGCGCCGGCCAATGCCCAGGCCACCGACATGCCCAAGGTCGAGCAGACCCTGCGGCCCCAGGACGTGCTGGATGTGATTTTCCACATCAGCACCACCGGCCCCCAGGCCTACCGTGTGCAACCGGGCGACCAGGTCGCGTTGAACTTCACCGCCGCCAACCAGCTCAACGGCACGCAACAGGTAATGCCCGACGGCAGCATCGAACTGCCGGGAGCCAATACCTCGGTGAAAGTCGCCGGCCTGACCACCGACGAGGCTCGCCTGGCGGTGCAGCGTGCCTATGATCAGAAATCGCTGTTCCAGCCCAATCGCAACCAATTGACTGTAATGGTGACCAGTCCGCTGTCTGGCGAGACAACCCTGCGCAACACCCTGACCCATCCGGCCACGGGCATGAGCCGGGAGATCACTGTGGGCCGGGATGGTTACGCCAGCTTCCCGGAAGTCGGCTCGGTGCCGCTTCAGGGCATGACCGTTACCCAGCTGGAGACCTTCCTCAACGAGCGTTATGCCCAACTGCCCGGCCACATGACCGTGGACGTGCTGCTCAAGTCCACCGCCGGCAACGAGATCTATGTCCTCGGCGAAGTGGCCCAACCCGGTTCCTACCCGATCCGCCGGCCGATCTCCGTTCTCGAGGCGCTGACCCTGGCTCGGGGCACGAACGTCAAGGCAAGGCTCGACTCGGTGGTGATCATGCGTCGCAACGGCAATCAGGTTGAAGCCCGCCACTACGACGTGGAGAAGGCCCTGAATGGAGACGCCTCGCAGATCGCCTACCTGCAACCGGAAGACATGCTTTTCGTGCCCAAGACCGGCCTGGCCAAAGCCGGTGAAATGGCCCGGCAACTGGCCGACGTGGTGCTGTTCCAGGGCGTTGGCGTCAGCTTCGGCTACGACCTCGATAACAAAAGTGGCAGCAACTGACCCCAGGTGACCGATCATGAACCCCAAGGAAAACTATCTGCACGAGTTCTTCAGGATCTTCTTCGCCAACAAGCAGTGGGTGAAGCGCGTCTTCCTGATTTTTGCCGTGATCGCCCTGGTGCTGCCGTTGATGCTCAAGCAGAGCTTCGATATCACCGCCCAAGTGATCGTCCAGTCGAAAAAACTCTCCCAAGGCGACGCCACGACTTCGCTGAACCAGGAAAACGCGACGTTCATTCCACCGTCGCTGGCGGACATGGAGACCGAGAGCAACATCCTGCGCTCGCCGGCGTTGATTCGCGGAACCATCAAGACCCTGCGCGAACAGGGCGAATACACCCCAAGCCCAGGCATTTTCAACAAGTGGGTAAGCGAGCCGTTCAAGCACTACGTCACCCAGCCACTGCGCGAGTACGTCATCAACCCGCTGCGCGACGGCCTGGGACTTGAGGTCGATCCGATGCGCGACACCGTGCTCGATACGCTGACCGACGAGGCCATCGAAAACCTGAAGATCGAGACCCTGCCCGGCTCCAATGTCATTTCGATCGTCTACAGCTTCGGCGACCCGGCCCAGGGCACCCGGTTCGTGGCGCAACTGCTGGAAAACTACCTCACCGGTCGCCAGGACCTGCAATCGATAGAGTTGCCTCAGACGTTCTATGAGCAGAAAAAGCTTCAGTACCAGACGCGCCTTGACGGCTTGGAGGGCAACCGCCTGGCTCTGCTTGAAGGCATCGGTTCGTCCGATCCCAAGGAAGAGATTACCTTCCGCCTGAACGCCATCAACACCGAAGAGCAGGCGTTGAACCTGTTTCAGGACCGCTTGCTGCAAAGCCAACGCTGGCTCGATTACCTCAAGACCAGTCTCGCGACGGCGAACAGCTCGCGGTTCAACGACTACACCTTCCCGTTCACCTTCACCACCACCGTGGACAACATTGCCTTCGAAGACCGGGAAATCAGGCAAATGGGCGAGCAACTGACCAGCCAGGTCAGCCGCTACATGAATGACCTGGCGATCTTCCAGCCCGGCAGCGAACCGATGCTGCTGGCCCGGGAGCAGATCATGCGCACCCGCCAGCAGTTCCTGAAAGTGGTGAACAACCGCATTCAAGAACGCACCACCGACCTGGCGGTGGTCAGTTCAGTGATCAATCAGAAGGTCGAGCGCATTGCCACCTTCAAGGAGCGCATCCACCAACTTCAGGAAACCCAGAGCAAGCTGCGGCAGATGGACACCGAGATCAACGCCCTGCATGCGGCGTTCTCCACCTATGCCCAGCGGTTCGCCGAAGCCAGCTCCGTCCGTTCGCTGGACAACGACCTGTCCAACGCCCGAGTCTTGAGCCCGCCATACGAACCCACCGCCGCGGCGTTTCCAAAGCCGGTGCTGATCATCGCGTTCGGCTTGTTCAGTGGGCTGCTGTTGGCGATCGCCCTGGTCTATGTCCGTGAGTTCTTCGACCATCGCTTCAAGCACCCAGCGCAAATCAGCCATCAGCTGGATCTACCGGTGCTGCTGGTGATCAACGAGCAATCGCCCGAACAGGTCAACCCACACCGCAACTGGAGCGTGCCCAGTCTTGTTCATTGGGTGAAAAATTGAACGCGCCGTTCAGCCCGTCCCACTGCAGCCCTCCTCTGTCGATCATTCATCTGCTCGACAGCGGTGGCTTCTATGGCGCCGAGCGGATGCTGCTCGATCATTGCGTGGCGACACCCGGCCAGCATCAGGTGCTGTTCCTGGCGGCGCCGCCGACCTTGATCACGCGGTTCCGCCAGGCCGGGATCGACTGCCATCACTGCGCCAGTTGGGCCGAACTGTTGCAGCATCTGCGGCAACGACGCGCCGAGCGCCCGCTGATCAATACGCATAATTTCAAAGGCCTGTTGTTCGGCTGGGCCGCGGCCACCCTGCTGAATCTGCCGCTGGTCATCACCCAGCACGGCTTCACGCCACGCAGCCCCAAGCAACGCTTCTATACGTGGTTGAGCCTGCAACTGTGCCGTACCGCGCCGGTCAAGCGAGTGGTTTGCGTGGCCGAAAGCATCGCGGCGCTGCACCGCGAGGCCAGCGTGAAAGCGGAAAAACTCGACGTGATCCCCAACGGCCTGCCCGCCATCACCACGCCGCTGCCCCATCGCGACGACAGGCAACACTGGCGGGTCGGCTACGTCGGTCGTTTGAGTAGCGAGAAAGGTCCGGATCTGTTCCTCGACGCCATGATCCCGCTGTGCCAGCGCCATGCGTCGCTGCACGCCGTGATGCTCGGCGACGGCCCGGAACGCCAACCCTTGCTCAAGCGCATCGCCGATGCCGGGCTGCCCACGCGCATCGAACTGCCCGGTTATCAGACCGATATGGATGCCTGGTGGAGCCGCCTCGATGTCCTGGTGATCAGCTCGCGCACCGAAGGCACGCCGATGATCCTGCTCGAAGCCATGCAGGCCGGTGTGCCCGTGGTGGCGTTCGGCGTCGGCGGTATTCCCGATGTGCTGCAGGACCGTCACAACGGCCTGCTCGCCACGCCGGCCGACGCCGACGAACTGGCCCGACAGATCGAAACGCTGTTCAGCGAACCGCCCCTGGCGCAGATCCTCGCCGACAACGCCCGTCGCACCCAACGCGACCGCTACGACCTGCGCACGCTGGCGGAACGCTGGTCGCAACTTTATATCCGCACGGCACGGGAGGCTCGGCCATGATCGTCCCGCTCTCGATCGTCAGTCTGCTGGGGCTGATCTGCCTGGCATTGCTGGCCAGCCCTTATCCGTTCCTGGCACCGGGCGCAGTGCTCGGCCTGGTCGGCGTCACCCTGCTGTATCGCAAGCCCGCCTGGGGCCTGCTGGGCATTGCCGCGCTGGTGCCGTTCGAGGGCTTGTTCAAGGACAGCGCGTTTTCCGCCAGCAAATTCTTTGGCCTGGCGCTGATCCTGATCCTGATGTTGCAGTTGGCCCTGCATCAGATTCCCGCGACACGCTTGCGCAGCAATATCTGGAAGCCCCTGATCGGCTTCATGATGCTGTATGGCCTGAGCCTGTTGATTTCGGAGAACATGGACCTGTCCCTGACACAACTGCGTGAACTCACAGTAGGGCTGATTCTGTTCGTGATCACTTTGCTGATCGGTCGCGAGATGAACCTGGATATATTCGCCCGGTTGATGACTGTGAGCGTCGCCACCACCTGCGTGCTGGCGATGTTTTCGGCCAAATACCAGGACCAAGGCCGCGCCTCGGGTTTGCTGGAAGACCCGAACGCCTTTGCGCTGTTGATTGCGTTTACCGTACCGCTGGCATTGTTGTTGACCATACGCAGCCGGAACCTGTTGTACCGGTTGTTCTGGGGTGGCGCCCTGATCCTGTTGCTGGGCGGCATGACCAAGACCGAATCGCGTTCGGGGCTGGTCGTGCTGTTGCTCAGCCTGATCATCGGGTTGTATCACTATCGGGCGCAACTGCCACGCATACGTCCTCGGCACCTGGGGTTCGCGATGCTCGGTGTGGCACTCATGGTCCCGGCGGCCATCGCCTTGATGCCGGCTGGCTACATGGCACGCATCCAGTCGTTGAGCATCCTCAGTTCCGGAGCCAACGCCTACCAGGACGGGTCCTTGGGTCGCCGCGCCTCGTACATTGTGGTGGGCAGCCAGATGATCCGCGAGAACCCGATACTCGGCTCAGGCCCTGGGACGTTTCCGGAGCACTACGCCCCCACCGGCTACGCCAAGGCGTTCTCGGCCAATCGCAAACGGGGAGATCTGTACCGCCAGGCCCATAACACCTACCTGGAAATCTTCAGCGAAATCGGCGTGCCAGGCGGCTTGATGTTTGTCGGCACAATTGGACTGGGCCTCTATAACCTGATGCGCACTCGCCAACTCTGGCTGCAGCGCCGGGACTGGGCCCAAGCGGACCTGTTGACGCACCTGGGCATGAGTTTCCTGTCGCTGGCGTTGTTCCTGATGTTCCTCAGCGCGCCGAACCACAAGTTGCTGTGGATCATGCTCGCCTTGACCAGCATCTTGCGCTACGACGCCGAACAGTCCGAGCCGCAGGAGGCCCGTTCATGAGCTGCGTGAGCGTCGTCATCCCGATGTTCAACGAGGCCCGGCACATCGGCCGCACGCTGCGGGCGTTGCAGCAAGCCGCTCGCCAGGCGCGCCTGGACTGCGAGTTGATCGTGGTGGACAACGGCTCGGACGACCACGGCCCGCGCATCGCCAACGAGCTGGGCGCGCGGGTGCTGATCGTACCTGGCGTGCACATCGGCGCCCTGCGCAACCGTGGCGCCGCGGTGGCCAGCGGTGAATGGCTGGCGTTCATCGACGCCGACATCGAAATGCCCGCCGACGGGTTCAAGCGGATGATCGAAATGGAAGGCTGCCAGGGCGATGTGCTGGGCCTGGACCTGGACACGCCCCTACCAGCGCCATGGTTCGCCCGCGCCTGGCAGCGTCGCAGCCAACGTCCGGGTTCGCGCCCCTTGCATCGGGTGCCGTGGCTGCCCAGCGCCAACCTGCTGATGCGCCGTAGGTGGTTCGAACTGGTCGGCGGCTTCGACGAAACCCTGCGCACTGGCGAGGACAAGGATTTTTCCCTGCGTTTGCGTCAAGCCGGCGCGCAACTGCTGCTGGTCAATGAAAGCGTGGCCCTGCATTGGGGCTACGAAGCCAGCTGGCGCGAGTGGATGAGCAAGGAGCTGTGGCGCCAAGGCAGCCACTGGCAGTTGCTGCGCAGCCACGGGCCGAGCCTGCGCCTGTTGCGCTTCCCCGCGCTGTCGATTGGCGCCTGGGGGCTGGACGTCCTGGCGCTGGTCGCCCTGCTCCAGGGTCAGGCACGCCTGGGCCTGATCCTGCTGTTGATCAGCACGTTGCCGGCCTTGGTCCTGAGCCTGCGCCAGAGCCAGCGCGACCCGCATTTAACCTTGCAGTTATGGGCCTTGCACGGGGTGCGCCTGCACCTCACCGGCGCCGCACTGCTACTCAATATTTTTCAATGGAATGTCAGGAGACCTGCCCGTGGCTGAATTTTTCTACTGGTCTTGCCTCTTGCTGCCGGTGTACGCCTACCTCGGCTACCCCGTGATGTTGACCTTGCTCACCCCCCTGTTTCCGGTGAGGCGCTATACCAAGGCAATGCCGATGGACGTCAGCATAATCATCGCCGCCCATAACGAGGCCCGGCACATCGAAGCGAAATTGCGCACGCTGCTGGCCCAGGATTACCCGGCACGCTCGCTGCAAATCATCCTTGCCAGCGACGGTTCCACGGATGACACGGTGGCCTGCGCGCGCAAAGTGATCGACCCGCGCGTCAGCGTTTTCGACCTGCCACGCCAGGGCAAGGCGGCCGCCCTCAATACCGGCGTGGCCCACAGCAACGGCGCGATCCTGGTGTTCACCGATGCCGACAATCAGTGGTTCCCCGACACTCTCGGCCATTTGCTGGCACCGCTGGCGGATCCTGAGGTTGGCGCCTGTGCCGGCCATATGGAAATCCCCGTACCGGGCAAGGGCCTGAGCCTGGGAGACAGCCTGTATCGGCACTATGAAGGTTGGCTGCGCCGGGTCGAAAGCCGCACCGGCTGCATGGTCTCGGCAGACGGCGCCTTGCTGGCCTTGCGCCGAGCGTTATTCCAACCGATACCGGCGCAAGTCAACGATGACTTTTTTCTCAGCACCTGCGCGCCAGCGGCCGGCAAGTCCATCGTCTATGCCCCCCGGGCTCGAGTGACCGACCAGGGCGTGGATGAAGCCGACAAGCAGTTTCGCCGTCGCCAGCGGGTCACCGTCGGCGGCTTGCAAAGCCTTGCCCAGCGTCGTGAGCTGCTCAATCCGCTGCGTCATGGGCTCTATGCGATCGGGCTGATCAGCCACAAGCTGATCCGCCGCCTGGCCCCGGTCTTGTTGCTGCCGTTACTGCTGAGCAATGCCTGGTTGTGGAACGAGCAGGTGTTTTATCGCCTGAGCCTGATCGCTCAACTGCTCGGCTATGCCATGGCGCTGATCGGGTTGATGGACGCGGGTCACCGCCTGCCTCGTCCGTTTCGCCTGGCCGCGTTCGTGCTGGTGACGCTGGCGGGCATGAGCATCGGCCTCTGGCAGTTTCTGCGCGGCCAGCGCTACAGCCAATGGAACCCCGAGCAGAATCGCTAAGGAGCACGGCCGATGTCGATCAAATACGTTTTCAAGCGCACCGGCGGCTGGCTGTACCTGAACACGTCCCTGGGTCGCCATCCCTTGCGTGGCGCCGGCGTCATCCTGATGCTGCACCGTGTGCTGAACAACGACCGCGCCGCCGAACTGCCCCACCGCAACGAGTTGTGCGTGGGGCCCGAGGCGTTCGAACACTTGTTGATCTGGCTGCAACGGTACTTTGAGTGCGTGCCCCTGATGACCTTGTTGCTGGCCGATTCTGAAAGCGTTCCGAACCGTCCCCGAGTGGCCCTGACCTTCGACGACGGTTGGCGCGACAACGCCATGAACGCCTTTCCCCTGCTGCGCCAGTACCAGATGCCCGCGAGCATTTTCCTGTCCACCGATTTCGTCGGCAGCCGCCAGCATTTCTGGTGGGAAAGCATCGGCGAAACCCTCTGGGGCAGCCATGGGCAGGTGGCGCGGCACTCGCTGATCGAGCAGTTGCAGCACGTCGGTCGGCCGTTGCCGGTGCTGCTCGACGACATCGATGACGAGCGCCGCAGCCTGGCGCTGCTGCACTTTCTGCAAAGCCTCAAGACCCTCGATCCGAGAACGTTGAGCGACCTCACCGAAGTCTGTCCCCAAGGCTCCCAGCCCCAGGCGCTGGACTGGCCCCAGGTGCGCATGCTGGAAGATTCCGGCCTGGTCCGCTTCGGCCCCCATGGCGCCAGCCACGCCATCCTGACCGGGCTGGATGACCAGCGCCTGCATGAGGAGCTGACACGCAGTTGGACGGCCTTGGAAAATGGCTGCGCCCAGCCCTTGCCCGTGTATTGCTACCCCAACGGTGACAATGACGCCCGAGTGCGCGAGCAGGTGGCGGCCCACGGTTTTTCGTTCGCGCTGGGCACCGAGGCAGGGCTGTATCGCCACGACGGCGATCCTCTGAATCTGCCACGTTTCGGCGTCAGCCAGCGCAACGCCTGTCACCCTGAATTGTTGGCCTGGCGCATTCGCCGAGGAGCCCGCTCATGAACCGCGCACGTTATCTGAAGCTCTTGGCGTTGAGCATGGGCACGAGCCTGGCGATGATCGGTTTGCGCCTGTTGCGCAACGTGCTGGTGGCACGGATCCTGGGACCCAGCGAACGCGGACTTTTGGCGCTGCTCAGCACCCTGCCGGACCTGATCAGCGCCATTACCAGTGGCGGCCTGAATTCCGCCGTGGGTTATCAGGCGGCGCAGCATCGCTCGATGAGCCTCTTGATCAGCCACGTGCTGGTCTTCGGTTGTCTGCTTGCCGGGTTGCTGACCCTGCTGGTGGTGGCGCTGGTACGCGAGTTCGGCGCCGAACTGGACGTCACTACGCAACTGGGACTGCTGGCCTGGCTGCTGTTGTTGGCCGTGCCGCTGGCGGTGCTCAAGAGCGGCCTGCTGACGCTGCACAACGCATCCGGCGGAGTGGGCGCGTTCAACGCCTTGCGGCTGATGGAATCCCTGGTCCCGCTGTTGCTGTTCGTGGCGCTGTTCTGGATGTGGAAAGACACGGCCCTGGAGGCGGCGCTGATCAGTTGGCTGGCGGGCCTGAGCCTGGTAGTACTGGCGGGCTGGATGTGGTTGCGCCGAGATCATGCGTTCACGCTGCGGTGGGATCGCACCCTTCAGAAAGAACTGTTGCGTTACGGTGTCCGCAGTCATCCGGACCTGTTGTTCCAGCAACTGATGCTGCGCTCGGATTACCTGTTCATCGGCGCACTGCTGGGCAGCACGGCGTTGGGGCACTACGCCATGGCCAGCGCGGCGGCCGAACTGCTGCATATCGTGCCGGAAGCGGTCACCACGCCACTGATGAAACGCCTGCTGCAGCAAGACACAGACATGAAGCGCCTGACCCCGCTGGCCTTGCGCCTGACTTCCACGGCCATGCTGGGCGCCTGCCTGAGCATGGTACTGGTCGGCGAATGGCTGATCGTCACCTTGTTCGGCGTCGCCTACCAACCGGCGTACCCGGCCCTGCTGGCGCTGCTGCCAGGGGTGTTCGGGTTGTGCTTTGCGAGCATCCTGCGCCTGGACCTGCTGGGCAAGGACCGCCCTGGCACTGTTTCGCTGCTGATGGGCGGGGGGGCGCTGTTGAACCTGGGGCTGAACCTGGTTCTGATCCCCGTCTACGGCATCGTCGGCGCCGCAGCGGCATCCTCTATTGCCTACCTGGGCGTGACCTTGGGGCTGCTGGTGATGTATTGCCGTCTCAGCGGCGTGGCGCTGTGGCAAACGCTGATCATCCTGCCCAGCGATTTTCTGCCGATGCGCCAGATGCTGTTGGGGAAATCCGCTTGAACACCGTCGCCAACCAAACCGCCATCGCGAGCAAGCTCGCTCCCACAGGGGTTGGTGTGGATTGCAATATCTGCGACCACCCCCAATCCATTGTGGGAGCGGGCTTGCTCGCGAAAGCGGTGGGTCTGCTTGCGAGGATGGTGGATGTACCGCCGTCTTCGCGAGCAAGCCCGCTCCCACAGGGGGGCGGTGTCGGACACGATATCTGCTACCACCTTAGGTCCACTGTGGGAGCGAGCTTGCTCGCGATAGGGCCGGTGCGGGGCAGGTGGAAACTGGGAGTCTTTTTGGGACTTTGGGCCCTGGCGTTCGTGGCCCATGGCGCGTCCATGCAATGGACCGGTATCCGCGACGGCAGCCTGTACCTGCAAACCGACCGGCCAGACAGCGTAACCGTGCGCTGGGTGCCCGCGTGGCAGGCCGAGGCCAATACCGAACATCTTTACTTGCTCAACGGCCAGGGACGTTTGGTGGGTGAACGCCTGGTCAAGGCGGACCAGACCCGTGGCGAACAGCAATGGCCGCTGCTGCCGGGTACCGCCAGTTATCGGCTGGAAATCCCCGGCTACAGTTTTCGGCGCTATAGCGTTGAACACGACCCGCGTACCCGTGCCCTGTTTGCCCCGGCCAAGGTGCATTTCAGTGCTGAGGCCCACGATGGCGATGAGTTGTATTTCAAAGTCGCAGCCGGCGAGCAGGCCGTGCTGGCAGGCAAGTTCCACGGCGGCGTAAATGCGCTGCAAGCCCGGCGTGTCGACGACACAAAGCAGTTGCAAGTGAATCTCAAGCCATACCGGGCCTACTGGCAATTCGATCAGGTGGCCCTCCCGGTGGCGGACGTCGACCAAATCTGGCGCCTGCGTCTGCAAGGCAACGGCAAGGTCGCGTTCTGGCTGGACGGCACCGCCAACTTGTTCGCCCAAGACCCGTCGCACCTGCAACCGCTGCGCCAGGATCCGGGGCAGACCCACCTGACGTTGTATGCCGAGGCGCTCGGCACGACCCCCAAGCTGGGCATATACCTGCCCTATGAGTTATTGCCGCCCGCCAGCTACCCAGTGCTCGATGCGCTCAAACCCCAGGCGGCCACCCTCTACAGCTTCGTCGATGTCATGGCGGCCAAGGCCAATCATGAAGATGCTTTTCGACGCTTATACCGGGACCGCTTCGGCATCAGCCAAGACATTACCTTGCTGGCCGCCAGCCAACGCCGCGCCGATCTGCAGGCCGACCGGACCAGTCTCAGCGGCTTGCAAGCCTGGCTCATGTCGACCCGGGCTTCGGGTAACAACGGCCTCCATTACCTCAGTTTTGCCGATGAGCCAAACCTGAACTACCCGGACTTCGCCAGTTTCCAGCAACTGTTCCAGAGCATGGCTGCCCAGGTCCGCGCCGACCCCGCCAACGCACGCGCCGGTGTCCGCATCGCCATACCCGCCAGCTCCCGGTTCACCAACGGCCCCTTCGTCGACAACGCGGCTGACAAACGCGGGATCGACTGGGCACGGCGCCTGCTCGCGACGTCCGACGACCAGATCGACGCCCTGGCCTGGCACGAATGGATGGTCCGCGATCTGCTGGCGACCCGGGTCTACCGCGACAGTGTCCGGCAGGCCGCCAACCTGGTTGGATTGGACCGCCAGGGCCGGCCCCGCAAGGCGTTGCTGTTGGACCAGACCAACATGTCCAGCGGCTCGAGCCTGAGCCCTTACGACCAGGAAACCCACTACGCCGCCTTGTGGTGGACATCGGTGGCGATCAACGCCTCCGCCGATGGATGGCTCGACATGCTCAACTGGTTCATGCTCGCCGACGAACCTGAATACCCCAAAGGCATGGTGCGGGTGCTGGACGATCAGCACTTCGAGCTCAAGCCCGTGGGCCTGGCTCAGCAGTTCATTCAACAGCACTGGCTCGATCAGGTATTGCGCCTGGACAACGATGCTTTTGAAGTCGATGTACTGGCCATGGCGACCGGCAAGCAACGCAGTCTGCTGGGTGTGAACAAAAGCACACGAGCCCATCAGGTCAGCCTCGACGGCACGGCCTGCCCTCAACCAGGCATGACCCTGCTGTATTTCGGCCCGGACAACCGCAGCCAAAGCGCTACGTTTGATTGCAAGGCCGGCCAGGTCGGTTTTCTCCTGCCAGGGGAAACCGTGTTCGCCCTCGGTTGGACAGCTCCCCTTCCCCCCCAACCTGCCACCCGTCAGGAGGCACCATGAACGCTCTGCAGAAATTGTGTGATCGCATCCAGAAAAAAGGTCTGCACACCGTTTTAAAGCAGCTATGCAGACGCTACCTGTTTTCCCACATCCGACTGGTGTGGCTGGAGCACGATGTGCGGACCCCGCTCCCGCCGCATAACCTCAAGCCCTATCCCCCGATGCGCCTGGAGCACATCACGGTCAGCAATGCCGATGCTTTTGCCCGACACTTCGGCGACCGTGTCGAAACCATGCGCGAGCTGGCGACCGAAGGCTACACAGGCTTGATGTACCTGGATGATCAGGGCGACACCGTGGGGTTCGCCTGGGCCAGTACGCGGGACTATTTCGATCGCCATTTCTATCACTGCAACTTTGCGATCAAGCCTGGCGAGTACTTTCAGTTCGGTGGCGAGGCGATCCGTGAATACTGGGGTTCCAGAATATCGGCAGACATGCAGCTGGAAGTGTGGAAGGTCATGGCGGACCAGGGTTGCAACACAATGGTCGACGTCTGCGATTTGCAAAACACCCAGGCGATCAAGATGCATATTCGCATGGGCTTCCAGGAACGCGGGCAGATTACGCACCTGTACCGCTTGTTCGGTCGCTGGCAGTTCCTGCGCAATACGTCTTACACCGACACGGCACTGGATGCCTTCCGTAAACCGGCCCAGCCGGCTGCCTCGGCTTCGGCGACTTGATGCCCATGGCGATCCGGTTCCAATGGTGTCGCTCGCTGGGTGCGGCGGACTTTCCTGTATCAGCTTATGAACAGCTGCGAACCCAGGTGGCCGACGCAACGCCGTTCAACACCCTGGCCTGGCTGCAAGCGGCGGAGTTCGCCCTGTTGCCCGAGCAGCAATTGCGTGTGCTGCTCGGCTGGCGGGACCAGACTTTGTGTCTTTGCCTGCCCCTGATATCGGGACTCGAACGTATCGGCGGGCTGGGGTTTCGGGTGCTGCATCACTTGGGTTTTCCAATGGCCGATCGCATCGCTCTGCTGGCACGCCTGGACGCCGAAGGCATGGGCCAGGCGCTGATGCAGATCCGCCAACACTTGCCTCACGCATTACTGCAATTGAATGAAGTGATCGAGCCGGTCGGTGAGCAAAGCGTCCTCAGCGCCTGGATGGCGCTGAGTTCCACCGGAGAGCGGCGACTCAGTTGCCGGGTGCCGGTGCACCTGATCAGCGACAGCGACCATCAGGAGATCTCTGGCGATCCACGCTACAAGCTGCGTCGAGCACGCAAGCGAATCGCTGCGTGTGGTGCACAGATCCGCCGGATAACGCCAGACGCCATCAGCATGGGGCAATTGTTGCGCGCCCTGGCCGATGTCGAGGACGCCAGCTGGAAAGGTGAGGAAGGTGTCGGCATCTTCGCCACCCCCATTCGCCGGCAATGGATGACCCACGCCTTCACCGCCCTCGCTGCCCAAGGGCTGGTGCGGGTGGTGACGCTGGAGCTGAACGGCGAATGCATCAGCTATCGCCTGGGCCTGCTGGACCAAGGCCGATTGTACGACTACAACCTGGCATTCTTGCCGCAGCACGCGGACCTGGGCAGTGGCCGGGTATTGCTCGAAGAGTGGATTCGCTGGGGCCTGGACGAAAACTGGCGGTGGATCGATGCGTCACGGGTCAGCCTTGAAAACTCCAGCCACCAACTGCATGAACGCATGACCGGACAACTGGAGCACTGGCGCTGGAGCTTCTACTCCTGGCAGCTCGACGGCCTGCTCCTGGGGTTCGCCTTACGGCTATGGAAGAGCCTGAAGCCGTGGGTCGGCAGGCGCCGGGCCAAAAAAAACGAGACGACGGCATCGTCCTTGATCCAAAAACAGGAGAACAAAGATGCCTCGCCAAGTGATCGTCAACGCTGACGACTTCGGCCTTACCGACAGCGAAAACGCCCTTGTCTTGCGGGCCTTCGAGGCAGGCGTGATCAGTTCCGCCACGGCCATGGCCAACATGCCGGGTTTCGAGCAGGCTTGTGAACTGGCGCGCCAACCACTGCTCGACGGGCGTATCGGCTTGCACTTCAACCTCAGTTATGGCTCGCCGCTGAGCCAGGCGATCACTTCGCGGCCTGCGTTCTGCAACCCCAACGGCGAATTCGACCTGAACCTGTCCCGTTACTGCCTGCGCCTCGGTTCGAAGGACCTTGCCGCCGTGGAAGAAGAACTCCAGGCCCAATGGCAGCATTGCCTGGACCATGGCCTGCGTCCCAGCCACCTCGACTCCCACCAACACGTGCACAACATTTGGCCCATCGGGGAAGTAGTGGCGCGCTTCGCCGCCCGGCAAGGCGTGCCCATGCGGCTGGCGCGCAACCTCGGGGCAAACCTGAACCTGCGCAAACGCATCTTCAAGACCCTGCTCAACCGCCGCATGCGCAGCCTGTGCGGCGCGACAGCCGACTACGTCTGCACGCCTGCCGACCTGCACCACGCCGCGCCGCCGCGCCTAGGTTCGCTGGAGGTCATCGTCCATCCGCTGCAACTGGACGGGGATTTTGGCGACGCCAGCCTGCTTCCGGGGGACTCACTGACCCTCGTGCTGCAAAAGCGCCTGGCGGGTGTGCCGATGGTGGCTTATGGCGCCGCGGTGCAGATCATGGCGTTGGCTGAGTATTGGGATATCCATTGATCGTGCCTTTGGCGCACAGCCACGCTTCAACGATCGAGTTTCTTTTCCACCTCTGAAACCTTGTCTTGCAACTTTTCGGCATCTTGTTCCCGACTCCTGATGGAGGTGGGCGTGACCGCCTTGTCCACGTTGTCGGTGGCCTGGTTGGGGTCCTCTATATCCCGTTTCACGACCTCGACCGGCTCGCCGTTTGCGTCCTTCGCTGGCACGGCCCCTGCGCCCTCGCCAGGCCGCGCTTGTCCATTGGTTTGCTGGGTTGTCATGGCGTGCTCCTCGATGTTCATGGGTCATGAATTTTCGAGTGGGGTGGGTGGGCTAAGTTCGATTGGAATGCCGGGCGTCTGTCCAGGGCTTAGGGAGCCTGATGTGAACCGTCCGAAATCCCTCCATCGCGCGAAGGAATTCTGCTAAAAGGCATCCTTTGTCTCACGTAGCGAATCATGTCGATGCTTTTACCTTTGCTCTCTCGCCTGCGCCGGCGTTGGCTGGCGTCACTGTGCATGGCCTTGCTGGTGGTCGGGCTGCCGGTGGGCTGCAGTGTGTTGCAGCACAAGGAGCGAGAGCTGGTCTTTCGCATCGAGCCGGGGACGGCGACCTGGTTCAGTGGCTTGCCAACTGGCTTGCAGGAATTCGATCTCAAGCCCAAGCGTTTCAAGGCTGGAGAAAACATCCACGGCTGGTGGTGGCCGGCCGAACGCAAGAACGCGCCAGCAATCCTGTACTTGCATGGCGTGCGCTGGAACCTGACCGGCCAATTGTTCCGTATCGAGCAGTTGCGGGCCCTGGGGTTTTCGGTGCTGGCCATCGATTACCGTGGCTTCGGTAAAAGCCATGGCGACTTGCCGTCGGAAGCCAGCGTTTATGAAGATGCACGGATCGCCTGGGAGCGCCTTGAAGCGCTGCAACCGGACCCGGCCCTGCGGCTGATCTACGGCCATTCCCTGGGCGGCGCAGTGGCCGTGGACCTCGCTGCGGAACTCGGCCAGAAGGCTGCGAAAAGCGGCAGCGTCGTGCCGGTGCGGGGGCTGATCATCGAATCGACGTTCACCTCGCTGGGTGACGTCGCCACCGCTATGGCGGACACCTCCCTGCCAGTACGCTGGTTGCTGTCGCAGAAATTCGACTCGATCGACAAAATCCACGAAATCAATATGCCGCTGTTGATCGTCCATGGCGCCGCCGATCGCTACGTCCCGCCGCGCTTCAGCGAACAACTGTTCAACGCCGCCAAGGAACCCAAGCGCCTGCTGCTGGTGCCCGGCGCCACCCACAACAACAGCATGAGCCTGGCGGGCCGAACCTACCGGCAGGCACTCGACGCCCTGATGAAACCGGCCCCAACACCCGTCGCCGGACGCGCCCAGCCAAGCTCCGCCAAGCCCGGCTAATACTCAAACCCTTGGAGATCCTGTGGGGTGTTTGCAGGTAATGGGCGCACCACAAATTCTTTGTGGGAGCGGGCTTGCTCGCGAAAGCGGTGGGTCAGTTTGCATTGATTTAGAATGTTATGGCGCCTTCGCGAGCAAGCCCGCTCCCACCGTTGATGTGGGGTCGCTTTAGATTCTGCGCACCGAAAAAAAACGGCACCTTACGGTGCCGTTCATTCATTGCGGATGGCGTTTTACTTTCGGGCCGCCTCCCAGGATTTCAGCAGTTCGGCGTAGCTTACGGTTTCGCCTTTAGGCTTCTCGTTCGCCAGTTTCGGCTTCGGTGCGCCCGGTTGATCGAACCAGTATTGCGCGTCGCGCTCGGGGTTCATTTTCGGGGCGCAGGTGGCCTGGGCCTTGGAGCGTTCCAGGCGGGTCATGATTGCGTCCTGGTCCTTGGCCAAGCCGTCGAGGGCCTGTTGCGGGGTCTTCTCACCGCTGGCCGCTTCGGCGATGTGGCTCCACCACAGTTGCGCCAAGCGTGGATAGTCCGGCACGTTGGTCCCGGTCGGGGTCCATTGCACACGGGCCGGGCTGCGGTAGAACTCCACCAGGCCACCGAGTTTCGGTGCCAGGTCGGTCATCGCCTGGGAGTTGATGTCCGACTCACGAATCGGCGTCAGGCCGACGATGGTTTTCTTCAGCGACACGGTTTTCGAGGTCACGAACTGCGCATACAGCCAGGCCGCGAGTTTCTGTTTCTCAGGCGTGGACTTCATGAACGTCCACGAACCCACGTCCTGATACCCCAGCTTCATGCCCTGTTCCCAGTATGGGCCGCGTGGCGAAGGTGCCATGCGCCATTTCGGCGTGCCGTCGGCGTTCACCACCGGCAGGCCCGGCTTGGTCATGTCGGCGGTGAAGGCGGTGTACCAGAAAATCTGCTGGGCGATGTTGCCCTGGGCCGGCACCGGTCCGGATTCGGAGAAGGTCATGCCCGCCGCTTCCGGTGGCGCGTATTTCTTCAGCCAGTCCACGTATTTGGTGGTGGCGAACACCGCCGCTGGGCCGTTGGTGTCGCCGCCACGGGTGACGCTGGAGCCGACCGGATGGCAGTCTTCGACGCGAATGCCCCACTCGTCCACCGGCAAACCGTTAGGCAGGCCCTTGTCGCCGCCACCGGCCATGGAGAACCAGGCATCGGTGAAGCGCCAGCCCAGGGACGGGTCTTTCTTGCCGTAGTCCATGTGGCCGTAGACGCGCTTGCCATCGATCTCCTTGACGTCTTCGGAGAAGAACTTGGCGATGTCTTCATAGGCCGACCAGTTCACCGGTACACCCAGCTCGTAGCCGTATTTTTCCTTGAACTTGGCTTTCAGGTCCGCGCGCTCGAACCAGTCCGCACGGAACCAGTACAGGTTGGCGAATTGTTGGTCGGGCAGTTGATAGAGCTTGCCGTCCGGCGCGGTGGTGAACGATGTGCCGATGAAGTCCTTCAGGTCCAGGGTTGGCGAGGTGTAGGCCTTGCCCTCGTTGGCCATCAGGTCGGTGATCGCTTCGGTCTTGCCGTAGCGGAAGTGCGTACCGATCAGGTCCGAGTCGTTGACCCAGCCGTCATAGATGTTCTTGTCGGACTGCATCTGGGTTTGCAGTTTCTCAACCACATCGCCTTCCTGCAGCAAGTCGTGGTTGATCTGGATGCCGGTGATCTCGGCGAAGGCCTTGGCCAACACTTTGGATTCGTACTCGTGGGTGGTGAGGGTCTCCGACACCACGTTGATCTTCATGCCACGAAACGGCTCGGCGGCCTTGATGAACCACTTCAGTTCTTCGAGTTGTTGCTCGGCTGTCAGGGTCGACGGCTTGAATTCACTACCAATCCATTTTTTAGCGGCGTCTTCATAAGCGTCGGCCCAGGCCGCAGCACTCAGCCCGCTGAGTGCCAGCACGGCTGCCAATGAAACGCTATGTCGCAGCTTATTGTTTTTATCGAACATAGAGACCTCCTGTTTGGGTTTAAGAGCCTGATCGTCGAACCTTCGCGACTAGCCCCACCGCATCACTGCCAACAGCCACACCAGGGACAACGCGAACGCTATCCAGATGCTCCAGTCGGTAGCGCCGATCACCAACAGGTGCAGGTAGGCGCTACCGAGAAGACCGATAAACAACCGATCGCCACGGGTGGTGACAATCGGCAAGAAACCCCGCCGAGGGATGCTCGGCGAACGCAACTCCCAAGTGGTCATGCCCGCCAGCAACAAGGCAATGACCCCGAAGAATGCCGCCGTAGGGGCGGTCCAGTTCATCCATTCCATCATCGACTCCTCAGACCCGGCCCAGGGCAAAGCCCTTGGCCACGTGGTTGCGAACGAACCAGATCACCAGCATGCCCGGCAGAATGGTCAACACCCCCGCCGCCGCCAGCACCCCCCAATCGATACCCGACGCCGACACGGTACGGGTCATGACCGCCGCGATCGGCTTGGCATTCACCGAGGTGAGCGTGCGGGCGAGCAACAACTCGACCCAGGAGAACATGAAGCAGAAAAACGCTGTGACACCGATGCCCGAGCCAATCAACGGAACGAAGATCTTCACGAAGAACTTGGGGAAACTGTAGCCGTCAATGTAGGCGGTCTCGTCAATTTCTTTCGGCACCCCGGACATGAAGCCTTCCAGGATCCACACCGCCAACGGCACGTTGAACAGACAGTGGGCCAACGCCACGGCGATATGGGTATCGAACAGGCCGATGGATGAATACAGCTGGAAGAACGGCAGCAGGAACACCGCCGGTGGCGCCATGCGGTTGGTCAACAGCCAGAAGAACAAGTGCTTGTCGCCGAGGAACCGGTAGCGGGAAAACGCATAGGCCGCCGGCAGCGCCACGCCCAGGGAAATCACCGTGTTCAGGCTCACGTAATACAGCGAGTTCAAATACCCGGTGTACCAGCTCGGGTCCGTGAAGATCACCTTGTAGTTGTGGAAGGTAAAATCCGCCGGCCACAGCGTCAGGCTGCCGAGGATTTCGGTGTTGCTCTTGAACGACATGTTCAGCAGCCAGTAGATAGGCACCAGCAGGAACAGAATGTAGATCAGCAGCGGAATCAGCTTTCTCTTGCTCATCGTGCGGGCCTCAACGGTTGGCGTCGGAGTGCGTCATGGCGGTGTAGAACAGCCACGACACCAACAGAATGATCAGGAAGTAGACCAGGGAAAACGCCGCCGCCGGACCCAGGTCGAATTGACCGATGGCCATCTGCGTCAGGGTCTGGCTGAGGAACGTGGTGGCGTTGCCCGGCCCGCCGCCGGTCAGCACGAACGGCTCGGTGTAGATCATGAAGCTGTCCATGAAGCGCAGCATCACGGCGATCAACAGCACGCTTTTCATCTTCGGCAACTGGATGTGACGGAACACCGCCCAGCTGGACGCCCGGTCGATCCGCGCCGCTTGATAGTAGACATCCGGAATCGCCCGCAGCCCTGAATAGCACAGCAGCGCCACCAGTGAAGTCCAGTGCCATACGTCCATCACCAACACGGTGACCCAGGCGTCCATGGTGTTGGCCGCATAGTTGTAGTTAATGCCCAGGCCATTAAGCGTAGAGCCCAGCAGCCCGATGTCGGCGCGACCGAAAATCTGCCAGATGGTGCCCACCACGTTCCACGGAATCAGCAGTGGGATGGCGAGGATGATCAGCACCAGCGGCGACCATTTGCCCTTGGTCGGCATGGTCAGGGCGATGGCGATACCCAGGGGAATCTCGATCAGCAACACGCACGCCGAGTAGATGAACTGGCGCAACAGAGAATCGTGCAAGCGTGGGTCAAGCAGCACCTGTTTGTACCAGTCGGCGCCGACGAAATAACGGCTGGACTGATCGAAGATGTCCTGCACCGAATAGTTGACGACGGTCATCATCGGGATCACGGCGCTGAAGGCCACCAGCAGGAACACCGGCAACACCAGCCACCAGGCCTTGTTGTTCTGCACCTTATTCATGGCTGTACCTCGCTCAACGGTTCCAGCAGGTATTCATCGGCGTAGACCATCAGCCATTGCGCCGGAAAACTGATGTACGCAGTGCCTTCGGGCACCGGCTTGTCTTCGGCCAGGCGGACCTTCAGCGGTGCGCCGTCGAGGTTGAGGGTCAGGATCTTGTAGGTGCCCAGGTCTTCGACGTGGACAACATCGGCGCGCAACGCGTCGTCGTAGGGGCCATCCCAGACATGGACGAACTCCGGACGAATGCCGACCTTCAGGCTTTTGCCTTCGGCTTCGGCGACGCGTCGCAGCAGGCTGTCGGACAGCGGCAAGTGAGTCGAGGCGAAGCCGACGCCACCGGGTTGCGCGGTGACCTCGATCAGGTTCATGCCCGGACTGCCGATGAAATAGCCGACAAAGGTGTGGCTCGGGCGCTCGAACAGATCCCGCGGCGTACCGAACTGCACGATCTGGCCGCCGTACATCACCGCAATTTTGTCGGCGAAGGTGGAGGCCTCCAACTGGTCGTGGGTGACGTAGACCATGGTGATGTTGAACTGCTCGTGGATCTGCTTGAGCTTGCGCCGCAGTTTCCATTTCAAGTGCGGGTCGATCACCGTCAGCGGTTCATCGAAGAGGATCGCCGACACGTCGTCGCGCACCAGCCCACGGCCCATGGAAACTTTCTGTTTTTCATCGGCGGTGAGGTTGCGGGCTTTTTTATCCAGCAAATTCTGCAGGTCGAGGACCTCGGCGATTTCCTGCACCTTGGTGTGAATCCTGGCCTCGGCCATGCCCTGGTTGCGCAGTGGAAATGCCAGGTTATCGAACACCGTCATGGTGTCGTAGACCACCGGGAACTGGAACACCTGGGCGATGTTGCGCCGCTCCGGGGTCAGCTCGTTGACCACTTTGCTGTCGAACATCACCTGCCCTTCGGAAGGGCTGAGCAGTCCGGAAATGATATTGAGCAAGGTGGATTTGCCGCAGCCCGAAGGCCCGAGCAACGCATAGGCGCCGCCCTGTTCCCAGATGTGGTTCATCTCGCGAATCGCGTAATCCTCAGGGCCCGCCGGGGTGCTGGTGTAGCTGTGGGCAAGGTTCTGCAAACGTATTTCGGCCATCAGGCAACCCTCGCAATACGCAGGCCCGGGGCCTGGACCAGCTTGCCTTGGGCATCGAAGACAAACAGTTTGTGAGTCGGAATGTAGATGCGAATCGGCGCGTCCACGTCGTACTCATGCACCCCGGGCAAATGCAGCACCAACAGGAAATGCTCGTTGCGCACGTGCAGGAACGTCTCCGAACCGCTGATCTCGGCCACTTCGACGGTCACCGCCAGTTCGAGGTCGTCGTCGTTGCTCGGCACCAGCGAGATATGACTGGGACGCACACCAAAGCGGAACTCACCCTCGCCCACCGGACGCAAATCGACGTTGAGAGGGAAGTGCACGAAATTGGCGAAGCTCACTTCATTGCCGGCAATGCGCCCCGGCATGAGGTTGATCGGCGGCTCGGAAAACAGCTCGGCGGCCAGCACGGTTTGCGGCTGGTGATACACCGAGGACGACTTGCCGCTCTGGATCACTCGGCCTTCGTGAAGAATCGTGGTCGTACCGCCCAAAGCCAAGGCCTCGTTGGGCTCGGTGGTGGCGTACACGGCAATGGTGTGGCGGGCCTGGAACAGCTCGCGCATTTCCTGGCGCAGTTCTTCGCGCAGCTTGTAGTCCAGGTTCACCAGCGGCTCGTCGAACAGGATCAGTTCGGCATCCTTGACCAGGGCCCGGGCCATGGCCGTGCGTTGCTGCTGGCCGCCGGACAATTCCAATGGATGACGCTTGAGGAATTTCTCGATCCGCAGCATCCGGGCGGTTTCCAGCACCTTGCTCTGGATCACCTCGTCGGACACACCGGCCTGGCGCAGTGGCGAGGCGATGTTTTCGAAAACGGTCATGGTCGGGTAGTTGATGAACTGCTGATAAACCATCGACACATTGCGCAACCGCACCGGGCGGTTGGTGACATCGACGCCGTTCATCAGGATGCGGCCGCTGTCGGGCTTGTCCAGTCCGGCCATCAGCCGCATGAGGCTGGTCTTGCCGGACAGGGTGCGGCCCAACAGGACGTTGAAGGATCCGGGTTCGAAACTCAGATTGGCATCGTCGATCCAGGTCTGGCCTTCGACGGTGCGACAGATGTGCTCAAGCTTTAATGACATGGCTCGGCCTTTTTATTATTTGGAGTCAAGCGACCCGAGCTAGAAAGCGAAAGGCGTGCCAGAAATTACAAGCTATTGATCTGCTTTGTTTTTACTTTTTATGAAGGGAAAAATGGGTTCATTGATGAACAGAAGTGAACAGCCGCGAATGAACAACTGAACAATGAACAGGTTGACAATGAACAATTTTGAACAACACTGAATGAACGTTTTCGGCAGCCTGATGATGACTTTGTGGGAGCGGGCTTGCTCGCGAATGCAGTGGATCAGCAGCATTGATGTTCACTGACACACCGCATTCGCGAGCAAGCCCGCTCCCACCCGTTCTGTGTGTATTAAGTGGTATTCAGGCCTGCCCCAGCACAAGGAGTCTGTGCGAGACTGGACACAACAATAAAAACAGCACCTGCGAGAGTGCCCCATGGCCGCACCTGCTCCAGCCTTGTCCCACGAGGCCATCATCCAGGCTTCCTGGTCCCGCTGCCGCGCCTTTGGCCTGAGCCATCAGAGCGTGCCTTCATTTGACCAGTTGCCCGCCGACGGCGTCGCCCAGTTGCTGGAAAGCCAGCATTCATTGGTGCAGACCACCCACCAGGAAGTCTTGCCGTATTACGAAAACATCCTGAGCAATTCCAACTGCCTGATCATGCTCGCCGACAACCAGGGCCAGGTGCTGACCTCCTGGGGCACCCAGCGCTTCATCGAACCGCGACTGGCCCACGGCTTCAGCGCCGGGGCGAGCTGGATGGAACGCAGCACGGGCACCAACGCCATCGGCACTGCGCTGGCTTGTGAACAGGCGGTGCACATCGAACACGATGAACATTTCCTCAAGGCCAACCGTTTCATGACCGGCTCTGCGGCGCCGATCTTCGATGCCGAGCGCAAGGTCATCGCGGTGCTGGACGTCTCCAGCGACAGCTACCTGCCGCCGTCCCACACCCTGGGCATGGTCAAGATGATGAGCCAGACCGTGGAGAATCGGCTGATCCTCAACCTGTTTCGCGGTGAACATTTCCAACTGACCTTCAACACCGGATTGAACAACCTCGACAGTCAGTGGGCCGGCCTGCTGGTCTTCGATGAGAGTGGCCAAGTACTTTCCGCCAACCGCCGGGCGGACAACCTGCTGGGCCTTAGCCTGTCGCGGGTCAGCATCGAAAGCCTGTTCAAGGTTTCGCTACTGGAACTGTTGAACCAACCCGACGGCCTGCCGTTTGCCCTGCAAGCGTCCGGAAATAATCGTTTCCAGTGTTTGCTCCGGCGTCCGAGCCAAGTGTCGATCAAGGCGCGGATTTTCACCGAAACACCGCCCTCACCTGCCCCGGCGAATAATGCTATCAGCCTCAACACGCTGCACTTGGGTGACAGCCGCGTGGAAAAAGCCGTACGCCAGGCCGAGCGTTTGCTGGAAAAAGACATCCCGCTGCTGATCCACGGCGAGACCGGCGTCGGCAAGGAAGTCTTCGTCAAAGCCCTGCACCAGGCCAGTTCCCGCTGTAAACAGGCTTTCATCGCGGTCAACTGCGCGGCAATCCCCGCCGAGCTGGTGGAATCGGAACTGTTCGGTTACGAAAAAGGCGCCTTCACCGGCGCCAACCAAAAGGGCAGCATCGGCCTGATCCGCAAGGCGGACCGTGGCACGCTGTTTCTCGACGAGATCGGCGACATGCCCCTGCCCACCCAGGCCCGATTGCTGCGGGTGTTGCAGGAACGTTGCGTGCAACCGGTGGGCAGCGCCGAGCTGTTCCCGGTGGACATCCGCATCATCTCCGCCACTAACCGCTCGCTGCGCGAACAGGTGCAACTGGGCCGGTTTCGCGAAGACCTGTACTACCGCATCGGCGGCCTGACCCTGGAACTGCCACCGCTGCGCGAACGCAGCGACAAACAGGCCCTGTTCAAACGCCTCTGGGAACACCATCGCGAACCGACCCAGTGGGCCGGCCTGAGCCGCGAAGTGCTGGACCTGTTCGAACGCCATCCGTGGCCGGGCAACCTGCGCCAGGTCAGTAGCGTGCTGCAAGTGGCGCTGGCGATGGCCGAGGAACAGCCGATCCGCCCGGAACACCTGCCCGACGACTTCTTTGTCGACCTGGAAATGGAACCGATGGAAACACCCGAGCCGCTGGCGGTGGACCTGAACGACGCCGAGGACCTCAACCGTCAGTTGCAAGCAGTGGGCGGGAACATTTCGCACCTGGCGCGACGGCTGGGAGTCAGCCGCAATACGCTGTACAAACGCCTGCGGCAACTGGAAAGCTGATCCTGACACCGGAGGAAAATGTGGGAGCGAGCTTGCTCGCGAAGGCGTCGGGTCAGCCAACCTCAATGTTGAATGACCGACCGCTTTCGCGAGCCAGCTCGCTCCCACAGGGGATCTCTGGTGAACACGGCACCTGAGAACAACCCGGAAAAAATGTGGGAGCGAGCTGGCTCGCGAAGGCGTCGAGTCAGCCAACATCAATGTTGAATGACCGACCGCTTTCGCGAGCAAGCTCGCTCCCACAGGGGATCTCTGGTGAACACGGCACCTGAGAACAACCCGGAAAAAATGTGGGAGCGAGCTTGCTCGCGAAGGCGTCGAGTCAGCCAACCTCAATGTTGAATGACCGGCCGCTTTCGCGAGCCAGCTCGCTTCCACAGGCGTTTCGCTTAACTGACTGGCATTACTCCGAATTAGTCGAACGCACCGTTGAGCACTTCATAGATGATGCCGCTGGCGATCGCCACCAGGATCAGGTCCGTGCCGACCTGCTGCCATTCATAACCGTCATAGTGCGGCAACCGCCCCAGCAGCCGGCCATCAAGCTTCTTCGCGATGCCGGGCGGCAACGGCTTGCCCCGTGCCAGGTTTTTCTGAATTCCCGGCGGCAACGCTGGGCCGGGGCTCCAATAATCGCGATAACCGCCAATCACACCCAGGATGCCGCCACGGTCGAGGCTCGGGCCGTTATGCCAATCGCCGCCACCCTGGTTTCCCTTGCCGCCCTGATTGCCCTTGTTACCGGGGTTTCCTTGTCCGCCCTTGTTGCCTTGCCCGCCTTTACCTCCGTGCCCTTGACCCGGGCCTTGATCGAATTGGGCGTTGCCCTTGCCGTTGCCCGGGTCCGCTACGACAACCTCGGAACCCGCCACCAGGGCGAGGCAGGTAAAAGCTGCAATCAACGAGCGTGATCTGAACATGGTAGTGCCCTCAAGAAAAGGGATATCCCCCCTGTCAATGTAGACGATCAGCACGGTCATGGGTTCGTGCAGCCGCAACCACGGGTACAAGGCTCACGCACCGAGGCAACACTCACTTTCCATCAATGCTCGGGCCTGCAGGGCTTCAAGTATATTCCTACTTAGGTTGAAGGTTTGTATTTAGGCAATTTCCCACACCTTTACAGACTTATAATACTGTCACGATACCGTGACAAAATCCTTGCGCCAGAACGGCCCGACACGCTTGACAGTCAAACTTCTGAATGGAACTATCAGGCCAACTTCAAGCTATAGCTTGATCATGGATGGCAATAAAAATAATAAGGAGATCACGCGTATGCCGCCTCTCGGCATCCCAATGCCTATCGCCTCTACATTCTCTTCTCGATCGCACAGGTATATATCTGTTCTCGCCTATGCGTATCGCCGCCCCGGTGAACCATCGATTCAATTGAAATATCAGGCAATTATTGCAAGGGATCGCTGATGCCTCTTTTTCATCATTTTTTTGAGAACAACGCCTGCCGTACGCCTGCCAAATCAGCACTGGTGATCGACGGTGTCCATACCCGGTATGACGCCTTGGAAAAGCGCGCCACATTGATCGCCGCCGTGTTGATCAAGTACGGCGTCAAGCGCGGCGACCGTGTGGCCCTGTACTCGCGGATCAGCGCGGACCTGATCGCGGCTTTTCTGGGCGTGTTGAAAATAGGCGCAATCACTGCCGCGACGCACCCCACCTACAACCGCAGCAAACTGCTGTATCAACTGGAGCACACCGATGCCCGGGTATTGCTCACTGATCGCCATGAGGATTCAGGGGCGCTGGCCTCGGCGGCGAACCTGGACACAATCCTCGTGTTTGGTGCGAGCCAGATCCTCCCGGCGGACGCATCCAGCCTCGAGAGAGCCCTGGAAACATTGACTCCAGAAGACCTGGAACAACCGCTTCCCATTATCAACGAGCGCCTGCCAACCTCGATCTTCTATACCTCCGGATCCACCTTCAACCCCAAGGGCGTGGTGGTCAACCACCCCATCATGATCGCGGCAGCCACCAGCGTGATCGATTACCTGGGCAATACCGCCAACGATGTCATCCTCAGTTATTCAACCCTGGCTTCCGACTACGGCGTCTACAACATCATGATGCCGTTGTTCTTTGGCGGCACTGCGGTGATCGAGAGCCAACCCGCGCACTGTGCGGACGACGTGCTCGAAGTGATCAGACGGGAACAGGTGACCGGCCTGCATGTCTTCCCACCGGTATTTTTCCTGCTGGCAAGCATGGGCGAACATTGGCAACGGCAATTACCCTCACTTCGTTATATCTCCAGCAGTGGCCAACCGCTTTACCCACGGCACATTCAACAAATAAGACAGGCACTTCCCAACGTCGACATCTTTTCCAACTACGGTCTTACCGAATGCAAGCGAGTCAGTTATCTGCCGCCCGCCGATATTGCACGGTACCCCGGCTCGGTAGGCAAACCGCTTAAAGGCTTGTATGCCGTGATCGTTAACGAACATGATGAGCCGATTACACAACCGGAAGTGGTCGGCGAACTTCTAGTGAGCAGCGACTATTTGATGCTGGAATATTGGAAGATGCCTGAAGAGACGGACAAGGCATTCAAATACGACTGTTTCGGCCGGGACAGGTATTACCGGACCGGCGACTTCTTCCGGAGGGACGCGCAAGGTTATCTGTACTACGTTTGCCGGAAAGACGACCTGTTTGCCCGCAACCTCTGGAAAGTGAACCCCCGGGAAATCGAACAATGCCTGGCGTCCCACCCCTCGGTCGCACAGGTTGTGGTGGTCCCCGTCGCCGACGAGTCCGCCGGGTTCGTCCCCAAGGCTTGCGTCGTACTGGAAGCTGATTGCCAGGACACAACAGAGCAGATGCTGTTGGAGCACTGCCAGGCATCGCTGGACTGGCACATGGTGCCAACCCAGTACGTATTCATGGATGCGTTGCCGAAAACCGACTCGGGAAAGATCACCGCCAATGGACTGATCTGATATCAGGGAGCGATAAAAATGGACGTTACACAGTCGGCGATTTCTTTCAGCCCGGACGAAGACTTGAAAAGCAGCTCGATGCTGCATCTGGCCGATCACTTCCATCGCCTGGCCACGGGTGCGACCCAGGTTCCGGCGCAGTCGTTGACCAGCCATCTGCGGCACACCATGGCCGATACCGATGTCGTGGCCTACCACGACCAACTGGTGGCGGACG
This sequence comes from Pseudomonas sp. Q12-87, assembly GCF_001269755.1. Taxonomy (NCBI): domain Bacteria; kingdom Pseudomonadati; phylum Pseudomonadota; class Gammaproteobacteria; order Pseudomonadales; family Pseudomonadaceae; genus Pseudomonas; species Pseudomonas sp. Q12-87. The sequence goes on along the minus strand of NZ_LHVI01000013.1, from coordinate 149,588 downwards.
CCGGCCCTCTGTTCCTGCATTTCCTGGCGAGCGTTCCGTACATCCTGGAAGAGATGGCGAGAGTCGGCGTCGCCCTCACGCGGCTCTCACTAGCCCGGCAGGCCACTGAGCCCCGCCCCTTCAGTTTTTTCGAGATTGATGCCTTTGACGGCAGCAATGGGCGCGCACTCGCCGCGCATTCCCGGGGCTTGATCAACACCTTCACCACCTCACCCAACAAAGCCAACCAATCTCACTTCGACCGGCATGCCGACCCGACGCGTTCCCTGTTCTATTCCCAGTCGTTCCTGACCCTGCAATCCCGACTGTTCACTGAAGAGCCTTACGGGCGATTCAAGGAAGGGTTTGACTACGTCTATGAAACCGCGGCCTTCCAGTTTTATACCCGCGACCGCAAAGCCCAGGTCAATCACATCAAGCCATTGCTGAAACCCGGCGCTTTGGTGTTTTTTCTTGAAAAGCTCAACCACGAGGATGTCGGGCAGTACCTGGAGCGTGAGCGGATGAAAGACAACTGCTTCAAGACGCGTTATTTCACTCAAGAAGAGATCGACTGGAAACGCCAACAGATGCTGGAGCAAATGCAAAACGGCCAAGTGCTGATGCACGAGCTCGTCGAAGCGCTATCCAGTCATTTCAAACACGTCTACCTGCTGTGGAACAGTACGAATTTCTATGAGTTCGTTGCCACGGACGATGGGGCCCGACTCGAGCAATTCCTCAACGTGCTGGGCCCGAGCCACCAACCTGAAGGGTTTTGCTTCGAGGCTCGCGCCATAGGCTATGTGAATTGCGCCCCGCGGTCGCACGTAGAGGAACGCGCCGATGCTTGAGAATGACAGGCACAGCCTCGACGGGGCGATCCGACCAACGCCAGTAGAGCGGGTTCGACAGCGCCTGGCAGGCTGGCAGCAGCGCGCGGCCGATGCCGAGCAGAACCGAACATTGAGCCAGGCGACATTCGACGAGTTATTCGACGATGGGTTGCTTGAACTGGTCTCCCCTCGCCGTGAGCCCTTGGACACGCCCGGCTGGCCCGTGCTGATGGAAGCCTCCCGACTGGCCGCCCGCGCGTGCGCCTCGACGGCCTGGATGATCAGCCTGGTGGGGGGGCATGCTGCCATTGCGGGCCGCCTGAGCCGGGCATGCCAGCACCGGTTGTTCGCGAATGGTCGGCCGCAGCTATTTGCTTCCGCATCGGTCGGTCCCCACAGTCGGTTATTGCCGGACGCGGACGGTACTAGAGTCAACGGCACCTGGCGCTTCAGCTCGGGTATCGAACAAGCCACTTGGTTATTGCTCAATGCGCCCGTGACCGATCACGACGGCACGCCCGGTTCAGAACGGATGCTGGTGGTGGTGTCGACCCGCGACGTGGAAATACTGGATACGTGGGACACCTGCGGCATGGCGGCCACGGGTTCGCACGATGTGTTGCTACGCGATGTCCTGGTGCCCGCCGAACAGGTCTTCCGCCTGGAAGACATTTTCGCGCACCGGACAAGCGAATTACCCGGCGACTACTTGTACAGCGTACCGATCGTGCCTTTTATCACCACGTCCCTTCTCGGGCCCGTGCTGGGCTGTGCCGAAGGGGCCTATGCCAGTTATATCGAATCGCTGAGACAGCAGAAAATCCCGGCACCGGCCAGGGAACGGCTGGCCCATAGCGCCGCGCAACTGTCCGCGGCGACGGCCTTGTACACGACGCTGGTGTCCATGCTGCATGAATCCGGTCAGACACGACGGTCGCTGTCCATGGACGAACTGCTGCGGCTCAAGCGTGATCGCAGCTACGTGGCGCGGCTTTGTCTTCAAGCCATCCAGCGCCTGGTCGAACATGCGGGCGCCTCATCCATGACCCGCGATAACACGCTTCACCATCAATGGCGCGACCTACAGGCCATGGTGGCACACCGTGACGTCCATTGGGACAGTGCCATGTTGGGCTACGCCGACTTTGTCCTCGATGCGCCGGCCTGCCCCCATGCACTGATCACGCCGTAACACCACCAAGGAGACAGGCATGTTTGTTCGCAATAAATCCGACATCGAAAAAACCGCCCACTTCGTCGAGTGGGGAGCCGGCACCAGCCATCGGTTGCTGACTGAAAAAGACGGCATGGGCTACACCGTGTGCCATACCGTGGTGCGCGCCGGGACAGAGTCATTGCTGCACTATCGCAACCACCTCGAGGCCTGCTATTGCATTGCCGGTGAGGGTGAAATCGAAGACATGGAGGGCAACGTGTACCCGATTCGCCCCGGCGATATCTATGTACTTGACCAGCATGACCGCCATTACCTGCGTGGTGGAAAAGACCAGGATCTGATTCTGGTCAGCGTCTTCAATCCGCCTCTGAAGGGCGATGAGCGACACAACCTCAATGACGCGTCCGGCTCTGCCTATTGAGCATCAACCGGCTCCCCGTTCCTCGACACGAGAACACTATGCGCAAGGATTACCTGGCCTTTTTCACCTCAATGTTTCTCTCCCGGCTGGCCGACCAGATACTGCTGTTCATCGTCCCGCTGATTGTGTTCCAGACCACCAACAGCGTGTCCTGGGCGGGCCTGGCCTTCTTCGTCGAATCCTTGCCGCGCTACTTGTCGTTCCCGATCTGCGGCGCGCTGTGCGACAAGTTCTCGCCCATCCGTATCCTGCACATCAGCCAGGTCTATCGCGCCGTGGCGTGTGTCGCGGCGGTGGTCTTGTACACGATCTTTGGAGGCATCTACTGGATCGTGGCCCTCTCGGCACTGTGTGGCGTACTGACCACCCAGGGCATCATGGCCCGGGAAGTGGTGATGCCTTACATCTTCAAGCACTACACCTACACCAAGACCCTGTCTTACTCGCAAATTGCCGATCAGACCGGATTGGTACTGGGCCCACTGATCGCCGCGCTGATGCTCGAGGTGTGGGCGTGGCACTGGGTGGTATTGGCGATTGCCGGGCTGTTCCTATTGGCGGACCTGACGATGCTGTACTGGCAGCGCACCAGTTCGGTCACCCTGGAAACGTTCGAGCAACATCGCGATCTCTGGCTCAACCCGTTGCGCATCGCTTTCGGCCATATCCGTAACCTGGCGGAACTGAAGAAGGTCATCAGTCTGGCAGTGGGCGTCAACTTGATCATTGGTGTCACCCTCGCCACTTCGGCGGCCATGGTCATCGGCCAATACGGCGCCGGTAAGGATTATTACGCCGGCGTGCAGGCAGCCGGTGCCGTGACCACCATCGTCATTCTGTTTTTCCTGGCGCGGGTCACGCTGCCCATGAAATTGCTGGGAATCCTGTCGTACACGTTGATTGTCGCTGGTGCGTTCATCACGGCGTTCAGCCCCCACGCATGGGGCTATGTGGTCGGCCTCCTGCTGGTCGTCGGCTTCGACAAGATGTTCAACGTGTACATGCGCAGCATCCGCCAACAAATCATTCCGCCCCAGGATTTCGGCAAGACGGTAGGTGTCATTACGCTGCTCAACAACCTGTCCCAACCGTTGGCAGGCCTGCTGGTCGCAGTGTTGGCCGCACCCATCGGCACACAACAGGTGATTTTGCTGCTGGCCTTCGCCACCAGCCTGATCGGCATTGCCGTGGTCGTCGTGTTTAAAAAAGCGACACCCGCACCGGCAGCCTATGGAATCGATTCAGAGTAATCGATGTTGGCATCCAGAATGCCGGGGTGCCCGGAAAAACAATGGTTCGAAGGGGTCAGTTTGTATTATCAGTGACTTATCGTTGAGGCATGGTGGTCATGTTGCCCGGCATTGTTGAGCGTCTATCTCGGCGGTTTTGGCTAGTAGACCCACCATTCGTCGCTTGTTAAATATTGGGCTCGATAGGCGGCCATGCCTGGCTCAGGGTTTGCACTGGCCTGTCTCAGCAGCCAAGAACGACGTAATTCTGACGCGGCGGCAAATCAATCAATGCTTGGTCAGCAAACGGAGATGTACCGTGTCAACTCTTAGTGAAATCGCAGCGAACCACGCGAGAATGGCAAAAGCAAAGGAAGAAGAGTCGATACGGCTGAGTGCGCTTCAGGGTCAGGTGGTGGGAAGTTTCGAGTTGCCCCCCATCGAGGCGCCACAGAAAATGCCGCTGCACTTTATGGCGGCACTGCAGGATCATTCGTTCGGGGAAGCGGCTGCGCTGGGTTTCTGACCTGACCTTGATTCAATCCGCAAGGCGAAAGTGAGGCTTACCAAGCCTTTATCGAGCGGGCTGCACGCGACCCGATAGCGCGCCGAGTACAGCTCGCAGGCCTTGCGCAAAACAGTTATCTATCTCGCCTGAATGAGCCGAGCCAGAAAGACCTGGACTGAATTGAAAAGCACCGGACGGCGACCGGCTACTTGCTGGCCTCGGATTAGTAGAAAATCGTTTAAAGAAATAGAGTGAAGCACGTCACAGACCGGACGACTGCTCAAGCTGCACGTGCGGAATATTCAACAACGACGGTTATAAAACGGCAAAATAAATACTTCAGGCGACTCACTCGAGCCCTTCGTCGAAGATCAAGGCAATCAATGCTCTGGAACAGAGCGCAGGATTTTCTTGAAAGAAAGAAAAACTATTCATGGAAGCAGGAGCCTTGAAATGAGCACAACTGAACAAGTGCAAAGCACCGGTAAACACAGTGCCAAATGGCAGGAACGCTTTGATTTTTTTGAAACCTATGGTGCGCCAAACGATCCGAGATACAAGGAAGCCGTCAAGACGCTGCCCGGCGTCAAGAAAAAAATACTTATCAACGCCAACGTGATCGCGTTTTTCTTCGGCCCTATCTACCTGTTCGTCTTGGGCCTCTGGAAGAAAAATCTTGCCCTGCTTGGTATTTTCCTGGCGATCAATATCGTATTGAGCGTGATCTTCGCAGTCATCGGCATGGATTTCCCACGACCGTTGAGCATGGGTCTGAACGTTGCGATGTCGATGATGTACACCCTCATGACTAACTACGCGTACTACCTGAAAGAAGTGAAAGGTGAACAAGGCTGGAATCCGTTCAAAGGCATGCGTCTCTGATCGCAAGCTTGGCCATGACGCGCCGCAAAACGAATGACGCAAACGGCGCGGATTGACTGTCTACTGGGTGTCGCCTGGTGTTACCAGGCTTACCCAGGAGCTCTACAATGGCAGACGACTTGAGCAACCGCGGACCGCAAGACCGCAGCCGCATCAGCACCTCCGAAGAGTGGGAAGTCAGATACTGGACGAAAGAGCTCGGCGTCACCGAAGACGAGCTCAAGGCAGCCGTGAAAGCCGTTGGATCGGCGGTCATAGATGTTCGCCGGCAACTTAAGAAATAATCAAAAGCCCTACATTGATGTAGGGCTTTTTTACGTCGAGACAAACCTCTACCTTGCTTTCTTAACAAGGATCGATAAGTTCGTTGGAAATCGCTTCAATCAGGAGGAACCCGGCGGAATGCCATCCTTATTGAAGTCTTTCAGACGCTCACGCTCCTGCTCGGTTGAATGCGCAGGAGCGTTGTCCTTTGGTTGTTCTTTTTTCTGCTCATCCGTCATTGGCCAGTCCTCATGGTGATAGGGGTTGGGCATACCACTGCACTGGCAGTTCAAATTAGCTCAGCGCGGTCGGCTAAGACTCGTCCGTTTCAACTTCTCCAAGCCTCAGCTCACGAACCCCAGCCTCAGAAGCGAAACGAACGATGACGCCCTTCCCCCGCGTCAATGTCAGCACATGGTTGATCAATTCGTCGTGGGTCTCAGCGTGCAGGATCGGTTTGTAGCCGTGAGCCTTGTAGAGCGTCCAGCGCTGGTTCTCGAATGCGATTCTGTAGACGTCTGCCCTTGCCATTCCATCAGGAACCCGCGCGCCAGATGGCCGTTTCGGTGTTGATCTCAGCAATGGACGTAGCGTTGTCCTGGCGTTGGCGATGCAAGTCTTCACGCATCTTCAGGTAATCGATCTGCTTTGCGCCAAGCTCTTTCAACACAAGCCCTGAAATCCTATACACGCCGCAATCCTGACAGCTGACGAGCTCGCCCCCCGACATGGGTTCGGCTTCCTGCCCTTCCAATCCACATAGATAGCACTTCATGCCGCGCCTCCCGATCATTGATATTCAGGAGAGCCTGCGGTGTGGCGACAGTTCCAATTACCTGGGAGAGGCGACGTTTACTCAACGAGCATCGGATACCGGCCCGCCGCCGGATTGCGCCGAAAGCGGCACATCAAACATTCGATCGAACAGCCATTGAAAAACCAGCGAATAGAAAAAGAAGAATGCAAACAACCCCAGGTTGGTCACCAACGCCAACCACAGGCTGATCCCCAGCCATGCCGCAATTACGGGGGTAAGAATCAGTGTCAAGCCACCTTCAAATCCCAGCGAGTGAAGAAGTCGCCGCCGCCAGTTTCGCTGACGGTTGCGTTGCCGGCGCTCCCACCACTCGAACAGACCGTTGAAAAGCATGTTCCAGGCGAGCGCGACCGCGGATATCACCAGAGACAGCAGGGTTGAATAGCCCATGCCCTGCCCGTAGATCAGCGCCAACGCCGGCGCCACGAACAGCACACCACCGGCTTCGTAAAGGATGGCCTGAAGGATTTTACGGGGCGTGCCTTGCATCGCTGGGCTCCTGGAGTGAGGTGGGAGACCACAGCCTGGCAAGTTGAGCAGCCGCGCACAATTGAGCTAAATTGAGCCACGCTCAACCTGAGTAACCTACCCGCCCATGTTTGCCAAACTGCCCCTCACCGCCGTGCGCGGCTTCGAGTCCGCCGCACGACTGGGCAGCTTCAAGGCGGCAGCCCACGAGCTGAATGTCAGCCCGGCGGCGATTTCCCATCAGGTCAAGAGCCTGGAAGCCTACCTTGGCGTGCGACTGTTCGAGCGCTCCAGTCAGAGCGTGCGCCTGAGTGTCGACGGCGAGCGCCTCCACCCGCAACTGCACCGCGCCTTGCTGGATATTCAACATGGCCTGCAAGCGCTGTCGCCGCCGTGTGGCGCGAAGTCCTTGGTCGTGAGTACCACACCGGCATTTGCCAGCCTCTGGCTGATACCGCGACTCGGCGATTTTCATCGGTTGCATCCGGAGATCGACATCAGCCTGCACAGCAGCAATGACGTGGTGGACCTGCGACGGGATGCAAGCATCGACCTGGCGATCCGCGCCCTCTTCACACCCGACCCACAGCTGTTCGAGCAGCCGTTGCTGGACGAGTACTTTGGCGTCTATTGCCGCCCCGACTGGCAACCGCCCGCACCGGGCTCGCCCGTGGAACTGATCGATGTGCCGTGGCTGAGTAGCGTGAATGTCGCGGTTGACTGGCCTACCTGGTGTGCCAAGGCCAACACTTTGGACTGGCTGGGCACCGCCCGTTTGCGGCGCTATGACGAGGAGCACCACGCCTTGCAAGCCGCAATCGTCGGCCACGGACTGGTACTCGCCAGCAACGTACTGGTTGCCGAAGCGATCGCACGCGGCCAATTGATCAGCTATCGCCCTGAGATTCGCCTGGCGGGAGCGCGATACACCGTGGTGTGCGTGCCCGGGCGAGAGCGGCAACCGCTGGTGCGGGCGTTTAACGAGTGGTTGCTGGGCAGCGTGACGCAGGGAACGACCGTCAGGGCTGGACAGGTTCTTTAGCGAACGCGGTATACGGCAGCAACAGCGTATCGGCGACCAGGCTGAACGGCAGATCGATCACTGCCAGCGGCACCAAGGCGCGAAATATGCCGGCGTTTTCGTCCGTTGCAGCCTTGATTACCTCGATATCCGTGGAAGCCCCGCAATAGGGATGAACACCGCAACGCGGACGATCATCGAAGGTTTCAGCCAGCGTCGAACATCCCGCCAATAGAGCAACGGCGAACATGCCAAAGAACAGTTTCATGCAGTTACTCATCAATACGGGACAGAAGAAAAGCCATCCGCACTCTACTCCAAGCCATCCGAAACGGGCGACATAAGCCGCCCGTTTTCCTCACTGCGCCGCCTGCGCCCGCAACGACCCCGCCCCTTCCGTCCTCGCTTTTAAGAAGAAGGCGGACCCACCGCGAGATCTGAACGGATATTGAGAAAGGAATGCCAAGCATCCACAGCGTCATGATGCCGCTGGGCGGCATCCTCCCAAAAAGGACCGGATATTTCTTTGGCAGAAACCAACATCATCATTTTCGTCGTCGCTGCGTCCAGCTCCTTGAGAAGCCCATGGGATGTTGCCCTGAATTCTTCGAACGACGTCATTGCGCTTGCCTCGGGCGGAGTTCACCGCAATTGGGGAATACATATTCCTCAAGCAGTGGAGTCCCTTGGGCGGAGGTAATTCCATATAGTCGGACCGTCGGTAAATTCATTTAAGGAATAAACTGAGCACCGCTTCGTTTCAATGGAGAACCCTGCGGCTCTCCCCAATCCTAATGCGATCCAACGCGCGGTTTAGTGCATCCAAGGCGTCTAAAAGAGCCTTTGCTTCAGCTTCACGGCCATCACCCCAAAGACGCTCAGCCATTTTATTGAGGGCAAGGATCGATCGCTCGATATCGGCGGCAGTTGCTGTTTTGGAGTCTGCTGACTGTTTCGTCGTCATCCGGTTCCTCCGCATTGAATTGGATTGCGAACAGGGCGCTCGCTACATGTCGCTGAAAATCTACCATCACTATTGCGCCGCTACGGGAAAATTGGGGGGCAGACCACGATATGCCCACATTAATTTAGCCGGTCTCATATTCGTGATTTGCCCTATCTTCCCGGCGCGGAATCAGCCCTTACACAGGCGCCTATGGACAGGTAACAGCCTTTCGAGACTGCTTCTTGGTCCACAGCAGACGACCATTGATTCTTCCCTCAGACCATGACTCGGTAACCAAAGAGCAATTGCCGCTCAGATTCTCAACAAACGTCCTTGGATAACCTTCAGGCTCATCTCCACCCAAACGCATCCAATTTGGATCTGTCGAGGTCACTGATCGATAAGGCATGCAGGCTGTCAGGGCGACCAGCATGAGTGCCAAAACTACTTTCTTCATATAAGCCCCATCAATTTGGTAACAGATTACTGTATTTCATCCAGCCATCTTAGAAACAGCAGCCGTCTGAACTGGCGTTGGGCGCACCCGAATCTATTAATGGACGAGGTTCGCGTTAAGGCTGTGGTGCTTTCCTCCGGACGAGGGAGGGAAAGAAAACTGGAGACAGACCAGGACCCTCTTCAACCACACGATCATCGGCATTTTCCAGCTTGAGATGAGCGGGACGGCATGATCAAATAACTGATAGCCTTTTGACATGGATATTTCAATTGAAGCAGTACCGCGGCCCCGTCCTATTTTTTTCAGTAATGATCTCTCTCTTTGTCCTGCTTCAGCTCTGGCATGCCCGGTCTGCTTCGGAAGACAAAAAGGAAGAGCAAGAACGCCAGCTCAAAGGGATCGCGCTCATCATGAATGCCCAGTCCCCTAAGATAATCGATGACACTCGCCTCGATTCGGTAACCTATACAGACGGGATCATGCGTATTTCCTATACGCTTACAAAAATCTCGAAAGATGAAATCGATTCCGACGTATTTACTAAGGAAAAAAAGACCCTTGCGGCCTCTGTATCCTGCGATGAAAAAGGTCTAGGACAGTTCGTGAAGTCGGGGCTCTTAATCAAATACATAATCAATGACTCAAGCAGCTCTCCAATCACTGAATTTCAGATAGGCAAGTCCGATTGTCTTTAAAGGTCAGCCCTGAATAAGCCCGCCTCTCTTGCGGGCTTTTTATGCGTGCCGTACCCGCCCGCTCGACGTCTTCGCGCAGCCCGTAACAAGCCCCCTCGAACCCATCCCACAGATTCCTTTTCGCAGCCTGCGAAGATGGTTACGGTACATCTACCGCGCTACCTTTCTAAGCTTCGCAAAAAACACATAACATCAATTTGCCACGAGTCAAGGCAACAAGCGATCAGGACGCAGCCGCTTGAGGGACCGAGCTTGGTGGAGCCTGCATAATCGTGGTCTGTCCCTGGATTCACTCAAAAATATGCTGACGCGGCTGCCAACGCAGCGTGCCAGTGGAATTGATCAACTCTTTGCCCTCTCAGTGGGTGCCGACCTGATTCATGCAAGGTGACTTCGGCGGACGCCACTTCTTGGCGCCAGCAACTTTTATTCAAGACTCCAGCCTATTGCGCCGTGAGTATTTCAATCCATGCATCTAATGGGGATGCCTGTGGTGGATATCCGGGAAGTGGGGGTGGCTGTGCCGGATCTGCGCATGTTCATGAACATGGCTATGTGCACCAGTCCCGCTCCACTCAAACGAATGTTCGTGCTGGTGATGCTCATCGTGAACGTGGCGATGCGCATGCGTCAGCGGCATGTGCTGGTGCTCGTGCGCGTGGCTTTCAGTGAGGTGAAGCCATACCCCAATCCCCATCAGCACAGCGGCTGCCCAAAACGACAATGACACAGGCTCGCCCATAGCTACGATTGCGATGGCCGCGCCTAGAAACGGCGCAGTCGAAAAATACGCCCCTGTACGCGCTGAACCGAGGCCACGCAGCGCCAGGACAAAGAGCACCAGACTGACGCCATAGCCCAGAAAACCGAGCACTAGCGTCGGCGCAAGCACCGAAAAATCAAGAAGCCTGGATCCCAGGAGCAGCGCCAACGAACAATTGACCAAGCCAGCTACCAAGCCTTTGAAACCTGCCACAAAAAGCGCGTCTGACGCAGAAACCTTGCGTGTCAGGTTGTTATCAATTGCCCAGCACAAACAGGCTAGAGAGACCGCCAACAACCCTAGCCAATCATGATCCTGCATGTTTTCCAGAGGCCAAGCCAAAACCATGCCGCCGGCAATGATCGCAATCATGCCCCACACGATGCGCCGATCCGCGTTTTCCTTGAATACGACCCAAGCCAATAATGCAGTAAGCACAGCTTCGAGATTAAGCATCAACGAAGCCGTCGCGCCGGATGTCCTGGTTAATCCGAACATCAGCGCAACGGGCCCGAGCACTCCCCCGAACGCGATTGCGCCGAGAAGCCAAGGCCATTCAGATGACGCGAGACCGACCGGTTTCCAGCCATGGTCACGCACAAAACGGACAACTGTCAGACCCAGACCACTGCCCAAGTAAAGGAGGCCGGCGAGTAATACAGGGGGAACATTGAGACCAAGCAACTTGGCAAGCGGCGTGCTGGCGCCAAATAACGCGGCAGCGGCCAACGCATACAAAACGCTCAGGTTCATCAATAACTCCGCACCAGAATTTCGTGGAGAGTCATCATACCGCGAGGCGCACGGTTTGCTTCGCTTGCTAAGGGGTATTGGCTGGACGGTTACGGAAAAAAACGCTCAGCCATTTATTGAAGACCAGGATCGATCTCGATATCAGCGGCGGTTACTGTTTCGTTCATAAGCTCCTCTGATCCACCCCGATCATTTGGAGTGAATGAGAAAACGATTCGTCCAAAATAACCTCACGGGTTGGAGACGTTGCCCGTTTGATATCAACCGTCCTGTATTTCAAAACCCGGCCCGCAAGCATCTGTTTCAGAATGGCCTTGGCTTTGTCGCCCCTGGCAAGTACGTTGCCGCCCATGACCTTGAGGACATCCAACCCCTGGGTCCGGGCCTGCTCTGTGACATCAGGGCTCAGTCCGAGTAACAGCTCCATAGATGGAAGCGTCAGGGATATAGGAGTTTCCTGCGACGAAATCATCCAGACCTCGTTCTGATCAATCCATATATCGGCTGTCACAACGGGTGGCCGAATATCGCCTCCAGCCATCAACCCAACATAGAGTTCTTCACCCTCTTTACGCACAACAGGATATAGCTCCAATGGATCGGCAAAGATCGATTGCGCCGCTGGGTAATTCCCAGTGATGACCATCATGCTGGTTCTTTTGGTAAGCGTATGAGTCGTGCTTGAGATTTTCCAAGCGGGTCCCGCACACCCGCTAAGGAGCGCAACCGCAACCGCTAGAAGCGCAATCCGTTTCATAACGGCTCCTTTTCAAAAATGGTGACGCGATTTTAACAGAGCTTTTTTTGTTTCGGCTGTTAAAGCCCGGGCGACACGCCGTATAGAATGGACCTTCTCAACCACGGAAGGGCCAGCTAACAATGCACAAGCAATCTTTAATCGCGGCAATGTCGTTCAGTTTTTACTTCGCCCCTGCAACAGCCAATACCTATTCTGATCTCAATACCCCTGACCAATCGGGCTACATGTGGGGGAAGGTTTATCAGCAAACAAAAGCAGCGTGCGGAGCTCTGCCGCAGGATCTTGAGGATGACTACGCGAAAGCGATCCGGCTTCTTTCGCAAGCAAGTCCTGAATTTGCTCCGACCTATCAGGATGGCCTCAGACCTAGCCTGAAGAAGGATTCTCCAAGATCAGTCGAAGAACTTGAAGATTTATGCATCAAAGGGCAGGTAGGCCTCAGGACTCAAGTGAAGCTCGCCAGATACTGGTTTTCTGCAAAATGGTAGATGTGTATGCGGGCTACGACATTCAGGGTTTGTCAGCTCTCAGGGGAACCCAGGACAGACCATAACTGTGAGTTGACCTGCCACTTCTCCCTAAACCGGTTGCTTTACGGGTTGACTGGCTTGTCTACACGTTGACCCGTTTCCATATCCTCAAGCATGAAGTCCCACCAGTCTTCGCTTGGCACTGACTTGAGACCGTACTCTCGACCAGCGATCAGATTGACGTCCCGGAAAATCGGCCGTGTCGCCCGTGTACCCGTCCACTTTTTTAATTCTAAGCGGTGGTGCCCCGCTGTCAATCGATACTCAGTCCGCTGCGTATAGAGGACATAAAGAGTATCTGCTCCGTCCACGCTGGCAATCGTGAGCGTCTTCTCAATCGCACGAATACCGGCGGTTTGAGCGTTTGGCAGCCCTTCCGCCGCCTTCTCTGTGTATGACTTGCACCCTGCTGCCATCACCGCCAGCGCCGCGATACCGAAAATCCGTAAACCTCGCGCAAACTGCATAACCAGCCTCATCCATTCGCAAAATTGGGTTATTCAATCTTATCAGCCATCAAATTGCCACCCTAGCCCGCGGAGAGGTGCGCCTCGCGCGCCGTGACTCATATCGCTCAACTGAAGGATCTTGGGCAAGGAAAAAGGGACGGATTTTTTCAAGGCTGCTAGTAGATCCAAGCGAATCCATTCGATGAAAATTCTCAGCGTAGCGAAGCAAAAATAAATCTGTCCCCTTTTCCCGTCCCCTTTTCCCACACCTTTTCCCATTGACGCCGCGACGACGCCGCCGTGGCTGAAGCGCGCGATCCGCCTGGCACTGGCCAGCCTTCAGCGCCGGGAAGATATCGTGACCTGGCTGAAGTCGGCGGCGGACATGGACAAGAACACGCTGACCATCTCACCCGGCAAAACCCAAGGCTATGACAACCCTGTCCACCTGAAAATAACCATGGGTGCCGCCCTGCGCGAGGTCGTCGGCGAGTGCCTGCGGTCGCCGCTGGCTTCGCCGTACCTGATCCACTACAAGCCGAAGGCCAGGCGCCGCGAGCAGATCGATGCGAAGGATCACTGGACGTCGGTCACACCGGACTATCTGACCAAGGAGTTCAGCAAGGCGCGGGACGCGGCGCACGCCTATGATCATGTGCCGGCCGGCGAGCGCCCCACTTTTCACGAGATCCGCGCTTTAGGAGCATGGCTGTACGAGCAGCAGAACTTTCCTATGGATTACATCCAGGCACTGATGGGCCACGCGGACGAGAAGATGACGAAGCATTATCAGGAGGGGCATGCCGACAAGACGATCGAGTACGTCGAAGTGGGCGCCGGATTGGCGTTCTGAGGTGAGGGTTTTGCAAATCGCAGAAAGCAAAAAGGGCTCACCTTTCGGTGAGCCCTTCTAGACCGCCCAGCAGAGCGGATTTTGTTTGGTAGGCGCGATTGGACTCGAACCAACGACCCCCACCATGTCAAGGTGGTGCTCTAACCAACTGAGCTACGTGCCTGCTGTGAGGCGGCATTCTACGGAATTCCAAAGGGGTGTCAACACCTTTTTTTTCACCTAACCCTATGAATATGCAAAATATTTAATTTCATCGATGGGACGAAGATTTGGAGGTGGCTGGCGGCCGATTTTTATCTCGGGTAGGATCGGCGCATTCGTAAAAAATATAAAACAGAGGTTCCAGAATGGCGAACACATCGTATCCAGAGTCTTATTACGCCGCGTCGGCCAACCCGGTTCCGCCCCGCCCTGCCCTGCAGGATGACGTCGAAACCGATGTATGCGTGATCGGCGCTGGTTACACCGGCCTGTCCTCTGCGCTGTTTTTGCTGGAGAACGGTTTCAAGGTCACGATCCTGGAAGCGGCCAAGGTGGGTTTTGGGGCTTCGGGACGCAATGGCGGGCAGATCGTTAATAGTTACAGCCGCGACATCGACGTGATCGAGCGTAGCGTTGGCCCTCAACAGGCGCAGTTGCTGGGCAACATGGCGTTCGAGGGCGGGCGGATCATTCGTGAGCGGGTGGCGAAGTATCAGATTCAGTGTGATTTGAAGGATGGCGGTGTATTCGCCGCCCTCACCGCTAAACAAATGGATCATCTGGAGTCGCAGAAGCGTTTATGGGAGCGTTTCGGCCATAACCAGCTGGAGCTGCTGGATCAGCGGCGTATTCGCGAGGTGGTGGCTTGCGAGGAGTATGTGGGTGGCATGTTGGACATGAGCGGAGGGCATATCCATCCGCTCAACCTGGCATTGGGCGAAGCGGCGGCTGTGGAATCGCTGGGCGGGGTGATTTATGAACAGTCGCCGGCGGTGCGTATCGAGCGTGGCGCCAGTCCGGTGGTGCATACCCCCCAGGGCAAGGTCAGGGCCAAGTTCATTATCGTGGCGGGCAATGCCTACCTGGGCAATCTGGTGCCGGAGCTGGCGGCCAAATCCATGCCTTGCGGCACACAGGTGATAGCCACCGAGCCGTTGGGCGATGAGCTGGCTCATCGTTTGTTGCCTCAGGATTACTGTGTCGAGGACTGCAACTACCTGCTCGATTACTACCGGCTGACAGGCGACAAACGCCTGATCTTCGGCGGCGGCGTGGTGTATGGCGCGAGGGATCCGGCGAATATCGAGGCGATCATCCGACCGAAGATGCTCAAGGCATTTCCGCAGCTCAAGGATGTGAAGATTGATTACGCCTGGACCGGAAATTTCCTACTGACGCTGTCGCGGCTTCCGCAGGTCGGGCGCCTGGGGGATAACATTTATTATTCTCAAGGCTGCAGCGGTCATGGGGTGACGTATACGCACTTGGCGGGCAAGGTTCTGGCCGAGGCGCTACGTGGTCAGGCTGAGCGTTTTGATGCGTTTGCGGACCTGCCGCACTACCCTTTCCCTGGCGGTCAACTGTTGCGCACGCCGTTTGCGGCGATGGGGGCTTGGTATTACGGGCTGAGGGATAAGCTTGGGTTTTGAGACTCGCGATTAATCACCCGCAGCCGGCTAACCCTGCTATCGATTCTCGCGGGTATGCCACAGGCGTAGCAGGTAAACGGTGGAATCTATTATTTCGTAACGCACCTCATAGTGGCCGATCTGAATTCGGCGCACATCCCGCGGCTCGAACTCTTCAAGGCGTTCACCGATACGCGGGTTGGTCAGCAACGTGATCGGTGCAGCGGTGAGCTGCTGCATCGTTCGTGCCGCCGCAGGCTGATTCACTGCCGCCAGAAATTCGTAAAGCCGGGATATATCAGAGAGCGCCTTGCTCGTCCACTTCAACTCCATCAGCGCGGCACCGGCAACGGAGTGTCGGTACTAAGGCTATCAGCCCAGGCTTGGACAGCTTGCTGGTCAATCACCCGACCAGCGTCAACATCAGCCAGGGCCTCATGAGTCATGCGACTACGCTCTTCTTCCTGATCTATCCAAGCCGACAGTGCCTGTTTAACGATCCAGTTTTTGGAGCGTTCCAGACGCTCCGCCATCAAATCGACTTTTTGGGCCAGTTGCTCAGGGACGTGAGCCGTGACAGATCGGGTTTTCGTGGTGGTAGCCATGTCAGGATTACTCCAAATCGTTACGTCTTCTTGAGTTCAGGTCGCCTGATTCTACGCAACTCTTCGGCGATTCGATTTAAAGTTAATCATACTGAATAAGAACGCATCGTCAAACGTGCCGTCAGAGCTGACAAAGGGGGACAGAAAAACCCAGACCACAAAAACAAAAAACCCCGGTCTTTCGACCAGGGTCTTTGCTATCGACTAGAAGATAGCCCTGCAGCTTTCTTCCTAGCTCCAAGGCGTTCAGTGGGCCTCGAAGCAGATATGGCGCAGCGGACGGGACTCGAACCCGCGACCCCCGGCGTGACAGGCCGGTATTCTAACCGACTGAACTACCGCTGCGTATCGCTATGGACTTGCGTCCAGTTAACTCGTCTGATCATGACCCTTGGGTCTTGATCTCGAACCAGGCGAACCTGCTTCGGAAAATATGGCGCAGCGGACGGGACTCGAACCCGCGACCCCCGGCGTGACAGGCCGGTATTCTAACCGACTGAACTACCGCTGCGCGTCGGTGGAGGCTTTTGACAGCTTCCATCTTGCTTTCGCAAGACTCTCGTAAAACATGGTGGGTGATGACGGGATCGAACCGCCGACATTCTGCTTGTAAGGCAGACGCTCTCCCAGCTGAGCTAATCACCCTTTGCTTCGTTGAGGCCGCGAAATTTACGCAGGTGCCGAAGCTAAGTCAATAGCAGGGTTGGATTTTTTTCAAAAATAGCTTCGAGCGGCAAGCTTCAAGCTGTAAGTCAAAAGCGCCAACGCCACACAATCGCTTGCAGCTTGTCGCTCGCTTCTTGCAGCTGCTCCTCACTTATAAATCATTTTCTTGGTCATGCCGCCGTCCACTACGAACTCTTGCCCCGTGACAAACCCGGCATTGCGCGACAACAACCACGCCACCATCGCCGCCACGTCCTCTACCGTGCCTACCCTGCCCGCCGGATGCTGGGCATGGTCGGCCTCGGTCAACGGCTTCTCACGGCGCTGGGACGGGTCCCGTGCGTCGATCCAGCCAGGGCTTACCGCGTTGACACGGATCTCCGGCCCTAGGCTGATGGCCAGAGCGTGGGTCAGGGCCAGCAAGCCGCCCTTGCTCGCGGCATAGGCTTCGGTGTCGGGCTCCGACTGCGCGGCGCGGGTCGAGGCCAGGTTGACGATGGCGCCGTTGTGGGCACGCAGGTACGGCGCGCAATGCTTGGCCAGCAGCATCGGCCCACCGAGATTCACCGCCAGGACCCGATTCCAGTGAGCCAGGTCCAGGCTTTCCAAGGTGATGTTGTGCGGATCGGCAATGGCCGCGTTACACACCAGCGCATCAAGCCGTCCAAATTGCCCGAGCACTTCGGCGATGCCGTTGGCGACCTGCGCCTCGTCCGCCACGTCCATGGCGATGAACCAGGCGTTATCGCCAAGCGCCTTCGCCACCTTGGAGCCGCGTTCACGATCCAGGTCGGTCAATACCACTTGCCAACCCTCGCAGATCAGCCAGCCAGCAATGCCCAGGCCGATGCCCCGTGCGGCGCCCGTGACCAGTGCGACCCGGCCATGAGTGCTGCTCGGCGGCGTTGCCAGCTCGATCACAAGGCCGCCAACCCGCGGGCCAGATCGGCTTGCAGATCAGCCACGTCTTCCAGGCCGACCGCGACGCGGATCAGGCTGTCGCGAATGCCCGCCGCTTCACGCTCCTGGGGCGCCAAACGGCCGTGGGAGGTGGTGCTCGGGTGGGTGATGGTGGTTTTGCTGTCCCCCAGGTTTGCGGTGATGGAAATCAGCCGGGTCGCGTCGATAAAGCGCCAGGCGCCCTCCTTGCCTCCCTTGACCTCGAAGCTCACCACGGCACCGAAACCCCGTTGTTGACGTGTGGCCAGGTCATGCTGCGGATGGCTCTTGAGGCCCGCGTAATGCACCTTCTCGATGCCGTCCTGCTGTTCCAGCCACTCTGCCAAGGCCTGGGCATTGGCGCAATGGGCTTTCATGCGCAGACCGAGGGTTTCCAGGCCCTTGAGGAAAATCCAGGCATTGAACGGGCTGAGGGTCGGCCCGGCGGTACGCAGGAACCCCACCACTTCTTTCATCTGTTCGCCACGACCGGCCACCACGCCGCCCATGCAACGGCCCTGGCCGTCGATGAATTTGGTCGCCGAATGCACCACCACATCTGCGCCCATTTTCAGCGGCTGTTGCAGCGCCGGGGTGCAGAAGCAGTTATCGACCACCAGCATGGCGCCCTTGGCGTGGGCGATTTCCGCCAGCGCGGCGATGTCCACCAATTCGGCCAGGGGATTGGAAGGCGATTCGACAAACAACAACTTGGTGTTGGCCTTGATCGCAGCATCCCAACCGGCCAGGTCCGCCAGGGGCACGTAGTCGACTTCTACGCCGAAACGCTTGAAGTATTTCTCGAACAGACTGATGGTCGAGCCGAAGACGCTGCGTGAAACCAGTACATGGTCGCCCGCGCTGCACAGGCTCATCACCACAGCCATGATCGCGGCCATGCCGGTGGCGGTGGCCACGGCTTGCTCGGCACCTTCCAGGGCGGCGATGCGCTCTTCGAACGCCCGCACGGTCGGGTTGGTGTAGCGCGAATAAACGTTGCCCGGCACTTCGCCGGCGAAGCGTGCAGCCGCGTCAGCAGCGGTTCGGAACACGTAGCTGGAGGTAAAGAACATCGGATCGCCATGCTCGGCTTCCGGTGTACGGTGCTGACCCGCGCGAACCGCCAGGGTATCGAACGCTACGCCTTCAAGGTCGCTGTCCAGCCGACCGGCATCCCAATCCTGACTCATGCTGTCACTCCTTTATGGGTTAAACGCAAACCGGCCCCTCAGGGCCGGTTCGTTACTCAATTGTTGTACAGATCGATGATCGCGCTGACCGCCTGAGTCTTGGCCTTGGACGCATCGTTACGCGCGTTCTCGATCCTGTTCAGGTAGGCCTCGTCGATGTCGCCGGTGACGTACTTGCCGTCGAATACCGCGCAATCGAATTGCTCGATCTTGATCTTGCCGCCGCCGACCGCTTCGATCAGGTCAGGCAGGTCCTGGTAGATCAACCAGTCGGCGCCGATCAGGTCGGCCACGTCCTGGGTCGTGCGGTTATGAGCGATCAGCTCATGGGCACTCGGCATGTCGATGCCGTAGACGTTCGGGTAGCGCACGGCCGGGGCCGCGGAGCAGAAATAAACGTTCTTGGCGCCAGCTTCACGGGCCATCTGGATGATCTGCTTGCAGGTGGTGCCGCGCACGATGGAGTCATCCACCAGCATCACGTTCTTGCCGCGGAATTCCAGCTCGATGGCGTTGAGCTTCTGGCGCACGGATTTTTTCCGCGCGGCCTGGCCCGGCATGATGAAGGTACGACCGATGTAGCGGTTCTTCACGAAGCCTTCGCGGAACTTCACGCCCAGGTGGTTCGCCAGTTCCAGGGCCGCGGTGCGGCTGGTGTCCGGGATCGGGATGACCACATCGATGTCATGTTCCGGACGCTCGCGCAGGATTTTGTCGGCGAGCTTTTCGCCCATGCGCAGGCGGGCCTTGTAGACCGAGACACCGTCGATGATCGAGTCGGGGCGCGCCAGGTACACGTGCTCGAAGATGCATGGGGTCAGGGACGGGTTGGTCGCGCACTGACGAGTGTGCAGCTTGCCGTCTTCGGTGATGTAGACCGCTTCGCCCGGCGCCAGGTCGCGAATCAGGGTGAAGCCGAGCACGTCCAGGGACACGCTTTCGGAGGCAATCATGTATTCGACGCCTTCGTCAGTGTGGCGCTGGCCGAAAACGATGGGGCGAATGCCGTGGGGATCGCGGAAACCAACGATGCCGTAGCCGGTGATCATCGCCACCACCGCGTAGCCGCCCACGCAACGGTTGTGCACGTCGGTCACGGCGGCGAACACGTCTTCTTCGGTAGGCTGCAGCTTGCCACGCTGGGCCAGCTCATGAGCAAATACGTTGAGCATGACTTCCGAGTCGGAGCTGGTGTTGACGTGGCGCAGGTCCGATTCGTAGATCTCCTTGGCCAGTTGCTCGACGTTGGTCAAGTTACCGTTGTGCGCCAGGGTGATGCCGTAGGGCGAGTTGACGTAGAACGGCTGGGCTTCAGCCGACGTCGAGCTGCCTGCGGTCGGATAACGGACATGGCCGATACCCATGTGGCCGACCAGGCGCTGCATGTGACGCTGGTGGAACACGTCACGCACCAGGCCGTTGTCCTTGCGCAGGAATAACCGGCCGTCATGGCTGGTCACGATACCGGCAGCGTCCTGGCCGCGGTGCTGGAGCACGGTTAGCGCGTCATACAGCGCCTGATTGACGTTCGACTTACCGACGATACCGACGATGCCACACATGCGACGCAACCCCTACTTAATGGATCTGAACTGAACAACTCTCACTGCGGCGTTTTGGCCATCGGCAAGAGGTGTTCCTTGAACGGTATTTCAGCGGGTACGCTGATACCGCTGGCAAGCCACTGACTGCTCCAACCCAGGATCAGGTTCTTGGACCAGTCTGCGACCAATAAAAATTGTGGCACGAGCCGGGACTCCTGCCACCACGTATCCTGCTGCACCGGCCCCAGGCTCAAGAGCCCGACGGCCACGACCACCAGCAACGCGCCACGCGCAGCGCCAAAGGCCATGCCCAGGAACCGGTCCGTCCCGGAAAGCCCGGTGACGCGAATCAGCTCGCCGATCAGATAGTTGATCATTGCGCCCACCAGCAAGGTGGCGATAAATAAGATGGCACAGCCCGCAATCACGCGGGCCGACGGTGTTTCGATGTATCCGGCGAGGTACTGGGACAGCGAACCACCAAACATCCAGGCGACGACTCCCGCGATGATCCAGGTCAGCAGCGAAAGGGCTTCCTTGACGAAGCCGCGGCTCAGACTGATCAATGCGGAGATGGCGACGATCGCAACGATCGCCCAGTCAACCCAGGTAAATGGCACGGTGCAGCCTACGGACGGATAAGGCGGCGCATTTTAGCAGAGCCCAGGGCTATCGGTAAGCTGCGTGATTCAAATCAGATAAATCGTCGTTATCCGCGTTCAGGCTGGAAGCGCACCACGAAACCCTTGAGGTTCTGCTGGCGACCGAGCAGATCCCGCAGCCGATCGGCCTCGGCACGCTCGATCAGCGGACCGACAAATACCCGGTTCTTGCCATCGGCGGAGCGGATATAAGCGTTGTAGCCCTGGCTGCGCAGGGTTTTCTGCAGGTTTTCGGCGCTTTCGCGACTGGTCAGGCTCGCCAACTGTACCGACCAACTGACCGACAGGCCGTTGGCATCCACACGGCTTTGCGTGGTGTCCGGCTTGGTGGGGGCAGCGGTAATCGGCTGGGTTGGGGCTGGCTTGCTGGCCGGGGCCGCAGGTACAGGCGTTGGCGCAACGGCCGGCTTGCTCGGCGCAGCTGGCGCCGCAGGTGCAGGTACAATCGGCGTCGAAGGCGCAGCCGGTTGCCCAGCCAGTTCATCGTCGCTGGGGATAGGTTCTTGAGGCAGCACTTGCGGCTCCGGTACCGCTACAGGCTCAACCTGAACCGGCGGCATCGAAGGCGCCTGGGGCGCGGCAGGCGCATCGACAGTGACCTGGCGTTGCTCGTCCTGACGGGAAAACAGCATCGGCAGGAAAATCACCGCCAGGGCTACCAACACCAGGGCCCCGACCATGCGCTGCTTGTACGCCTTATCCAGCAATGCCATCTGCAGCCTCCTCCGTGGAGCGCCGGGCCAACCATTGAAGGGCCTCGGCAACACAAAAAAATGATCCGAACAACAGAATTTCGTCATCGGCCGTGGCTTGGGCGCTCTGCCCTTCCAGTGCGGCAGCCACGCTGGCATAGGCTTGCACCGGCGCGCCGTGGCGCAGCAGGGCTTCCTGCAATTGCGCCGCCGTACGCGAGCGCGGCGAATCCAGCGGCGTCACCGCCCAGTGCTGGACACTAGCACCCAACGCCTCGACAACGCCATCCAGATCCTTGTCGGAGAGCAGCCCGAACACCGCCAGGCGCCGCCCTGCCACGTGCCGCCGCGCCAGGCGCTCAGCCAGGTATTGCGCGGCATGGGGGTTATGGCCGACATCCAGCAACAGGTTCAGGCGCTTGCCTTGCCAATCGAACTGACGGCGATCGAGGCGCCCTACGACCCGGGTCGCCTGCAATGCCTGGATGATCTGCCCGGCATCCCATGGCAAGCCCAGCAACAGGTAGGCCTGGAGTGCCAGCGCGGCATTCTCCATCGGCAGATCCAGCAGCGGCAGATCGCGCAGCTCCACCGGATTGCCCTGGGCGTCGCTGCCGCGCCATTGCCAATGCTGCTCGGTCATTGCCAGATCGAAATCACGCCCGCGCAGGAAGAACGGGCAGCTCAGTTCACGGACCTTATCCAACAGCGGCTGCGGCGGATTGAGATCACCACAGAGCGCCGGCGCACCCTGGCGAAAGATACCGGCCTTTTCGAAGGCCACGGATTCGCGGGTGTCACCCAGGTAATCGGCATGGTCGACGCCAATGCTGGTGACCAGTGCGATGTCGGCATCCACCAGATTGACCGTATCCAGCCGCCCGCCCAGGCCTACTTCCAGTACAACGGCATCCAGGCCGGCACGGGCGAACAGCCAGAACGCCGCCAGGGTGCCCATCTCGAAATAAGTGAGTGAAGTCTCGCCCCGCCCCGCTTCCACCGCGGCGAAGGCTTCGCACAGCTCGGCGTCAGTGGCTTCGATACCGTTGACCTGCACCCGCTCGTTATAGCGCAGCAAGTGCGGCGAACTGTAGACACCGACATTCAAACCCTGGCCGCGCAGCAGCGAAGCCAGGAAGGCGCAGGTCGAGCCCTTGCCGTTGGTGCCAGTGACGGTGATGACCCGGGGCGCCGGCTTGGCCAGTCCCATGCGGGATGCTACCGTTTGCGAGCGCTCCAGCCCCATGTCGATGGCCGATGGATGCAACTGCTCGAGGTAGGCAAGCCAGTCGCCCAGGGTACGTTGGGTCATAGGCCTGCAGGCACCGGCGGAACCACGATCGGCTCGATCGGCGCAGCGACGAATTTCGGCGTCGGCAGGCCCATCAGTTGAGCCAACAGGTTGCCCAGGCGCGGACGCAGCTCCTGGCGATGGATGATCATGTCGATGGCGCCGTGTTCCAGCAGGAACTCACTGCGCTGGAAGCCTTCCGGCAGTTTTTCCCGTACGGTCTGCTCGATCACGCGCGGGCCGGCAAAGCCGATCAGGGCCTTGGGCTCGCCGACGATCACGTCGCCCAGCATGGCCAGGCTGGCGGAAACACCGCCGTAGACCGGGTCGGTCAACACCGAGATGAACGGGATGCCTTCTTCGCGCAGACGAGCCAGCACGGCAGAGGTCTTGGCCATCTGCATCAGGGAAATCAGTGCTTCCTGCATCCGCGCACCGCCGGAAGCGGCGAAGCAGATCATCGGGCAACGGTTTTCCAGGGCATGGTTGGCGGCGCGAACGAAACGCTCGCCGACGATGGCGCCCATGGAACCGCCCATGAAGGAGAACTCGAAAGCCGAGACCACCACAGGCATGCCCAGCAAAGTACCGCTCATGGACACCAGGGCGTCCTTTTCACCGGTCTGCTTCTGGGCAGCGGTCAGGCGGTCCTTGTATTTCTTGCCGTCGCGAAATTTCAGACGGTCCACTGGCTCCAGGTCGGCGCCCAGTTCCACGCGACCTTCAGCGTCCAGGAAGATATCGATACGGGCACGTGCGCCGATGCGCATGTGATGGTTGCACTTAGGGCAAACGTCCAGGGTCTTTTCCAGCTCGGGGCGGTACAGCACCGCTTCGCAGGACGGACATTTGTGCCACAGACCTTCAGGCACCGAGCTTTTCTTCACCTCGGAACGCATGATCGAAGGGATCAGTTTGTCTACCAACCAGTTGCTCATGCTTTCTTTCTCCAGTACCGGCGGCCCGAACGCTTTGGTTCGCGGCCCCGCGTATGCCCTTGAGCTAAATTCATTGTGCGGCGAGTCGAGGGGCAGACACGGTCAGCGCGAAGCATGACCTGCGTGCAACCCAAATCTTCTCAGCCATCCCGGCAACCGCTGCAGTGCGATTACCACTTTGCTATCGGCCCACCCGGAGGCGGCGCCTGCCTGCTTTGTACAGTGCTGGTATGGACGGCGGCAGTCTGCCAGCCGTCACATTGACGACTGGCTGCTGCGTACAGCGGCCATGAACGCGTGAATCCTTGCCGCATCCTTGATGCCCTTGGCCTGCTCCACCCCGCCACTCACGTCCACTGCATAAGGGCGAACCTGGCGAATGGCCTCGGCCACGTTTTCTGCCGTCAGGCCACCGGCCAGAATGATCGGTTTGCTCAGGCCCTGCGGCACCAGTGTCCAGTCGAATGCTTCGCCGGTACCGCCGGGAACGCCTTCCACGTAGGTGTCCAGCAGAATGCCGCTGGCACCGGCAAACGCCTCGCAACTGGCCGCAATGTCATCACCGGCCTTGACCCGCAACGCCTTGATGTAGGGCCGATGCCAGCCTTCACAGTCAGCCGGGGCCTCGTCGCCATGAAACTGCAACAGGGCCAGCGGCACCGCATCGAGTATCTCGCCCAACTCGCAACGACTGGTATTGACGAACAGGCCCACGGGGGTCACGAACGGCGGCAAGGCCTGGATGATCGCCCTGGCCTGCTGCACTGTCACCGCTCGCGGACTCTTGGCATAAAACACCAGCCCGATGGCATCGGCGCCAGCCTCGACCGCCGCCAACGCGTCCTCGACGCGGGTGATTCCGCAAATCTTGCTGCGAACGGCCGACATGTCGTTAAAACCTCAGGCAAATCCGTGAAAGTCCCGGATGTTAGCAAATGCTGCGCAGGGCGTCAGCCGTCGAGTTCCGAGAAGCCCGTGAGGAAATGTGGCCCGATGTAACGCTCCGGCAGTTCGAACTCATCGCGGTATTCGACCTGCACCAGATACAAGCCGAACGGATGTGCGGTCACGCCACCGGAACGGCGGATGCGGCTGTCGAGCACTTCCTTGATCCATTCCACCGGCCGTTCGCCGGCACCGATGGTCATCAGCACGCCGGCGATGTTGCGCACCATGTGGTGCAGGAATGCGCTGGCGCGGATGTCGAGCACGATCATCTTGCCGTGACGGGTCACGCGCAGGTGATGCAGCTCCTTGATCGGCGACTTGGCCTGGCACTGACCGGCGCGGAAGGCACTGAAGTCGTGGACCCCAACCAAGTATTGCGCGGCCTCGGCCATGCGCTCGACGTCCAACGGCCGATGGTTCCAGGTAATTTCTTCGTTCAGGTGCGCCGGGCGAATCTGATCGTTGTAGATCACGTAGCGATAGCGTCGGGCGATGGCCTTGAAGCGCGCATGGAAATGCGCCGGCATCACCTTGGCCCAGCTGACGCTGACGTCGTGGGGCAAGTTGATGTTGGCACCCATCACCCAGGCCTTCATCGAACGCTCGACTTGGGTGTCGAAATGCACCACTTGGCCACAGGCGTGCACGCCGGCATCGGTACGGCCGGCACAATGCAGCGACACGGGCGAGTCGGCGACTTTGGACAGCGCGTTCTCGAGGGTTTCCTGCACCGTCAATACACCGGAAGCCTGACGCTGCCAGCCGCGATAGCGCGAGCCTTTGTATTCAACGCCCAAGGCGACCCGTAAAAAGCCTTCAGCCGCCATTTCGGCAGCTGGGTTGTCTATGTTTGCCAAGGATTACAGCCTGCTAAGGTACGCAAAGGCGGGCATTATAAGGCGCGCCGAGTGGGATGCCAGTGCAACCGGTGATCCGGCGGCGAATGGGCCGACGCCATCGCGAGCAAGCTCGTTCCCACAAGGGGCCAGGTGGGTCTTGGGACCAGGACAAGTCCCTGTGGTGAGTGAACCAACACAAACAAAAACGGCAGCCTCATTGGCTGCCGTTTTTATTTACCGCTCTTCTCAAGCCAAGCGCGACAACATTTCCTGCGCTTCGCTCTTCTGGGTGGCATCGCCTTCGCTGAGGACTTCGCCGAGGATGTCCCGGGCGCCGTCGTTGTCGCCCATGTCGATGTAGGCCTGGGCCAGATCGAGCTTGGTCGCGACTTCATCGGTGCCGCTGAGGAAGTCGAAGTCCGGCTCGTCTTCAGCGCCTACCAACGCATCCTCGGCGGTGAACGTCGGCTGGCCGAGGCTGTCGGACAGGCGATCAAGCTCGGCGTTGACATCGTCCAACTCGGACTCGAAGGCGTCCTTGGGTCCATCCTGGGCGTCCATTTCATCGGCCAGGGACAGGTCAAAATCGGCCGGCAATTCGAGGTCGTCAGCCGGGATATCGGCGACTGGCGGCGTGTCCTGCGCAGGCAGGTCGAAACCTTTAAGGTCGTCGCCCAGGTCAAGCAGGAAGTCTTCGTCATCCAGCGCAGCAGTTGGTGTCGGGGCCGGCGCATCGGCGCCCAGATCCAGGTCAAACTCCGACAGGTCGTCCAGGCTTTCGTTGGCTTCGGTCTGCTGCTTGAGCACCGACTCGAAACTCAGGTCGTCGTCTTCCGGGAACGCATCCAGCTCTGCGACGGGCTCGGGTGCCGGCGCGACCGGGGTCGCTTCCATATCGTCCAGGCTCAGGTCAAAGGCGCTGTCCAGTTCCTCATCGGTCGGCGCTTTGTCTTCGAGCAGGTCCTTGACGTACTGCGCGTCCAGCTCCGCTGCGACTGCCGCAGCGGCCAGGCCTGCGGTGGTCGCGACCACCATGGCAGGGAAACGGCTCTTGAGCTGTTCGACCTGGGCGAAGTTGTCGCCATTGGCCACCAGTTGACGCTCCTGGGCGACAAAAGCGTCGCGGTCGCCCTGTTGGCCGTAAACTTCCATCAGCTTCAGGCGCAGGTCACTGCGCTGAGGCTCGGCCTTGATTCCTTGTTCAAGCAGATCAGCCGCCTGATTCAAGCGACCACGATCGATATGGGACTGGGCCAGGGGCAACACGTCGTCGGAAGGGTCGGCAGCCGGAGCCACCAGCGGCGCGGCGATGGGCGGCGTAACGACCACAGGCGCGACCACCGGAGCCGGCTTGGGTACCGGCGCAGGCGCTGGCGCCGGTTTTGGCTCGAGTTTTACGCTAGGTGGCGGAACATCAATGCCCTCGAAGCTGCTCGGGGGCAGATCGAGCTCCGGGGAGAAATCGGCCTCCTCCTCAAGGGCGCGCGCCATGCGCACGTGTTTCTCGGCTTCCTGCTGGGCCTTCCGGCGGCGGGCAAGCAGCAAGAGCAACAACAGCAGGATCAGCGCGCCGCCGCCAATCAATCCGAGCAGGACCGGGTTGGTCAGCAGGTCGTTGTACTTTTGTTCGTTGGAAGCGGCAGGCGCCGGCTCGACCGGTGCAGCAGGCGGCGTCGCTTCAGGGGTCGCTTCAGGCGCAGGCGCCGGGGCTTGTGCCGCTGGCGCAGGGGTCAGCTCGGCGGACATCGCTGGCGGCGCTTCACCGGCAGGCGGTACCGCGGCGCCTTCGGCCTGCATCTTGGCCAGTTGATTGTTCTTCAGTTCGATCAGGCGCTGCAGCTTGTCCAGCTGGCTCTGCAGATCCGCCATGCGGCTTTTCAGCTCTTCGTTGTCCCGGCGAGCCGAGTCGAGGCTCTCCTGGGTCACCGCAAGCTTGTTGTTCAACGCCTGGGCATCGCCCGCAGCACCCTTGCCTTTGGCGCCCGCCTTCGCCGACTCGGCCGATACCAGGCTCAGGTTATCGCGACCGGCAGCCTGTGCCGGCGCGCCTTCGCCACGGCCCCGCTTGGTGGCATCCAGCTGTTGCTTGCCGGCACCCGCCACAGCCCGACGACCTGAACGCCAGGCAGCGTTCTGCGCAGCGACTTCAGCGATGGCCTGTGGCTGTGGCAGCGCAGTGCTTTGCACGGGGTCCGGCAGGCGCAGCACTTGACCCGTCTTGAGCAGGTTGATGTTGCCGTTGATGAACGCGTTCGGGTTCAAGGCCTGGATCGCCAGCATCGTCTGCTGGACCGAACCACCGTTACGCACCTTGGCGGCGATTTCCCACAGGGTATCGCGTGGCGTGGTGGTGTATTGCGACGGCTTGGTAGCGCCCGTGACCGGCGTGGACACGACCTGGGCCGGCTTCGCCCGGGCGGCGTCGGCGGCCTGGGGTGAGAATTTGGACGGATCGAGCAATACGCTGTAGTCGCGCAACAGGCGGCCGTTGGGCCACATCACTTGCACCAGGAACTTGACCATCGGCTCGGACAGCGGCTGGCTGGAAGTCACCCGCAGGATGCTCTTGCCGTTGGCGTTGATCACCGGGGTAAAGGTCAGGTTGTTGAGGAAGGCCTGGCGGTCGACGCCGGCTTTGGCGAAGTCTTCGGGCGAGGCCAGGCTCGGCACGACTTCGGCAGCGGTCAGTTGCTGAACGTCGAGCAACTCGATCTCGGCGACCAGGGGCTGGTTCGGCGCCGACTTCAGGGTCAATTCCCCCAGCCCGAGCGCTTGCGCCATACCGGAGGACAGCGCCGAGGCGGCCGCTATTGCTAACACCAGTTTGCGAACTTGAACCATAGCCTCTTCCTTTGTTTGAACATTCCTCGGCCAGCGAGAAGGTATTGATGCCGCTGCCGTAAGGCATTGCGCGCAGCCCCAAAGCGACGGTGCGCGCGATCGTTTCACTCATGCCTCGGGAACGCTTCCAGAGGAGGGTTCGCCTTCAGCACTCTGGCCAAGCATAGCGCCCAGCTAGAATCATTCGACAAATTGTGCCCAAGTATCTTTTACAGCAGGTCTTTTATCAACAACTCAGCCACCTGCACTGCGTTGAGCGCCGCGCCCTTGCGTACGTTATCTGACGTCAGCCACATATTTAGTTCAGCCGGATCATCGATACCGCCGCGTACACGCCCCACATAGACCACATCCTGGCCCACCGCATCGCCCACCGGCGTCGGGTAATCGCCCGCATCCACCAGCTCGATACCGGGCGCCGCTTCCAGGGCTGCGTTGACCTTGGCCAGGTCGATGGCGCCTGCAGACTGCACAGTCACGCTAAAGCTATCGCCGAAAAACACCGGGGCTTGAATGCAAGTGACGGAAATCTTTAATAAAGGTTGATTCAGGACCTGGCGCAACTCGCGCACCAGACGCTTTTCCAGTTGCGTATGACCCTGTTCATCCGGGGTGCCGACCTGTGCCAGCAGATTGAACGCCATCTGCCGGTCAAAGAACTTCGGCTCCAGTGGACGGGCATTGAGCAACTCGGCGGTCTGGCGCGCCAGTTCGCTCACGGCGGCACGGCCCTGGGCGGACACCGCGAGGCTGGCGGTCACGCTGATGCGCTGAATATCCAGGCAGTCACGCAGCGGCGCCAGGGCGACTGCCAGCACGGTGGCCGAAGCGCTGGGGCTGCCGACCTGCAACGGTTTGCCCAGGCCAGCCAGCACAGGGGCATTGGCTTCGGGCACGATCTGCGGCGCCTGCTCCGGCGGCAAGGCGCCGGACAGATCGATCAGCGCGCAACCGGCGGCCGTGGCACGCGGGGCGAAACTCAGAGTCACTGCGGGCCCCGCGGCGAAAAAGACCAGTTGGACTTTACTGAAATCGAATTCGTCGACTTCGCGCACCCGCACGTTTTTACCGCGAAACATCACCGAACTGCCTGCCGACTCGCTGCTGGCCAGCAGGTGCAGGTTGCCGACCGGGAAGTCCCGCTCTTCGAGAATCTGCACGAGGGTTTCGCCGACAGTACCGGTGGCGCCGATCACGGCAATATCAAAGGACTGGCTCATGGGTCTACCTCAGGTAAAACGTGGGGAGCGGCACTTTACCGGGTGATGGGTATGCGGGCAATTGGCGGGGGGATTTGTGGCATCTGGGCTGGCCCCATCGCGAGCAGGCTCGCTCCCACAGGTCTGTGCCCACTGAAGATCCCGTGTGGGAGCGGGCTTGCTCGCGAAGACGACGTCACATTCAATATTGATGCAAACTGATCTACCGCATTCGCGAGCAAGCCCGCTCCCACGGTTGGCAGAGCATTTTTGAGCCGATAAAAAAACCCGCACCTCTCACAAGGCACGGGTTCTTTCACAGCAGCAATCGATCAACGCTCGAGCAGGATCCGCAGCATGCGACGCAGCGGTTCGGCCGCGCCCCACAGCAGTTGGTCGCCAACGGTGAAGGCGCCGACGAATTGCGAGCCCATGTTCAGTTTGCGCAAACGCCCAACCGGGACGTTCAAGGTGCCGGTGACCTTGGTCGGGCTCAGCTCCTGCATGCTGATCTCGCGGTTGTTCGGCACCAGTTTGACCCAAGGGTTGTGCTGGCTGATCAGCCCTTCGATGTCGGCGATCGGCACGTCCTTGTTCAGCTTGATGGTCAGCGCCTGGCTGTGGCAACGCATGGCACCGATGCGCACGCAGATGCCGTCCACCGGGATCGGGCTCTTGAAGCGACCGAGGATCTTGTTGGTCTCGGCCTGGGCCTTCCACTCTTCACGGCTCTGGCCGTTGGGCAGTTCCTTGTCGATCCATGGGATCAGGCTGCCGGCCAGCGGCACGCCAAAATTCTCGGTCGGGTACGCATCGCTGCGCATCGCCTCGGCGACCTTGCGGTCGATGTCCAGGATGGCGCTGGCCGGGTTGGCCAGTTCATCAGCGACAGCGCCGTGGGTCACGCCCATTTGCTTGATCAGCTCACGCATGTGCTGCGCGCCGCCACCAGAAGCCGCCTGGTAGGTCATGGCGCTCATCCATTCCACCAGACCGGCCTCGAACAAGCCGCCCAAACCCATCAGCATCAGGCTGACGGTGCAGTTGCCGCCGATGTAGTTCTTGGTGCCCGCGTCCAACTGCTGGTCGATGACCTTGCGGTTCACCGGATCGAGGACGATCACCGCGTCGTCCTGCATGCGCAGGCTGGAAGCGGCGTCGATCCAGTAACCCTGCCAGCCGGCTTCACGCAGCTTAGGGAAGACTTCGCTGGTGTAGTCGCCGCCCTGGCAAGTCAGGATCACGTCGAGGGTCTTGAGCTCTTCGATGCTGTAGGCATCCTTGAGCACACCGGTGTCCTTGCCCACGGACGGGCCCTGGCCACCCACGTTGGACGTGGTGAAAAACACCGGCTCAATGAGATCGAAATCCTGCTCTTCCAGCATTCGCTGCATGAGCACGGAACCGACCATGCCGCGCCAACCGATCAGACCTACACGTTTCATCGCAACTACACCTATACAAAAGTGGGCCACCGTCGAAGCGGTGGGCCCGAAAGATTACAGATTCCGCAGCGCGGCGACTACTGCGTCGCCCATTTGCTGGGTACCGACTCTGGTACAACCGGCCGACCAGATGTCACCGGTGCGCAAGCCTTGGTCCAGCACCACGCTGACGGCCTTCTCGATGGCGTCGGCGGCAGCGACCTGATTGAAACTGTAACGCAGCATCATCGACACCGACAGAATGGTTGCCAACGGGTTGGCAATGCCCTGCCCGGCGATGTCCGGCGCCGAACCGTGGCATGGCTCATACATACCCTTGTTGTTGGCGTCCAGGGAGGCCGATGGCAGCATGCCGATGGAGCCGGTGAGCATCGACGCTTCGTCGGACAGGATGTCGCCGAACAGGTTGTCGGTGACGATCACGTCGAACTGCTTTGGCGCACGCACCAATTGCATGGCGGCATTGTCGACGTACATGTGGCTCAATTCGACGTCCGGGTAATCCTTGGCAACCTGCTCGACCACTTCACGCCACAGTTGGCTGGACGCCAGCACATTGGCCTTGTCTACCGAGCACAGCTTCTTGCCACGCACGCGGGCCATGTCGAAACCGACCCGGGCGATACGGCGGATTTCGCTTTCGCTGTAAGGCAGGGTGTCGTAGGCCTGGCGCTCGCCATTATCCAGCTCACGGGTGCCACGGGGGGCGCCGAAGTAGATACCGCCGGTCAGCTCACGAACGATGAGGATGTCCAGGCCCGAGACGATTTCCGGCTTCAGGCTGGAGGCATCGGCCAGTTGCGGGTACAGAATCGCCGGACGCAGGTTGCCGAACAGGCCCAGTTGCGCACGAATCTTCAACAGGCCGCGTTCAGGACGAATGTCGCGCTCGATCTTGTCCCATTTCGGGCCGCCCACGGCGCCCAGCAGCACGGCATCGGCTGCGCGGGCACGGTCGAGGGTTTCATCGGCCAGGGGCACGCCGTGCTTGTCGATGGCAGCGCCGCCGATCACGTCGTGGCTCAGTTCGAAGCCCAGGCTGTACTTGTCGTTCGCCAATTCCAGGACCTTGACCGCTTCGGCCATGATTTCCGGGCCAATGCCATCACCTGGGAGAATCAGAATCTGCTTGCTCATGCTTTCCTCGTTTGCTCTGTCGACATGGGCCGGGGCTTTGTACCCTTGGCCTGGCCGGGAAAAATGCTATCGCTCGGCCCACAGCACCAGTACGTCAGTACTGAACGAACCATCGGCCTCAATCTCAAAATATTCACGCACTTCGTCGCCCATCGAGCGCTGCAGCTGCAAGATCGCCGCCCGCATCACTTCGGGGGTGCGCATGCGCTCGACCCAGGAGTGATACTCCAGGCGCAGACGCTGGCGAGCGGTGCTGCGGGTGTGCAACCCCGCTTCGCTGACCTGGCGCAGCCATTCCGCGGCCGAATAATCGCGCACATGGCTGGTGTCGCGCAGCACTTCAATGCTTTGCAGGTAGGTGTCCAGCAACGGCGTACCCGGCGACAGGATATCAATGAACGCCATTACCCCGCCCGGCTTGAGCACGCGGCGCACCTCGCGCAACGCCAGGCCCAGGTCGCTCCAATGATGCGCCGAATAACGGCTGAACACGAAGTCGAACTCAGCGTCGGCGAACGGCAGGCGCTCGGCGGCGCCGCGGACGGTGCCGATATTGCCAAAGCCACGCTCGGCCGCGGCGGCGGTCACCACATCGAGCATCTGTTGGGACAGGTCGTAGGCCACCACCTCGGCAACCAACGGCGCCACATGAAAACTCACATGACCCGCCCCGCAGCCCAGGTCCAGCACACGGGCATCGCCACGCCCGGCCAGCGCAGCCTGTAGCAACGCGAATTCAGCGCCCTGGGCGTGAACAGCACTGCTCAGATAGGCCGAGGCCTGTTCACCGAATTGCTTTTGTACAACCTGACTGTGGGCGGTGCTGGTCATGGGACTTCCTTTTGGGTTGTAGCTTGCCGTTGTTAGTGCCGCCACCTTCGCGAGCAAGCCCGCTCCCACATTGGATTTGTGATGTTCACAGAACCCCTGTGGGAGCGGGCTTGCCCGCGAAGAGGCCGGCACTGCCTGCCTCAATCTCAAATCAATCAAGCATCGCGAAACAACCAAGGCTGGCTCGCCCGATGCTTGGCTTCGAACGCGGCAATCGCCTCACCGTCCTGCAGGGTCAGGCCGATATCGTCCAGACCGTTGAGCAGGCAATGCTTGCGGAACGCGTCGATCTCGAAACTCAGCACCTTGCCGTCGGGACGGGTCACGGTCTGGGCCGCGAGGTCGATTTGCAGCTGATAGCCAGGGTTGGCCTCAACCTGCTGGAACAGCTCATCCACTTCAGCGTCGCTGAGGATGATCGGCAGCAAACCGTTCTTGAAACTGTTGTTGAAGAAGATGTCGGCGTAGCTTGGCGCGATGATGCTGCGAAAACCGTACTCTTCCAGGGCCCAAGGCGCGTGCTCGCGGCTCGAACCGCAGCCGAAGTTCTCGCGGGCCAGCAGCACGCTGGCGCCCTGGTAGCGCTCGGCGTTGAGCACGAAATCCTTGTTCAACGGCCGCTTGGAGTTGTCCTGGTACGGCTGGCCGACATCCAGGTAGCGCCACTCATCGAACAGGTTCGGGCCGAAGCCGGTGCGCTTGATGGACTTCAAGAACTGCTTGGGAATGATCTGGTCGGTGTCGACGTTGGCACGATCCAAAGGCGCGACAAGACCGGTGTGCTGGGTAAAAGCTTTCATGCTGCGCTCCTTCAGATCAATTCGCGGACGTCGACGAAACGGCCATTCACAGCCGCCGCCGCGGCCATGGCCGGGCTCACCAGGTGCGTACGACCACCGGCGCCCTGGCGGCCTTCGAAGTTACGGTTGGAGGTGGAGGCGCAATGCTCGCCCGACTCCAAACGATCCGGGTTCATCGCCAGGCACATCGAGCAGCCTGGCTCGCGCCATTCGAAACCGGCCTCGAGGAAAATCTTGTCCAGCCCTTCCGCTTCAGCCTGGGCCTTCACCAGGCCCGAGCCCGGCACCACGATGGCCTGCTTGATGGTCGAGGCAACCTTGCGGCCCTTGGCGATAACGGCAGCGGCACGCAAATCTTCGATCCGCGAGTTGGTGCAGGAGCCGATGAACACGCGGTCGAGCTGGATGTCGGTGATCGCCTGGTTGGCGCTCAGCCCCATGTATTTCAAGGCGCGGACAATGGAGTCGCGCTTGACCAGGTCCATTTCCTTGGCCGGATCCGGCACGTTCTGGTCCACAGCCAGCACCATCTCAGGCGAAGTACCCCAGCTGACTTGCGGCTTGATCTGGGTCGCGTCGAGTTCGACCACGGTGTCGAACTTGGCATCGGCATCGGACACCAGGTCTTTCCAGGCCTCGACCGCCAGGTCCCATTCCGCGCCTTTTGGCGAGAACGGACGGCCCTTGACGTATTCCACGGTTTTTTCATCGGCGGCCACCAGGCCCACGCGGGCACCGGCCTCGATGGACATGTTGCAGATGGTCATGCGGCCTTCGACGGACAGGTCGCGGATCGCGCTGCCGGCGAACTCGATGGCATGGCCGTTACCACCGGCGGTGCCGATCTTGCCGATCACGGCCAGGACGATGTCCTTGGCGGTCACGCCGAACGGCAGCTTGCCCTCGACGCGCACCAGCATGTTCTTCATTTTCTTGGCGACCAGGCATTGGGTGGCGAGCACGTGCTCGACCTCGGAAGTGCCGATGCCATGGGCCAAGGCGCCGAATGCGCCGTGGGTCGAGGTGTGCGAGTCGCCGCAAACCACGGTCATGCCCGGCAAGGTCGCGCCCTGCTCCGGGCCGATGACGTGGACGATGCCTTGGCGCACGTCGTTCATCTTGAATTCGACGATGCCGTATTCATCGCAGTTATCGTCGAGGGTCTGCACCTGTAAACGCGAGACCTGGTCGGCAATGGCTTCGATGCCGCCCTTGCGCTCCGGCGTAGTCGGTACGTTGTGGTCCGGGGTCGCGATGTTGGCATCGATACGCCAAGGCTTGCGTCCGGCCAGGCGCAAGCCTTCAAAAGCTTGCGGCGAAGTCACTTCATGAATGATGTGACGATCGATGTAGATCAGCGCCGAGCCATCGTCGCGCTGCTTGACCAAATGCGAATCCCAGAGCTTGTCGTAGAGCGTTTTGCCGGCCATCAGACGGTTCCTCATCAGCTTGTTTCTATGCCCTGGGTCTTGAATGGAATCAATGACCCCTCGGCTTGTGAGGCTGATGCTATGGGGTTACATTAAATAACTCAAATTCATATTTTTCATACTTTGCATAACCAACTGGAATCCCAGCGAAACCACCATGGACCTCGCCAATCTCAATGCCTTTATTGCCATCGCCGAGACAGGTAGCTTCTCCGGTGCCGGTGAACGCCTGCACTTGACCCAGCCGGCCATCAGCAAGCGCATTGCCAGCCTTGAGCAGCAACTCAAGGTGCGCCTGTTCGACCGCCTGGGCCGCGAAGTAGGCCTGACGGAAGCCGGCCGGGCCCTTCTGCCACGGGCCTATCAGATTCTCAACGTGCTGGACGACACCCGCCGCGCCCTGACCAACCTGACCGGCGAAGTGACCGGGCGCCTGACACTCGCCACCAGCCATCACATCGGCCTGCACCGTTTACCGCCCTTGTTGAGGGAGTTCACCCGACGCTACCCGCAGGTGGCGCTGGACATTCAGTTCCTGGATTCGGAAGTGGCCTACGAGGAAATCCTCCATGGCCGGGCGGAACTGGCGGTCATTACCCTTGCTCCCGAACCCCACACGCTGGTGCGCGCCACGCCCGTGTGGGACGACCCGCTGGATTTCGTGGTCGCCCCGGAACATGCGCTGTTGGGCAACGAGGCGGTCAGCCTGGCGGATATTGCCTTGCATCCGGCGGTTTTCCCGGGTGGCAATACCTTTACCCATCACATCGTGCAGCGGCTGTTCGAAGCCCAGGGCCTGACGCCGAACATCGCCATGAGCACGAATTATCTGGAAACCATAAAAATGATGGTCTCCATCGGCCTGGCCTGGAGCGTTTTGCCGCGCACCATGCTCGACGAGCAGGTGGCGCGCATCCCTTTGCCAGGCATACAGCTCAGTCGCCAGCTAGGCTATATCCTGCACACCGAACGCACGCTGTCGAACGCTGCACGGGCTTTCATGGCCTTACTGGACGCACAAGTCGATCTGCCAGGGACAAGGGCATAGGTTGTGCTACTCCTATAGAGCCGCAACGCCCGTGCCCAACGCTCAACCTGTCAAGGCTCTTTAAACAATGCCCAAACCCGCTGACCACCTCCCGCCCCTGCCGCGAATCCAGGCGCTCGACCCGAAACGGTCCGAGCAAAGCTGGGACAGCGCGCCGCAGTTGCTGGCCGCCCTGAACGGTGCGCGCCTGGGTGCCTGGTCATGGGACATCGATACCGGGCAGATCAGCTGGTCCCGAGGCACCCAGGCCTTGTTCGGCTTCGATCCGCACCATCCGCTGCCAGCAGACCTGGACTACCTGGACTTATTGCTGCCCGAAGATCGTTCCAAAGCCCTGCGCGCCTTTCACGCCGCGGTGGCCGGTGCACCGCTGGAACAGGCGATGCACCACCGCATCGTCTGGCCCGACGGCAGCCTGCATTGGCTGGAAATCAACGGCAGTGTGCTGCCCGACAAGCATGGCCGCCCTCGCATGATCGGGGTCATCCGCGAGATTACCCATCAGCGCGAGCGCGAGCAGGCGTTGCGCAGCTCGGAAAAACGTTTCGCCACGCTGTTTCACCTCAGCCCGAACATGGTGCTGTTGACCCGCCAGGAAGACGGGCTGATCAGCGAGGCCAACCAGTATTTCGAGAGCCAGTTTGGCTGGCCGTTGCATGACGCAATTGGCCGGACCACTCTGGAACTGGGGTTGTGGGTCGATCCCGGTCAGCGGGCGAAACTGCTCGAAGCCATCAAGGGCAGGGGCGAACTGGCAAGCATGGAAGTTGAGCTGCGCGCCAGCAACGGGCAAGTCCATAGCGGTCTTCTCAGCGCGCAAAAAGTCGAGCTGGAAGGCCAGCCTTACCTGTTGAGTACCTTTCTCGACACCACCGATCGCAAGCTGGCCGAACGAGCCCTCAAGGACAGCCAGGAACGCCTGGACCTGGCCCTGGATTCCGCACAACTGGGCACTTGGGACTGGCATATTCCCAGTGGCATGCTCTACGGCTCGGCACGGGCAGCGCAGCTTCACGGACTGGAACCCAAGCCCTTCCATGAATCGTTCGATGCCTTCTTCGAGGGGGTGCCCACGGAAGAACGCAACAACATGCGTAACGCCTACCGCAGTCTGCGCGAAGGCCCGGCGGGCAATTATCAATTGACCTACCGCGTGCAACTGCCCGACGGCAGCTCTCGCTATCTGGAAAGCCGCGCCCGCCTCTACCGCAACGACGACGGCAGCCCCTTGCGCATGGCCGGAACGTTGCTGGACATCACCGACCAGGTGGAGCGCGAACAGAGCCTGGCGGCTTCGGAGGAAAAATTCGCCACGCTGTTCCAGGTCAGCCCCGACCCGATCTGCGTCACTCATCAGGACAGTGGCCGGTTCCTTGAAATCAACTCCAGCTTCACCCAGACCTTCGGCTGGGGGGCCAGCGATGTAATTGGCCTCAGCGCCGATGAAATCGGCCTTTGGGACGCGTCGGGCAGCAGCCTGCAACGGATCGAACGGGTGATTCGCGAGCAATCCTTGAGCAACGTCGCCATCGTCGTTCATCACAAGAACGGCCAGCCGCTGACCTGCGTGATCTCCAGTCGGCAGATCAACGTCGGCAACCAGCCCTGCATCGTCACCACCCTACGGGACATCACCCAGCAACAACGCTCCGAAGCGGCCCTCAAGGCCAGCGAGGAGAAGTTCGCCAAGGCGTTTCACTCCAGCCCCGACGCCATCACCATCACCGAACTCGACAGTGGCCGCTACCTTGAAGTCAACGACGGTTTCTGCCGCCTGACCGGCTACCGCGCCGACGAGGTGATCGGGCATACGGTCTATGAGGTCGGCATCTGGGCCGAAGAAAAACAACGCACGGCCCTGCTGGCCGAGCTGCAACTCAAGGGCCGCGTGCTTCACCAGGAAATGCTTGGGCGTAACAAGCGTGGGGAATTGCTCACGGTGGAGGTATCGGTCGAACCCATCACGCTCAACGAAACCGCCTGCCTGTTGCTGACCGCCCGGGATGTGAGCCTGCTGCGCAACGCCGAGGCCCAGATCCGCCACCTGGCCTATCACGACCCGCTGACCAACCTGCCCAACCGGGCCTTGTTGATGGACCGGCTAAGCCAGCAGATCGCGTTGCTCAAGCGCCATGACCTGCGCGGTGCCCTGCTGTTTCTCGACCTGGATCACTTCAAGCACATCAACGACTCCCTGGGCCATCCGGTGGGTGACACGGTGCTGAAGATCATCACCGCGCGCCTGGAGGCCAGTGTGCGCCTGGAAGACACCGTGGCGCGGCTGGGCGGCGACGAATTCGTGGTGCTGCTCAGCGGTCTGGAAGGCAGCCGCAACGAAGTCGGCACGCAAGTATTGAAGCTGGCCGACACCTTGCGTGAGCTGCTCTCGGAGCCGATGTTTCTCGACGGCCAGCGGCTGCAGGTCACGCCAAGCATTGGCATAGCGCTGATACCCGACCATGGCGCCACGCCCACGGACCTGCTCAAGCGCGCCGACATTGCGCTTTATCGCGCCAAGGATTCGGGGCGCAACACCTCGCAGATGTTCCACGCCACCATGCAAAAAGCCGCCAGTGAACGCTTGCGCATGGAAACCGACCTGCGCCAGGCCCTGGCCCGTGGCGAGTTCAGCGTGCACTTCCAGCCCCAGGTCGATGCCCGGGATAACCGCATCATCGGGGCCGAAGCCCTGGTGCGCTGGCATCACCCGGACCTGGGCGCCCAATCGCCCAATGAATTCATCAAGGTACTGGAAGACAGCGGCCTGATCCTGGAAGTCGGGACCTGGATCCTTGACGAAGCCTGCGATGGCTTCAAGCAACTGATCGCCAGGGGCAAGATCGACCCGCAGCGGTTCAGCCTCTGCGTGAATATCAGCCCGCGGCAGTTCCGCCAGAGCGATTTCGTCGAGCGTATCGAAAACAGCCTGGCCACCCACGGCCTGCCCTGCTCCATGCTGAAACTGGAGATCACCGAGGGCATCGTGATCCAGAACCTGGACGACACGATCAGCAAGATGCGTCGCCTCAAAAAGTTGGGGGTTAGCTTCGCGATGGACGATTTCGGTACCGGTTATTCGTCATTGACCTACCTCAAGCGCCTACCGGTAGACACGTTGAAGATCGACCAGTCATTCGTGCGCGACGCCACCAGTGACCCCAACGACGCGGAAATCATCCGTGCCATCGTCGCCATGGCCCGCAGCCTGAACCTGGTGATGATTGCCGAGGGTGTGGAAACCCTGGAGCAGTTGCACTTTCTGCAGGGGCTGGACTGCCATCTGTACCAGGGTTACCTGCACAGCCGGCCACTGCCGCTGGAAGCGTTTGAGCGGTTGTTGCCCTAAGTGTTCGGGATAGGAAGCTCTTGTGATGAGGGAGCAAGCTCCCTCGCCACAACTATTCCTTCATTGCTTGCAAAAACGAAAAAGGGCGCCATCTGGCGCCCTTCTTCAGTTGCGATGCATCAGTTTTGCAGCGCGGGTTGTTGCTGCACCCCATTGATCGGGATGCGCTTGGCTTTCGCCTCTTCCGGCACCACCCGCAACAAGTCGATACTCAACAGACCGTTGCTCAGGCCGGCGGACTTGATCTCGATATGATCCGCCAACCGGAAGGACAGCTTGAACGCGCGCTGGGCAATGCCCTGGTGCAGGTAGGTCACGCTGTCGTTGCTGGCCTCACGTTTACCACCACTGATGGTCAGCACGCCTTTCTCCACCTGCAAGTCCAGGTCTTCTTCCCGGAACCCGGCGGCGGCGACCACAATGCGGTACTCGTCATCGCCATATTTTTCCACGTTGTAGGGTGGATAGCTGCTACCCGGCTCGTTGCGCAGTGCGGTTTCGAACAGGTCGTTGAAACGGTCGAAGCCCACCGAGGAACGGAACAGAGGGGCCAACGAAAATGCAGTACTCATGATTCAAATCTCCTGAAAATTCAGCAAGGTTTTTTGTCTCCGCGACCCGAATTCGGCATCGCGTAACCCCTATCTAGGGTCCGCCAAATACTTTTCAAGAGCTTTTTTTGAATTTTTTTCAGGCCGCTTCAGTGCGGTGCACCCCAAGCAAACGGCCCACCGCATCCAGGTCGGTTTCCCGCCGGACGGCGCTGAACAGCTCAACGGCTTCGGGGTAATTGCGGGTCAGCATCGCCAACCACTGCTTCAACCGACCGGGCGCTTGGCGGGGGGTCAGTTGCTCGACCACTTGCACCCAGAAGTCCTGGAGCATCGGCTGCAACTCGGCCCAGGACATCTCGACGACCTCCTCGCCGGCCCGGGCCGCGGCGATCTGCCGGGCCAGGTCCGGGCGAGACACCAGGCCGCGCCCGAGCATGATGTCCTCGACGCCGCTGATCTCCCGGCAACGGCGCCAATCTTCCACGCTCCAGATATCGCCATTGGCGAACACCGGCACCTTCACCACGTCCTGGACCCGGGGAATCCACTCCCAGTGCGCCGGCGGCTTGTAGCCGTCGACCTTGGTCCGGGCATGCACCACGATGTGCGCCGCGCCGCCTTCGGCCAGGGCCGTGGCGCAAACCAGCGCGCCGTCCGGGCTGTCGAAACCCAGGCGCATCTTGGCGGTAACGGGAATGTGCTTGGGCACCGCGCGGCGCACGTGCTCGACGATTTGGTTGAGCAGCTCCGGCTCCTTGAGCAATACCGCGCCGCCCCGGGATTTATTCACCGTCTTGGCCGGGCAACCGAAGTTCAGGTCAATGACTTGCGACCCCAACTCGCACGCCAACGCCGCGTTCTCCGCCAGGCACACCGGATCGGACCCCAGCAATTGCACCCGCAACGGCACGCCGGCAGCGGTCCGGGCTCCAGTCAACAATTCGGGGCCGAGCTTGTGGAAATAGGCCGGCGTGAGCAGGCGGTCGTTGATGCGGATGAACTCGGTGACACACCAGTCGATACCGCCGACACGGGTCAGGACATCCCGGAGGATGTTGTCAACCAACCCCTCCATGGGTGCCAGGGCAATTTGCATGGAAAAACACACTCAACGAAAAAACGTGCGGCAGTTTACCGGATTTTGCCGGCATACCCGGCATTCACCATAAAGCCCGCTCCCACAGGATTTTGGTGAGCAGAGAAGTCGCGTCCACTCCAATCCCCTGTGGGAGCGAGCTTGCTCGCGATAGCGCTGGGTCAGTCTATGGAAATGCCAGACGGATCGAGCGCCACACCATAACCTTCGATGAACTCCGCCGGCATGCGCTTGGGCCTACCGGTGGACAGTTCGATGCAGACAAAGGTGGTCTGGGCACGTAACAAGGTGGTGTTGTCACTGGGGCGCACCAGCTGGAAATGCCGGGTCATCTTCAACCGCTGGTCCCAGTCGACAATCCAGGTGGCCAACTGCAACTCGTCGCCTTCATAGGCAGCTGCCAGGTAATCGATTTCATGACGCACCACCGCCATGGCTCGGTCCAGCCGCCGATACTCCACCAAGTCCAGCCCCAGGCGCTGGGAATGACGCCAGGCGCAGCGTTCCAGCCAGGTAACGTATACCGCATTGTTGGCGTGGCCCAGCCCGTCGATGTCTTCGGCCGCTACCTGGAGATCAATGATGAACGGCGTTGCCCGATCCCAGCCCATGCCCCTCTCCCGTCAGAATTTGGATCGGGGCAGTGTAACGGATGCTCAAGCCGATTGCCGCGCTTGCAGGCTGCGTCCGGCCAGCAGTGATAACACGCCATCAACGACGCGTTGATCGGCCAGCACCCGCTGATGTCCGCCCTGAGGCAATCGCAGCAGACGACTGTCGAACCAGGCTTCATGAATCAATTCGGATTCCTTGACCGAAACCGAAGTGTCATCCTCGGCATGAACGATCAATCCGGGCACATCCAGTTGGTAGTGCGCCACATCCATCTTCGAAGCCGGCATGCCTACATCGCTTTCCACCTGGCGAATGAACGCCGAGCGCGCCTTGGGCGGCATGCCCATCAGCCGGGCGAAACCGCGTAGCACGCCGAGGATGCGCGCTGGCGCGGCAATGCTGACCAACGCCTCGGTACGCAAACCCAACTGAACCGCCAGCATCGCACTGGCACCCCCCATGGAATGGCCGATCACGGCCTGGAGCGGTGGCAATTCAGCCGCAGCCTCGAGCATGGCCCTGGCGAACAGCAGGACATTCGCCTCGCGGCCAGGCGAGCGACCGTGAGCCGGGCCGTCCAGGGCGACGACTGTGTAACCGGCCTCGACCAGCGCCGTGATCAGCGCCGCGAACTGGGTAGGCCGACCTTCCCAGCCGTGCATCAGCAACACCGCCGGCCCCTTGCCCCAACGCAAGGCCGATAAGCCAAAGCGCAAGGTGATGCGCTCGGAACTCGCCAGCAATGGCAACTCCCAGTCCCGCGGCGGCAGGTTTCGGGGCCGCATGAACAGCGTGCGCATTT
Organism: Pseudomonas sp. Q12-87; assembly: GCF_001269755.1. Classification (NCBI taxonomy): domain Bacteria; kingdom Pseudomonadati; phylum Pseudomonadota; class Gammaproteobacteria; order Pseudomonadales; family Pseudomonadaceae; genus Pseudomonas; species Pseudomonas sp. Q12-87. The sequence continues at coordinate 106,709 of NZ_LHVI01000013.1, read as the reverse complement.
TCTTCGCTACCAACTGCGGCGCTACCCGGCCCAGCGTGCCATTGACACCACGAATCCAGCTCAACCTGTCCATTGCTTGTCTCCAGGGCTTGCGCCTCAGCTCAACGCACCGCCGACTTGGCGGCCCGCAGCAAACGATCCGATAACTCTCCGGGGCCCAAAGCCCGTGCCAGGGCCAGGCCACCGACCATCAAGGCAATGTCGGCCAAGGCCTTGTCGGCATCTTCTGGGCTGGCCGCCAACTGCGCGGCCATCAGCTCGATGTGTTCATTGAGTACGTCACGAAACGCATCCGGCAGCCGTCCGAGCTCACCAACCGATGCGGGGATCGGGCAGGCTTGTTCAGTGGAATCCCGGTGCTTGCGCGACAGATAGAACGCCGCCACCAAAGCGCGCCGCTCTTCACCGGTCAACTCGGCATCCATATCGGCGATCAGGCCGCGACGCCGATTGAGCAACTGCTTGAACGCTTCGAGCATCAAGGCGTCCTTGCTTTCGAAGTGAGCATAGAAACCGCCCACTGTCAGCCCTGCCGCGCCCATCACCTCGCCCACGCTCGGCTCAGCCGGGCCGCGTTGGATCAGCGCGTCGCTGGCCGCCTTGAGAATACGTTCACGGGTCTGTGCTTTTTTATCGCTCATCGCTGCCTCCGAATATTACGATTGAAATATTATCTCTATAATAATTTTCTGCAAGCAGAAATTCTGACCGTTGGTCAGAAGCGCTTTTTTCGATAAATAGAGAATTGGCTGAACGCCAGACAAACAAAAGGGCCATTCAAGAATTGAATGACCCTTATAAAATCCCGCAGAGCGGGTAATCGTGGCGTCCCCTAGGGGACTCGAACCCCTGTTACCGCCGTGAAAGGGCGGTGTCCTAGGCCACTAGACGAAGGGGACACAAACCTTCTTGCTTGATCAGCGCTGAGAACTGATCGATTCAAGGCCGGTGTGGCCAGACCTTGAACCTGACGTTTGGTGGAGCTAGACGGGATCGAACCGTCGACCTCTTGCATGCCATGCAAGCGCTCTCCCAGCTGAGCTATAGCCCCGGATTTTTCGCCTCGCGGCGGAGCGACATCTTGCAACATCGCTTCTGTAAAACTGGCGTCCCCTAGGGGACTCGAACCCCTGTTACCGCCGTGAAAGGGCGGTGTCCTAGGCCACTAGACGAAGGGGACGCAAACCCTTTCTACAACTGATCAACACTGAGTGTTGATCCCTTCAAGGCCGGTGTGGCCAGGCCTTGAAGTGTAAAATTGGTGGAGCTAGACGGGATCGAACCGTCGACCTCTTGCATGCCATGCAAGCGCTCTCCCAGCTGAGCTATAGCCCCTCATCGCTGAGGACGGGGCGAATCTTAAGGGCGTATCGGAGGGCTGTCAAATTTATTTTCAACATATTTGAAAATTTTTTGCCGGGATAACAATCACTTACCGACAAACCCCGGAAAACCGGGGTATGCCCTGCCCCATCGACCGATTATGCAATCGCGCCCAGCAGTTTTTCCCACTCCTTGTTTTCCTTCTTCGACACACCACCGAGCAGATCGAGGGCCTGGCGCAGGCGGAAACGGGTCAGGTCCGGCCCGAGGATTTCCATCGCATCGAGCACCGACACCGAGCTGGCCTGGCCGGTAATGGCGGCGAACATCAGCGGCATGGCATCGCGCAGTTTCAGCTCCAGCGACTCGACCACAGCCTGGATGGTCGCGGTAATGCTGTCCTTCTCCCACTGACGCAAGCTTTCGAGCTTCCACAGGATCAGTTGCATCAACTGGCGCACCTGGTCGCCAGAAAGCTTCTTGGATTCGAACAGCTTCGCATCCGGCGTCACGCCACCGGCAAAGAAGAAGCCGGCCAATGGCGCGATCTGGCTGAAGGTTTCTACCCTGCCCTGCACATGGGGCGCGATCTTCATCATGTACTCAGGGTTCAAGGCCCATTTCTGCACGCGCGCGGCGAATTCTTCCACCGGCAGGTCCCGCAGCCACTGGCCGTTGAGCCACGACAGTTTCTCAATGTCGAAAATCGGCCCACCTAGGGAGACGCGCGACAGATCGAAGTGCTCGACCATCTCTTGCAGCGAGAACTTCTCACGCTCGTCCGGCATCGACCAGCCCATGCGACCCAAGTAGTTGAGCATCGCCTCGGGCATGAAGCCCATGCGCTCGTAGAAGGTCACCGATGTCGGGTTCTTGCGCTTGGACAGCTTGCTCTTGTCCGGGTTACGCAGCAGCGGCATGTAGCACAGCTGCGGTTGTTCCCAGCCAAAGTACTCGTAAAGCAGGATCAGTTTCGGTGCCGACGGCAGCCATTCTTCACCGCGCAATACGTGAGTGATGCCCATCAGGTGATCGTCGACCACGTTGGCCAGGAAGTACGTCGGCAAGCCGTCGGTCTTCATCAGCACCTGCATGTCCATGCGGTCCCACGGGATTTCAACATCGCCGCGCAACATGTCCGGCACCACGCAGACGCCTTCGGACGGCACCTTCATGCGGATGACGTGAGGCTCGCCAGCCGCCAGGCGACGGGCGACTTCTTCCTTGGACAGCAGCAGTGCACGGCCGTCGTAGCGTGGGGTTTCACCACGGGCCATTTGCTCGGCGCGCATCTGGTCCAGTTCTTCGGCGGTGCAGAAACATGGGAATGCATGCCCCATGTCGACCAGTTGCTGGCAGTACTGCTGGTAAATATCACCGCGCTCGCTCTGGCGATACGGGCCATGGGGGCCGCCGACGTCCGGGCCTTCGCTCCAGTCGATGCCCAACCAACGCAGGGCGTCGAAAATCTGCTGTTCGGACTCACGCGTCGAACGCAATTGGTCGGTGTCCTCGATCCGCAGGATGAACTCGCCGCCGTGCTGTTTGGCAAAGCAATAGTTGAACAAAGCGATGTAGGCGGTGCCGACATGGGGATCGCCAGTGGGCGACGGCGCGATGCGGGTGCGGACGGTGGTCATGGCTTGTCTCGAAAAGAATATAAAAGCGAAGGTCGAACAGGGGGCGAATGGTAACAGGCGATGGCGGGCGGGCTCCAGTCAGAGCGGGATATGAGTCTTTTCTTTCAGACCGCGTCGCTCCATTCGCGAGCAAGCCCGCTCCCACACAGGAGACCGCATGAAGCCTGGACGACGCGGTCAACTGTGGGAGCGGGCTTGCTCGCGATGAGGCCCTTAAAGCCGCCGAAAAACCTCAGACAGTCAACAACCGCTCGCGCAACTTGCCAATCTCATCGCGCAATTGCGCCGCCGCTTCGAATTCCAAGTCCCGAGCCAACTGGTACATCTTCTCTTCCAATTGCCGGATACGCTTGGTGATTTCGCTCGGCGAACGCAGTTCGGCTTCGTAGCGGGCGCTTTCTTCGGCCGCCTTGGCCATGCCCTTGCGCTTCTTGCTTCGCGAGCCGGGCACGGTGGCGCCTTCCATGATATCGGCGACGTCCTTGAACACGCCTTTGGGCGTGATGCCGTTGGCCAGGTTGAACGCAATCTGCTTGTCGCGACGGCGTTCGGTTTCGCCAATCGCTCGCTCCATGGAACCGGTGATGCGGTCGGCATAGAGAATCGCCCGGCCATTGAGGTTACGCGCCGCGCGACCGATGGTCTGGATCAACGAACGCTCCGAACGCAGGAAACCTTCCTTGTCGGCGTCGAGAATCGCCACCAGTGACACTTCCGGCATGTCCAGGCCTTCGCGCAGCAGGTTGATGCCCACCAGTACATCGAAGGTACCCAGGCGCAGGTCGCGGATGATCTCGACCCGCTCCACCGTGTCGATGTCCGAGTGCAGGTAACGCACCCGCACACCATGGTCGGCCAGGTAATCGGTGAGGTCTTCGGCCATGCGCTTGGTCAACGTGGTCACCAGCACCCGCTCTTCCACCGCCACGCGCTTGCTGATTTCGGAGAGAAGATCATCGACCTGGGTCAACGCCGGGCGCACCTCGACTTGCGGGTCCACCAGCCCGGTCGGCCGCACCACCTGCTCGACCACCCGCCCGGCATGCTCGGCCTCGTAGTTGCCCGGAGTGGCCGAGACGAAGATCGTCTGCGGGCTCACGCTTTCCCATTCATCGAAGCGCATCGGCCGGTTGTCCAAGGCCGAAGGCAGGCGGAAACCGTATTCCACCAGCGTTTCCTTGCGCGAACGGTCGCCTTTGTACATCGCGCCGACCTGGGGCACGCTGACGTGGGATTCGTCGATCACCAGCAAGGCATCGGCCGGCAGATAGTCGTACAAGGTCGGCGGCGGCGCACCGGCCGGGCGGCCCGACAGGTAGCGCGAGTAGTTTTCGATACCGTTGCAGTAGCCCAGCTCCAGGATCATTTCCAGGTCAAACCGGGTCCGCTGCTCCAGGCGCTGGGCCTCCACCAGCTTGTTGTTCGAACGCAGGTACTCCAGGCGCTCCTGCAACTCGACCTTGATCCCCTCGATGGCGCCCAGCAGGGTTTCGCGCGGCGTCACGTAGTGGCTCTTGGGATAGAACGTGAAGCGCGGCAGTTTGCGGATGACTTCGCCAGTGAGCGGGTCGAAGGCCGAAATACTTTCCACTTCATCGTCGAACAGCTCGATGCGGATCGCTTCCAGGTCGGATTCTGCCGGATAGATGTCGATCACGTCGCCACGCACCCGGAACGTCGCACGGGCGAAATCCATGTCGTTGCGGGTGTATTGCAAATCCGCCAGGCGCCGCAGCAAGGCGCGCTGGTCGAGTTTGTCGCCGCGATCCACGTGCAGCACCATCTTCAGATAGGTTTCCGGGCTGCCCAAGCCATAGATGCATGACACCGTGGTGACGATGATCGCGTCCTTGCGCTCCAGCAGGGCCTTGGTGGCCGACAGCCGCATCTGTTCGATGTGGTCGTTGATCGAGGCGTCCTTCTCGATGAAGGTGTCCGACGATGGCACGTAGGCCTCGGGCTGGTAGTAATCGTAATAGGAGACGAAGTACTCCACCGCGTTATTCGGGAAAAACGCCTTGAACTCACCGTACAACTGCGCCGCCAGGGTCTTGTTCGGCGCCAGCACCAGGGTCGGGCGCTGGACCTGGGCGATCACGTTGGCAATGCTGAAGGTCTTGCCCGAGCCGGTCACACCGAGCAACGTCTGGTGCGCCAGGCCAGCCTCGATGCCCTCGACCATCAGGCGGATGGCTTCCGGCTGGTCGCCGGCGGGCTGGAATCGAGTGACGAGCTGGAATTGAGACATGACATAACCTCTGGTTCACCCCGGTCGGCCAGCCGACAGGAACGAGAAAGACCGAAACGACTGATGTCGCCCGAGGAAAAAGCTGGAATACCCACAATGTGGAGGTGAATGCCTTCGCTTTCAAGACGAACGTCCTACACCCCTTGAAGACTTTGATGCGGCGAAGGGACTAACGGTCGAAAAAAAACGAAAATACTTACCGTAAAAGCCGAATCGCCTGTCGCCGCGCCCGGTGATGGCCTCTATACTAGCTCCCCGTTTGTGCACCGCTCTAGTGCATTCGGCTGGAGCGCGACACGTCCCCTCTCACTCCATTCAGAGCCGCGCAATAATGAGCCTGTTTTCTGCTGTCGAATTGGCACCACGCGACCCCATCCTGGGCCTCAACGAAGCATTCAACGCCGACCCTCGTACCAATAAGGTGAACCTGGGCGTAGGTGTTTACTGCAACGAGGAGGGGCGCATTCCACTCCTGCGCGCTGTCGTTGAAGCCGAGACGACCCGTGTGGCTCAGCACGTTTCCCGTGGCTACCTGCCGATCGACGGCATTGCCGCCTACGACCAGGCGGTCCAGACCTTGCTGTTCGGCAAGGATTCGCCGCTGATCGCTGCCGGCCGGGTCATCACCACCCAGGCCGTGGGCGGCACAGGTGCACTGAAGATCGGCGCAGACTTCCTCAAGCAATTGCTGCCTGACGCCGTCGTGGCCATCAGCGATCCAAGCTGGGAAAACCACCGCGCCCTGTTCGAAACTGCCGGTTTCCCGGTGCAGAACTATCGCTACTACGACGCCGCCACCCATGACGTGAACCGCGCCGGCCTGCTGGAAGACCTCAACGCCCTGCCCGACCGCTCGATCGTCGTGCTGCATGCCTGCTGCCATAACCCGACTGGCGTGGACTTGAGCCCCGAAGACTGGAAAAACGTGCTGGCTGTGGTCAAGGCCAAGAACCACATCCCGTTCCTGGACATGGCCTACCAGGGCTTTGGCGCCGGCATCGAAGAAGACGCCGCGGCCGTGCGCCTGTTCGCTGAGTCGGGCTTGACCTTCTTTGCCTCCAGCTCCTTCTCCAAGTCGTTCTCCCTGTACGGCGAGCGCGTCGGTGCCCTGTCGATCGTCAGCGAATCGAAAGAAGAAAGCGCCCGCGTGCTGTCCCAGGTCAAGCGCGTGATCCGCACCAACTACTCCAACCCACCGACTCACGGCGCAAGCATCGTTGCCGCCGTACTCAACAGCCCGGAGCTGCGGGCCCAGTGGGAAGCCGAACTGGCCGAAATGCGCCTGCGCATTCGCGGCATGCGCAACCAGATGGTGGACATGCTGGCCAAGGCCGCGCCAGGCCATGACTTCAGCTTCGTGGCACGCCAGAGCGGCATGTTCTCCTACTCCGGCCTGACCGTTGAACAAGTGACGCGTCTGCGCAACGAGTTCGGCATCTACGCCCTGGACACCGGCCGCATCTGCGTGGCCGCGCTGAACCAGAACAACATCGAGGCGGTGACCCAGGCGATTGTCCAGGTGATCTGAAGGTCGCCGGGATGAAAACGGGAAGCCATGGCTTCCCGTTTTTTTTTGGAGCTTTAGTATCCGGCGAGGCTACAACTCACTCGCCCGCTGACTCGCCGCATCGTCATAAACGACATACAACGACTCGGCGACTTGGCTCTTGATGGCCTTGGTGCTTTCCAATCCCAGGACAAACCCTTCGGCCTTGCCCCCGGCACGGTTCAGCTCTTCGGCGGAGCTAGCCTGGGTGATGGCGTCGTAAAGCTTCTCGGCGTGCGGCCCCACGCCCTTGGGCAAGCTGATATGTGCGGTGCTCATGGAGACACCTCGGTGCCACTGGCTGTGTGGAGCGGTAACAGATGGTTCATGGCGCGTACCTGTGCTGGCGAATGGCCGTCAGCGCGTACTGCCACTTCCGGGCGGCCATGGTAGCCCTCTCGAGCGGTGACGGTAACCGTCAAATTGCGAATCGATGGGCATCGGCCATGGGAATCTGCCGGCCGGCATTAGAAGCTTGACTTCTCTTTTCCAATCAGTAACATACGCGTCATTCCGCGATAGCTCAGTTGGTAGAGCAAGTGACTGTTAATCACTGGGTCCCTGGTTCGAGTCCAGGTCGTGGAGCCAGACAGCAACACATCAAGCCCCTGAATCGAAAGATTCAGGGGCTTTTTTGTGGGCGAAAACCAACCGGTGGCCGTATCAGCCTGTCCGAGGTCGCTGCCGGAACATTAATCTGGCGCCAAAAAGGCATTATGGTCTGAATCCTGCTTTCTTTTTCCGACAACCCAAGCTGTCACTTGAGCGTCATGGCCGTGCCGCAAGCTGGCGCTGTCCGTCAACAACAGCTTCATAAAAACAAGGACGAAGGTATGCCTACACAAAACCCCCACCGCATCGTTGGCCTGTGCACCTCCAGCAAGGTGTACAACGCGCTGACCGAACTCAAGCACCTGGAAGGCCATCGCAGCGCCAAGTTCCTCTCGCTGCTGGCGGAAAACCTGGTACGCAAGGGCCTGCTCAACGAGCAGGAAGTGGTGCACATGCTCGACCTGGTGGTCGATTGAGCGGCGTCGATTCCTACTATTGAGGCGGTTGATTTTTCCTCGTCCCGGCGGAGCCGTAAGGTAACCCCATCGATTGATGGAGGTTTCCCATGCCCAAGGTTCAAATCATGTCTGTCATTGGCAGCGCCGTCCCCGCCCCACTCCGGGACCGCGGCTTGCTGGCCTGCTGGTATCTGGTGCAGGACGGCGTGACCATCAGCGGCCCGCTGACTTCCCTGCCCGCCGCCCAGGCCTTGTCGCAGCGCATCGGGCCCTACGTGCTCAGCGCCTAGGGCAGTTGTATCCGTGGCGTGCTTTCGACAAACAAGGCCCAACACGACATGAACAGCGCAGCGATCAGCGGCCCGATCACGAAGCCGTTCAACCCGAACACCGCCAGCCCGCCCAGGGTCGAGATGAGTACCATGTAATCGGGCATTTTGGTGTCCTTGCCCACCAGTATCGGACGCAGCAGGTTGTCCACCAGGCCAATCACGAACACCCCGAACAGCGTCAGCACCACGCCTTGCCAGATGGCCCCGGACAGCAGGAAATACACCGCCACCGGCGCCCAGACTATACCCGCCCCTACCGCAGGCAACAGTGACAGGAAGGCCATCAGCACGGCCCATGGCAACACCGTCTCGATCCCCAGAATCCAAAAGATCAGCCCGCCCAGTGCCCCTTGGGTGATAGCGACCAGCAGGTTGCCCTTCACCGTCGCTCGCACCACCCGATTGAATTTCAGTTGCAGGCGACGCTTCTGGTGCTCGGCCAGGGGAACCGCCGAACGCACCTTGCGCACCAATTCGGCACCATCGCGCAGAAAGAAAAACAGCAGATAGAGCATCACGAAGAAGCTGACCAGGAACTGGAACGTCCCTTGTCCGAAACTGAAGGCCTGGGTGGCGAAGAATTCGCTGCCCTGCATCGCGCTCTTGACGATCTTGTCCCGCAATCCATTCAAGTTGCCCAGGCCGAAGCGGTCCAGCAGATGCTGGAAGTACGGCGGCAAGGCATCCTTGAAGCGGGCCAGGTAATCGGCGATGTCCAGCTCGCCGCTTTCCAGGCTCTTGTAGAGCGCCGCGCCTTCTTGGACCAGCAGGGTGCTGATGACAATCACCGGCAAAATCGCGATGACCACGCAGACGCTCAAGGTGAGCAGCGAGGTGACGTTGCGGTGCCAGCCGAATTTCAATTGCAGGCGGCGCTGCATGGGCGCAAAGACGATACCGAGGATGACTGCCCAGAACACCGCGCCGTAGAACGGCAAGAGGATCCAGATGAAGGCGATGGTGACCAGCATCAACAGCAACATCTGGGATTTATTTTGCAGCATCTTTCGGTTCATCAGCTTTCCATGTCCAGGGGCGGGATATGTATTAGTCCGCCCGGACCCGCCGGAGTGCCGTCGCATCTGCATACGGTATTGATCCACGTCAATCTGGCCCGGCCCACCTTGGCGTACCCTCTGCGCTTTTGCGACCCCGACGCCACCATGACCTTCGCCGCCCCCGAACTGCTCGCTCCCGCCGGCACCCTGAAAAATATGCGTTATGCCTTCGCCTATGGCGCCGATGCGGTGTACGCCGGCCAACCGCGCTACAGCCTGCGGGTACGCAACAATGAATTCGACCACGCGAACCTGGCCCTGGGCATTCGCGAGGCCCAGGCAATGGGCAAGCGTTTCTACGTGGTGGTGAACATCGCGCCGCACAATGCCAAGTTGCGCACGTTCCTCAAGGACCTGGAGCCGGTGATCGCCATGGCGCCGGACGCATTGATCATGTCCGACCCGGGGCTGATCATGTTGGTGCGCCGGCATTTCCCGCAGATGCCGATCCACCTGTCGGTGCAAGCCAACACGGTGAACTGGGCGAGCGTCGAGTTCTGGCAGCAACAGGGTTTGAGCCGGATCATCCTGTCGCGAGAACTGTCCCTGGAGGAGATCGCCGAAATTCGCCAGCAGGTGCCCGCCATGGAGCTGGAAGTGTTCGTCCACGGCGCGCTGTGCATGGCCTATTCCGGACGCTGCCTGTTGTCCGGTTACCTGAACAAGCGCGACGCCAACCAGGGCAGTTGCACCAATGCCTGTCGCTGGAAGTATTCGGCGCAACCGGCAATGGAAAACGCCGTGGGCGACATCGTGCACACCTATCAACCCGAGCCGACCCTGGGCCTGGGCGCGCCCACCGAGCAAGTGTTCCTGCTTCAAGAGGCGAACCGCCCGGACGAGTCGATGCCGGCCTTCGAAGACGAACATGGCACCTACATCATGAATGCCAAGGACCTGCGCGCCGTCCAGCACGTAGAGCGCCTGGCCCGCATGGGCGTGCATTCACTGAAGATCGAAGGCCGGACCAAATCGCACTTCTATTGCGCACGCACCGCCCAGGTGTATCGCCGCGCCATCGATGACGCGGTGGCCGGTCGGGAATTTGACCGCACCCTGATGAACGACCTGGAGTCCCTGGCCCAGCGTGGCTACACCGAAGGTTTTCTAAGGCGCCACGTGCATGATGAATACCAGAACTACCAGAACGGCAGCTCGGTGTCGGAGCGCCAGCAGTTCGTCGGCGAACTGACCGGCGAACGGCGCGAACGCCTGGCCGAGGTGCGGGTCAAGAACCGTTTCGGCCTGGGGGATCATTTGGAACTGATGACGCCCAAGGGCAATTTCCATTTCGACCTGCATCAGTTGCAAAACGCCAAAGGCCAAGGCATCGAAGTGGCGCCGGGGGATGGGCATGTGGTGTATGTGCCGATTCCGGATGCGGTGGATTTGCAGTTTGGGTTGTTGATGCGGGATCTGAGCGGTTTGCCTGCCTGATCAGGGCAATGTGCCCGACTGAATTCGCGGAACGATTCGTCCAGCAGAAACTGCCGAAGGCTGCGATCCTCCACTCCCGATAGGGCCTGGTAGCCCAGGCGAAACATCTGGATCGAGAGCGAAAGATCGCAGCCTTCGGCAGCTCCTGCTGCGGCGGGATCAGATTCGGAACTGCCCCACCAGTTTGCCCAGGCGCTGGCCCAGGTCTGCCAGGCTGCGGGAGGTCTGGGCGCCAAGTTGGGTTTCGTCGGCAACGCTGTCCACCGCCACCGCGATCTGATGCACGCTGCGGTTGATTTCCTCGGCCACGGCGGTTTGCTCTTCAGCGGCGCTGGCGATCTGGGCGTTCATCGAATTGATGGTGCCGATCAGTTGCGCCATGGTGTCCAGGGACGCACCCGCTTCGTTGGCTCGCACCGAGGTGCCATCGCCGGCCTCGCTGGAACGGCGCATCGCTTCCACTGCCGCATGGGTGCCCGATTGCAAGCGGTCGATCATGCCCTGGATTTCCTGGGTGCTTTGCTGAGTCCGGCTGGCCAGGGCCCGCACTTCATCGGCCACCACGGCGAATCCACGCCCCGCTTCCCCGGCACGCGCAGCCTCGATGGCCGCGTTCAGCGCCAGCAGGTTGGTCTGCTCAGCAATCGAACGAATCACTCCAAGCACGCTGACAATCGAGGCCACGTCCTGCTGCAGGCTGTCCAGGGACACGCCGCTGCTGCGAATGTCGTTCACCAGCGCGTGAATCTGCTGGATGCTGCCGGCCACCACGCGCTTGGCGGACTGGCCTTCCTCGTCGGTCTGCTGGGCCGCGACGGCGGCGCCTTGGGCGCTGCGGGCCACTTCTTGTGCAGCCGAAGACATTTCGTTGATGGCGGTGGCGACCTGATCGGTTTCGTGTCGCTGGCGCTCCATGGCCTGCTCCGAGCGCTGGGCCTGTTCGGAAACTTGCGTCACCAGCCCGGTCAGTTGCGACGTCATGTCGGTAATCTGCCGCACCAGGCCGTGGATCTTGTCGACAAAGCGGTTGAACGAGCCGGCCAACTCACCGAGTTCGTCCTGGCTGGTGATCGCCAGGCGGCGCGTCAGGTCGCCCTCGCCCGCCGCGATGTCGTCGAGGTTGTCTTTCATCAGGTGCAGCGGCCGCAAGATTGTGTTGGCCAGCAACAGGCCCACGACCGCAATCACCAGCAATACCACGGCGGCGATACCGACAATACTGAGGATCACGCCTTGCACACGCTCGTGGACCTTGGCCTCCACCAATGCCACCTGGGCTTCGATGCCGTCCAGGTTGACCGAACTGCCGACCGCCATGTCCCACTTGGACAGGTATTCGGTGTAGCCGAGCTTGGGCACCAACTCCTGGCTATTGGGCAGTGGTGAGCTGTATTCCAGGTAATGCGTCCCGTCCTTGGCGACCTTCACCAGGTCGCGGTTGACGTAGACGCCGTTCGGGTCGCGGTTGTCCTTGAAGCTCTTGCCCACGCCGTCGGGGCTGTTGGCCTTGAACAGGCGCACGGTTTCGGAATCGTAGCCGAAGAAGTAGCCGTCCTTGCCGTAGCTGACACTCGACAGCAACTTGATCGCCTGGGCGCGCGCCTCGTTATCACCGGGGGCTGCGGCATCGTACAGCGGCTTGATGGCGGTGAGCCCCACCGCCACGTAGTTCTGCAGTGTGGCCTTGGCGTCGGCCAGCAGCCGTTCGCGGGTCTGCTGGACCTCATTGCGGGCTTGTTCCTTCAAGATGAAAGCGGTGGTCAGACTGATGATCACCGCGGACAACAATACGGGCAGTATTGCCAGGGACAGAACTTTAGCCTTCAGGCTCAGGCGCATGCTGTTCACTCTTGTTGGTTTTATGGCGTGGTTAACGGTATTAACGGCACGGCGCAGTAAAACTGTAGAGCAATGCCTAATTCAGCGGATCACAGGATTCAAAGGCCCCTTCGCGAGCAAGCCCGCTCCCACACAGGATCGCGGATGTTCACATATTCTGTGTTTACCGCAGATTCAGTGTGGGAGCGGGCTTGCTCGCGAAGGGCGCGACTCGGTCCGTGAGCCTTGTTGAAGCGTTACAAAACCATCGCCGCCACCCAACCAAATGCCAGCAGCGGCAGGTTGTAGTGGATGAAGGTCGGGACCACGGTGTCCCAGATGTGATGGTGCTGGCCATCGATGTTCAGGCCGGAGGTCGGGCCCAGGGTCGAGTCCGAGGCAGGCGAGCCGGCGTCGCCCAAGGCGCCAGCGGTGCCGACGATGCAGACGATCGCCAGCGGGCTGAAGCCCAGTTGCAGGCACAGCGGCACAAAAATGGTCGCCAGGATCGGCACCGTGGAGAACGACGAGCCGATGCCCATGGTCACCAGCAGTCCCACCAGCAGCATCATCAGCGCGCCGATGCCCTTGTTGTGGCCGATCCAGCCCGCCGAGGCTTCCACCAGGCTCTGGACTTCACCGGTGGCCTTCATCACTTCGGCGAACCCCGAGGCAGCGATCATGATGAAGCCGATCATTGCCATCATCTTCATGCCTTCGGTGAACAAATCGTCCGTTTCGCGCCAGCGCACCACTCCCGACAAGGAGAAAATCAGGAACCCGACCAGCGCGCCGATGATCATCGAATCCACCAGCAACTGGATCGCGAACGCGGCCGCCACGGCAACACCGGCCACCGTCAGGCTCAGCGGGTTGTAGCGCACCGCTACCTGCTCGACCCGGGCGATTTTCTTCATGTCATAGACGCGTTTCTTGCGATAGCTAAACAACGACAGCAGCAGGCCGAACACCATGCCCAGCGCGGGAATGCCCATGGCGTGGGTGACGTTGATGCCGCTGACGTCCACGCCGCTGCGGGAAATGTTGGCCAGCAGGATCTCATTGAGGAAGATGTTGCCGAAGCCCACCGGCAGGAACATGTAGGGCGTGATCAGGCCAAAGGTCATGACGCACGCGATCAGGCGGCGGTCCAGTTGCAGCTTGGTCAGCACATAGAGCAGCGGCGGCACCAGGAGCGGGATGAAAGCGATGTGGATCGGCAACACGTTCTGTGAGGCGACCGCGACCGTACCCAGCAGGCCGATCAGGACCCATTTGACCCCAGAACCACCGGCGGCGTCCTGGCGATCCACCAAGGCCAGGACCTTGTCTGCCAAGGCGTGGGCCATGCCCGACTTGGCAATCGCCACCGCGAACGCACCGAGCAAGGCGTAGGACAACGCCACCGTCGCACCGCCGCCAAGGCCGGCATTAAAGGCCTTGAGTGTCGCCTCGATCCCCAGGCCGCCGGTCAGGCCACCTACCAATGCGCCGATAATCAGGGCGATCACCACATGCACCCGGGACAGGCTGAGCACCAGCATGACGCCAACCGCGGCAATTACTGCATTTATCATCGTTACCTCAAAGCACAGCGATGGAAAGCCACCGGACAAAAAGGTCGCGACTTTGCAGCAAGCGGCGCCAGGCTGCAAGCGTCATGCGGCGGGTTTTAACGTCTCGCAATGTTTGCACCCATCACCGCCCGCTCCCACAGGGGGTTGGCGCAGGTTTCAGCGCTTGGGCAGTTCGATCACGACCTTCAACCCGCCCCACTCGCTGTCGTCCAACGCCAGCATCCCGCCCCAGCTGTCGACGATGTCCCGCACGATGCCCAGCCCCAGGCCGTGTCCATCGGTCTGCTCGTCCAGTCGGGTGCCGCGGCTGAACACTTGGTCGCGGCGATCCTTGGGAATGCCCGGGCCGTCGTCTTCCACGGCCAGGCTGAACCCTGCGGTTGTCTCGTTTACCGTCAGGCGCACCTCGGCGTCGGCCCATTTGCAGGCGTTGTCCAGCAGGTTGCCCAGCAGCTCCAGCAGATCCTCCCGGTCCCAAGGCAAATGCAAGCCTGGTGGGGCCACGTAGCTCAGTTGCAGGTGTTCGCCGTGGATCATGTTGAGCGTGGCCAGCAGCCCTGGCAGTTCGGCATCGCAATCCAGGTGCGCGCCGGGCAAGGCATCGCCGGACAGTCGGGCGCGGTTGAGTTCACGGTTCAGGCGCTGCCTGACTTGCTCCAACTGATCGAGCAACAGCTTGCGCAACTCGGGATAGGGGTCGAGCTTGGCATTGGACGCCAGGCTTTGCAGCACCGCCAGCGGAGTCTTCAGGGCATGGCCCAGGTTGCCCAGGGCATTGCGCGAACGCTTGAGGCTGTCTTCGGTGTGGGCCAGCAGGTGGTTGATCTGCGCCACCAGGGGCTCCAGCTCCCGCGGCACTTGTTCATCAAGTTGCGAACGCTGCCCGCGTTGCAACTGCGCGATCTGCTCCCGGGCGCGATCCAGCGGACGCAAGGCCCGGCGCACAGTGAGGCGTTGCAGCAGCAGGATCAACAGCAGCCCCGCCAACCCCAGGCCGAGGCCGACCTGCTGCATCCGCCGAAAGCTGTCACGCACCGGCGTGTAGTCCTGAGCCACGCTGATGGAAATCCCCTGGCCCAGTCGCCGATAGTCGGTACGCAACACCAGCAGTTTCTGGCCCTCGGGCCCCAGTTGCAGGTTGCTGTGCAGGCCTGGATGGTCGAGCCGGGGCAGTTCCTGGTCCCACAGCGAGCGGGAACGCCAATGCACATCAGCGAAGTCGATGCGGAAATAATGCCCGGAAAACGGCCGTTGATAGGCTGGCGACAAGCGCCGCTCATCCAGTTGCAAACCCTGTGGCCCGCGCACCAGGGCAACCAGCAGGTTTTCACTGTCGTTACGCAGCCCGGCTTCCAGGTAGCGCTGCAAGCCCAGCTCGAACAGCCACAAACTGGTTTGCGCCAGAACCAGGCCGACCACCACCATGACACCGATCAGGCCCAGGCTCAGGCGCCGCTGGATCGATCTCACTGCGCCTGCCCGCCGAACAGGTAGCCCTGGCCGCGACGGGTTTCGATGACGCTGCGCCCCAGTTTGCGCCGCAGGTGATTGACGTGGACTTCGAGAACGTTGGAGTCGCGCTCGGTTTCACCGTCATACAGATGTTCGGCGAGGTGGCTCTTGGACAGGATTTGCTCGGGGTGGAGCATGAAGTAGCGCAGCAGCCGGAACTCGGCGGCGGTCAGCTGGATGTCCGTGCCGTCGCGAACCACGCATTGGCGGCCCTCATCCAGATGCAGCCCGGCCGACTGGAGCGTCGGTTGGTTGACCTGGCCATGGGAGCGGCGCAACAACGCCTGGACCCGCAAGTGCAGCTCCTCGGGGTGAAAGGGTTTGGTCAGGTAATCGTCGGCACCGGCCTTGAGACCCTCGATCCGCTCGGCCCAGGATCCGCGCGCGGTGAGAATCAGCACCGGGGTCGCCAGGCCGCCGGCACGCCATTGGGCCAGCACCTCAAGCCCCGGCACACCCGGCAGGCCGAGATCGAGAATGATCAGGTCGTAAGGCTCGCTGCTGCCCTGGTACACCGCGTCGCGACCATCGGCGAGCCAATCGACGGCGTAGCCCTGTCGTGTCAGCCCGGCCATCAGTTCGTCGGCCAGGGGAACGTGATCTTCCACCAGAAGCAGGCGCATCAGTCTTCCTTATCTTTGAGTAAACGGCCGGTCGCGGCCTCCAGGTCCAGTTCGCGCACGACGCCGTCGGTGTCCAGCAGTTCGACCTCATAAATGTAGACACCGTGCTTTTCTTCCAGCTCGGCCTCCAGCAGCTTGGCGCCGGGATGCAGGTCCAGCGCCTGCTGCAGCAACTGCTCCAGCGGCAGGATCACGCCCTGCTGGCGCAGTTGCAGGGCTTCGTCCTGATCCAGGTCGCGGGCCAGGGCCAGCGAACAAAATCCCAGCAGCACCAGCGCCCAGCGGCAACGGGCGCATCGATTAAGCTTCATTACGTATCCTGATGATTCTTGAGCACCTTGCCGGTGACGGCGTCTACTTCCACGTCCCAGTCGATGCCCTGGGTATCGCGCAGGTCCACTTGATAGATGTACTTGCCGTATTCTTCGTCCAGCTCGGTATCGGTCAAGGTGGCGCCCGGGTGCTCGGCCAAGGCCGCGGCGTTGAGTTTTTCGTAGGACAGGATGGTACCAGCGTCTTGCAGTTTGCGGGCTTCGTCCTCGTTGAGGTCCCTGGCGTGCGCCGCGCCAGTACCGATGACCATGAGCGTCGCGATGAATAAGGCAGTCAGGCGGTTCATGGGTTATCTCCTTTTTATAGTCTTCAGCGGTGGACTGTATCGGGATCAACTTAACTGAAACTGAATTGCCATCATGGAACCCACATCAATGTGTGGACTTTAGTGGGAGCGGGCTTGCTCGCGAAAGCGGTGGGACAGCTTGCATCGAGGCAGGATGTGCTGACGCCTTCGCGAGCAAGCCCGCTCCCACAGAAAAGCAGTGTCGCTATAATCTTTCGCTTGTATGCATTCGAGACCGGTATGACCGCCATTCACATCAAGTTTCCCGCCCTCACCCTCAAGGCCGGGGCCCGTGCGTTCGCGCGAATTCGCCAGGCTGGCCTGAGCGCCGCCGACGTCGGAATCCTGCCGGGTGCCGCCGGTGGTCCAAAGGCTCTCGGCATCCAAGGCCTGGATTTGGCGCTGTTCGGCGAATGGCTGCCCGCCGAGCCCCGGGAGCGCTCGCTGATCGGGGCTTCGGTGGGCTCCTGGCGCTTCGCCAGCGCCTGCCTGCCGGATGCCGCCGAAGGCCTCCGCCGCCTGGGCACTTTATACAACGAGCAAAGCTTCGCCAAAGGCGTGACCATGGCCGGGGTCACACAAAGCTCGCAACGCATGCTCGATGATTTGCTCGAGGGCCGCGACACTTCGATCCTCGCCAACCCGCATTACCGGCTCAATATCATGGTGGTCAAGAGCCACGGTTTGCTGGCCCTCGATCATCGCGGGCGGCTGGGCCTGGGGTTGTCTTCGGTGATCGCCGACAACCTGCGGGGCCGTGCGCGGCTGTCGCGGCACTTCGAACGGCTGATCATCCATGACCCGCGCCTGGCCCCGCCGCTGCATCCGTTGAACGATTTTCCGTCCCGTTTCGTTGCCTTGGACGCCGGCAACTTGCGCCAGGCCCTGCTGGCATCGGGCTCGATCCCGATGGTGATGGAAGGCGTGCGCGACCTGCCGGGCGCCGGTGCCGGCACCTACCGCGACGGCGGTTTGCTCGACTACCACCTTGACCTGCCCTACAGCGGCGACGGCATCGTGCTATACCCGCATTTTACCGACCGAGTCATCCCCGGCTGGTTCGACAAAGGTTTGCCATGGCGCCGGGGTGATGCCGAACGCTTGCAAGACGTGCTGTTGCTGGCGCCGTCCCGTGAATACCTGGCACGCCTGCCCTTCGGCAAGCTGCCGGACCGCAACGACTTCAAGCGCTTCATGGGCGATGACCCAAGCCGCCGCAAATACTGGCGCACGGCGATGGACGAAAGCCGCCGGCTCGGCGACGAGTTCCTCGAACTGACGGCCAACGGTGCGCTGGGCGAGCGTTTGCTGACCCTTTAGTCAGCACGGTCGCGCAACGCAGGGTTCAAACTGATAAACTCCGCCGCCTGCCTCGCGACCGCTACCTTAAAGAGCCCGAACCTGTGGAAATTTTCAAAGAATTCACCTTCGAATCCGCCCATCGCCTGCCCCACGTGCCGGACGGCCACAAATGCGGCCGCCTGCACGGTCACTCCTTCAAGGTGGCGATCCATTTGAGCGGCGACCTTGACCCGCATACTGGCTGGATTCGTGACTTCTCGGAGATCAAGGCGATCTTCAAGCCGCTCTACGAGCGCCTGGACCACAACTACCTCAACGACATTCCTGGCCTGGAGAATCCTACCAGCGAAGTACTGGCCAAGTGGATCTGGAATGAGTTGAAGCCGTTGCTGCCTGAACTCAGCGCCATTCGCATCCATGAAACATGCACCAGCGGCTGCATCTATCACGGCGAGTAACCACTGTCCTTGCGGCAAGTAGGCTCCCGTGGCGAGGGAGCTTGCTCCCGCTGGGCTGCGCAGCAGCCCCAACAGCAGCGGCTCGATTCAACCCGCCACACCGCCATCTCAGGCTTGAGGGCCGCTTCGCGCCCCAGCGGGAGCAAGCTCCCTCGCCACGATTGTGTTTTTCCAACTCCATTGCATTGGCCTATGCTCCGTCCTCTGAACCCTTCTCAGTGGAGCGTCGAACATGACCAACTGGCCGCTGGATCAGCGATACGACTTCAACGGACACCCCATCCGCTACGCCATCCACGGCGATGGCCCGCCGCTGGTGTTCGTCCACGGCACGCCCTTCTCATCCTACGTGTGGCACCGGATCGCCCCGCTGTTCTTCGCCACCCACAAGGTGCATTACTTCGACCTGCTGGGTTACGGCCAGTCCGCGCAGCCCGATGCCGACGTGTCCCTCGGCGTGCAAAACCAGCTGCTCGCGCAACTGCTGGAACACTGGGGCCTGGACTGCCCCGATGTGGTGGCCCATGACTTCGGCGGCGCCACCGCACTGCGCACGCACCTGCTCAATGGCAAGGACTACCGCAGCCTGACGCTGATCGACCCGGTGGCGCTGTCGCCCTGGGGTTCACCTTTTGTGCAGCACGTACGCCAGCATGAAGCGGCCTTCAGCGGCCTGCCCGATTACATTCAGCGAGCCATCGTGCCGACTTATATCCGCGGCGCGATCAAGCGGGACATCCCCGACACGGAACTGGCGCCCTACGTGCAGCCATGGCTTGGCGAGACAGGCCAGGCGGCGCTCTACCGGCAGATTGCACAGATGGACGAGCGTTATACCCACGAGGTCGAAGGGCTGTACCCGAAGGTACGCTGCCCGACCCAGATACTTTGGGGCGAGGATGACCAGTGGATCCCCATCGAGCGCGGCCGGGCCTTGCACAAACTGATTCCAGGCGCGCTATTCCAGCCGATCCCGAATGCCGGGCACCTGGTTCAGGAAGACGCGCCGGAGGCGATCGTGGCGGCGCTGTTGCGGTTCCTGCCGTTGAACTCTTGCACCTGAAGAAACCGTATCTCTGTGGGAGCGAGCTTGCTCGCGAAGGGGGTGTGTCAGCCAACATATTTCTACCTGACTCACCGCTTTCGCGAGCAAGCCCGCTCCCACAAGGGACCTCCATGCGCAATGCAAACGCTGTCCCAACTTGAATCACGCCCGCACCGTTTTCGCCCCTTCGCCCAACTAAAATCCAACGATTGTCTATAAATAACCTCGCGTTCACTCGCTTGGCACGGCCACTGCACGCTTGCGATATCCCTCCCATCCGCAAGGACCGCCACATGACTCAGAACGATCCGGGCAATGACTACCCCTTGAGCGAAGTCCCGATGCATGCGCGAAAAGGCCTGGCCTCCACGGCCATGGTGCTGCTGGGTTTCACCTTTTTCACCGCGACGATGTTTGCCGGAGGCAAGCTCGGGGTGGCGTTCGGTTTTGCCCAGATGCTCACCGTGATCGTGGTCGGCAATCTGCTGCTGGGCCTCTATGCCGCCGGCTTGGGCTATATCGCCTTCAAGAGTGGGCTCAATTCGGTGCTGACGGGCCGTTTCTGTTTCGGCGAGGTGGGCAGCAAGCTCAGTGACTTGATCCTGGGTTTCACCCAGATCGGCTGGTACGCCTGGGGCACCGCGACCGCCGCGGTGGTGCTGGGCAAATATTTCGAACTGGACCAGGGCACCGTGCTGGGCTTGATGGTGCTGTTCGGCCTGGGCTTCTGCGCGACGGCCTACGTGGGTTATCGCGGCTTGGAAATCCTTTCGTATATCGCTGTGCCGGCGATGATGTTGCTGCTGATGCTGTCGATGTGGGTGGCGACGGTGAAGGTCGGTGGGCTCGATGGTTTGCTGGCCGTGGTGCCGACGGGCAGCCTCGACTGGTCCACCGCCATCACACTGGTGTTCGGCACCTTCGTCAGCGGCGCGACCCAGGCGACCAATTGGACGCGCTTCTCCCGCTCGGCGAAGGTCGCGGTCCTGGCGAGCCTGATCGGCTTCTTTCTCGGCAACGGCTTGATGGTGCTGATCGGCGCCTACGGGGCGATCGTCTATCAGCAGCCGGACGTGGTCGAAGTGCTGCTCTTGCAGGGCTTCGCCATGGCGGCGATGGCGATGCTGTTGCTCAATATCTGGAGCACCCAGGACAACACCATCTACAACTTCGCCGTGGCCGGTTGCAACCTGCTGCGCACTCGCCGGCGCAAAACCGTGACCCTGGGCGGCGCGGTGATCGGCACGCTACTGGCCTTGCTGGGCATGTACGATTTGCTGGTGCCCTACCTGATTCTGTTGGGCACGGTGATCCCGCCGATTGGCGGCGTGATCATGGCCGATTTCTTCTTCCGCTGGCGCGGTCGCTATCCGCGCCTGGCTGACGCGCAACTTCCGGCGTTCAACTGGCCGGGGCTGCTGGCCTATGGGGTGGGTACGGTCGCCGCGTTCAACTCGCCGTGGGTCGCGCCACTGGTAGGAATCGCCACCGGCGCGCTAACGTATGTGCTACTGATCGGCGTAATGGGTACTCGCACCGCTGACGCGCCCCTACAAGACCTATAAAGGATTGACCTGATGCATATCATCAACGCCCGCCTGCGCAACCGTGAAGGCTTGCATGAACTGCACCTGGAAAACGGCCTGATCGCCAGCATCGCCCGCCAGACCGAGGCGCCAAGCCTTGGCCCGGAAGACCTCGATGCCGGCGGCAACCTGGTGGTGCCACCCTTCGTCGAGCCGCACATCCACCTGGACGCGACCCTCACCGCCGGCGAGCCGCGCTGGAACATGAGCGGCACACTGTTCGAAGGCATCGAGTGCTGGGGCGAACGCAAGGCCACCATCACCGAGGAAGACACCAGGACCCGCGCCGGGAAAACCATCCAGGCCCTCGCCGCCCATGGCATCCAGCACGTACGCACCCACGTCGACGTGACCGATCCCGAGCTCACGGCCCTCAAGGCGATGCTGCAAGTACGCGAGGAAAGCCGCCACCTGATCGACATGCAGATCGTCGCCTTCCCTCAGGAGGGCATCGAGTCCTACCGCAATGGCCGCGAGCTGATGGAAGAAGCGATCCGCATGGGCGCTGACGTGGTGGGCGGCATCCCGCACTTCGAATACACCCGCGACCAAGGCGTCAGTTCAGTGAAATTCCTCATGGACCTGGCCGAACGCACCGGCTGCCTGGTGGATGTGCACTGCGACGAAACCGACGATCCGCATTCGCGCTTTCTTGAAGTCCTTGCCGAAGAGGCCCGCAGCCGAGACATGGGCTCGCGCGTTACCGCCAGCCACACCACGGCCATGGGATCCTACGACAACGCCTATTGCGCCAAGCTGTTCCGCCTGCTCGGACACTCGGGCATCAGCTTCGTCTCGTGCCCGACCGAAAGCATTCATCTGCAGGGGCGCTTTGACAACTTCCCGAAACGCCGCGGCGTCACTCGGGTCAATGAGCTGCTCGAGGCTGGAATGAACGTGTGCTTCGGCCAGGATTCCATTGTCGACCCGTGGTATCCGCTGGGCAACGGCAACATCCTGCGGGTGCTGGAAGCCGGTCTGCACATCTGCCATATGCTCGGCTACCGCAACCTGCAAAGCGCCCTCGACCTGGTTACTGACAACAGCGCCAAGGCCATGGCCCTGGGTGAGCGCTACGGCCTGGAACCAGGGCGCCCGGCGAACCTGCTGATCCTCTCGGCCGACAGCGACTATGAAGTGATCCGCAGCCAGGGCTTGCCGCTCTACTCGATTCGCAACGGCGAAGTGCTGATGAAACGACAGATGCCCGTGGTGGAATTCGCCCCGCAGCTAGGCTGACCCCCACCAACCTGTGGGAGCGAGCTTGCTCGCGATGAGGCCATCGGCCGTGTCGCTGGACGTGCAGATTTTCTACGGTGCGGTTCGCGCTGTTCCGAAGAGCCTGACCCGCCTCAGTTCGCCAGCCTCTTCTTCCAGCAGAATCGGCGCGGTGCCGCCAGGCATCACCACGCTCACTGGCCCCGCCTTCACCCAGCCCACCTGCCATGCAGCGCAGGCCACGGCGCTGGCGCTGGTGCCCGATGAGGCGGTGGGACCTTCGCCCCGTTCGAATACCCGAGCGGCGATTCGCCCTTCGACTTCGCGCCAGGCCCATTGCAGGTTCACCCCCATCGGGCACGGAATTCCAGATCCACCGGGCGCGGCAAAGGCGATGCGCGTCAGGCTTTGGGACAGCGCGGCGGCAAGCATCTGCGGATGACTCGGCAGCGCCTCGGCACGCGCCACCAGCGTCACGCAATGTGGATTGCCAATGTTCACGAACTGGCTGTTGTCCCACGCCGGATTCAATGCTTGCAACGCAGCCACGCGACTGACGTCCCGTTGATTGAAGGTCACGCTTTCCACGTCCTGGGCGCCAACCGCTTGGGCCCCAAACAACGGTCGCCCCAGGTCCAGCCAAAAACCCTGCACCCCCTCGAACCCAGCGGCACGCACCGACGTTTGCAGCGGTGAGCGACCTTGTGGATTGTCGTGATGAACTTGCAGCACACAATCCTCCTCACCCGGCATCAAGCCTTGCTCATGCAGGGCCTGGGAGAAAATCGTCAGGCCGTTGCCGCTGCGCTCGGCCAGGGTGCCGTCGGTGTTGACGATCAACAGGTCAAAGGGTGGCTCGTTCTGGAACGGCCCGATCAACAGACCGTCGCTGCGATGGGCCTTGGCGCCCGGCGGTGCTTCGCCCGGTGCCCAGGCACAGAAGGCATGCACCGCAGCCGTCGCCCAGGATTGACGCGTTTGCGCAGCCAGGGCCGCCGAGTGCGGCAGATCCACCCCATCGGCACGGGCCTGCTGCGGTGAGACGACCCCATAGATATTGCCGCGTGCGTCGTAAAACTGCGTCATCGACCAAACCCTGAATCTGCCAGCAAGGGCCGCTACTTTAGGCTGGCAGAAGCTGCTGGGCAAAGCTTGCTCGCGCCTCCTGAAAGGCGTCGGCACCTTGGGGTCGCAGTGCGGTCAGTGGATATGCAAGCATAGTTCCCCTGCCCGCCTCACCGCACCGCGAAAAACCAAGGACGTTTCATGACTGCCATTACGCCCCCGCCCACCTTTACGCCCGGACGCCTGGAGCAGATGTCCACCCGCATTGCCTACCTCATCGCCGGCATCGGCATCGCCGCCTGGGCGCCGCTGGTGCCTTACGCCAAGGTGCGGGCGAACCTGGATGAAGGCACCCTCGGGTTGCTGTTGTTGTGCCTCGGCGTGGGTTCGATCCTGGCGATGCCGATTTCCGGCGCGCTCGCCGCGCGATTCGGTTGCCGTCAGGTGCTCAGCGGCGGGACGGTCCTGATCTGCCTGGCGTTACCGCTGTTGGCTACCATGACGTCCTTGCCCTGGTTGGTGGCGGCGTTGTTCCTGTTCGGCGCCGGGCTCGGCACCGTGGACTCGACCGTGAACCTGCAAGCAGTGATCGTCGAACGGGCCAGTGGCAAGACCATGATGTCCGGCTTCCACGGCATGTTCAGCCTCGGCGGGATCATTGGCGCGGCCGGCGTGAGCGCGTTGCTTGGCCTGGGGCTTTCGCCATTGGGGGCGACGCTGGCGGTCAATGGCGTGCTGCTGGTGGCGTTGTTCAAGGCTGCACCGCATTTGCTGCCCTACGGCAGCGAAAGCTCGGGCCCGGCGTTTGCCATCCCCCACGGCGTGGTGCTGTTTATCGGCATCCTGTGTTTTATCGTGTTCCTCGCCGAAGGCGCGGTGCTGGATTGGAGCGCCGTGTTCCTGACCACCGAGCGCGGCGTGCAGACGGCCTACGCCGGGCTGGGTTATGCGGCGTTCGCGCTGACCATGACCGTCGGCCGGCTGACCGGCGACACGGTGGTGCATCGCCTGGGTGCCAAACGCGTGATCATCTACGGCGGGGCAGTGGCCGCAGCGGGGTTCCTGCTGGCGACCCTCGCACCGATGTGGCAAGCCGCGCTGCTGGGGTATGCGTTAGTCGGCGTGGGGTGTTCGAACATCGTGCCGGTGTTGTACACCGCCGTCGGCAAACAGACCCTGATGCCGGAAGCGATTGCCGTTCCGGCCATCACCACCATCGGTTATGCCGGCATTCTCGCCGGCCCGGCGCTGATCGGGTTCGTCGCCCACGGCAGCAGCCTGAGCCTGGCCTTTGGGTTGATTGCTCTTTCGCTGGTCGCCGTGGCGGCCAGTGGCAGGGTGTTGAAGGTCTGATTGCTCACCCCACTGTGGCGAGGGAGCTTGCTCCCGCTGGGTCGCGAAGCGGCCCCAAAACCTGCCGGACGCGGAGCATCAGGCACACCGCATCCGCCGGATTACGACTGCTTCGCAGCCGAGCGGGAGCAAGCTCCCTCGCCACAGGAATTGTCTTTCAACCCGAGAAATTGTGTTCCAAGCCACAGGATCGAGCCTGATCCTCGATCAGAACCCCACGCTGGCCTGCACAAAGAACGTACGCGGTGCGCCGACGTAGATACCCGAATTGTTGTCGCTGGAGCGGGTGTAGTACTGGTGGTCGAACAGGTTCTTCACCCCGGCGCCGACTTTCAGGTTCGACAGCTGCGCGCCGAAGTCATAGCCGGCGCGCACGTTCCAGAGCACGTAGCCCGGCATGTCGCCGTACTGTCCATCGGCACTGCCATCGGTGATGTAATCGCCGCTGAAGCTGCCATCGGCGTTCACGCTGTTGCCCGGTGAACGTTGCTTGGACTGGGCAAAGGCATCGAGGTTGTAGGTCCAGCGGTGGACGTCGTAGCGCAGGCCCACGTTAGCCACCTGACGGGAATAGAACGGCAAATCACGGCCCTTGAAGCGCGGGATTTCACCTTCGTAGGTCGCCCGGGTGTAGGTGAAGCCGGCGTTGGCGGTCAGGCCTTCAAGGCGCGGGTCCAGCGCGGCCATGTCGTAATGCACCGAAGCTTCCAGGCCCTGGTGCTTGGTCGCGCCCATGTTGGTCCAGCCGACGTCATTGCTGATGTATTGCAGCTCGTCATCGAAGTCGATATAGAACAGCGTCACCTCCCCGCCCCACACGTCATCGTTATAGCGCGTGCCGATCTCGTAGGTCTTGGCCTTTTCCGGGCTCAGTCCGTTGGCCGTGTTGTTGCCGTCGCCGCCCTGGCCCAGTTGGAAATACTGCAGGCTGCCGAACGAGGTCTCGTAGTTGGCGAACAGCTTCCAGGCATCGGACAGGTGATACATCACGCTCAGGGCCGGCAGCGGTTCGTTGCTGTCGATTCTGCGGCGCTTTTCCTGCACAGGGCTACCGGCCGTGTCGAGGACCGGCCGGTCGTGCCACTCGGTGCTGATGCGCTCGAAGCGGATGCCTGGGGTGATCGTCCATTTGCCGACATCAACCTTGTCATCGATGTAGACCGCGTGCGCTTCAGTGCCGCCGGTACGGTCCTGATAGACGTGACCGTCGGCGCCCGGACGCACCACCGGTTGGTTATCCCGCAATGCCAGGCGGCTGGCCTCTTCGTGCATGCCCTCCTTGAGGTAGCGATAACCCACACTGGCTTCTTGAGTGGTGGGCCCCAGGTCGAACACACGGGACACCCGCGGCTCGATGCCGAAGGTGTAATAGGTGCGAGGGTAGGACACCAGGTTGCGCTGGTCCCGGGACGCGATGGTGCTGCCACGATAGCTGTCGGAGTAATAGGTCAGCACTTCGGCCTGGGTGTGGTCGTCGATCTGTCGCAACCACTTGAACGACACATCCTTGCGCCGGCCGCTGAAGTTGTCCCAATCGCGGTCGGACTGATACGGGTCGGCGTCGTACTGCTTCTGGTTCAGACCACCGGGCATGTCGGCCTTGGCGTCGTAGTAATGGAAGTTCAGCGAAAAATCATCCACCTCGGTGGGCGCCCAATGGGTCTTGAGGATGACGTCGTCGATGTCGTTGCCGTTGTTGCTCTGACGATAACCGTTGCCGTTGACGCCCGAATACAGGAGCGCAACGCCCAGGCCATTGTCGGCGGTGCCGCCGAGGAACGCCGTGTCGATGTGCTTCCAGCCGCCGCGCTGGGACGTTTCCAGCGTGCTGCCGATTTCACCGGTGGCTTTTTCCGGAATCGCACGGGTCACGAAGTTGATGACCCCGCCGACGTTCTGCGGCCCGTAGCGCACCGAGCCGGCACCGCGCACCACGTCGATGCTGTCCAGGTTGCCCGAAGAAATCGGCGCCATGGACAGTTGCGGCTGGCCGTAAGGAGCGAACGCCGCCGGCACGCCGTCAATCAGTACCGTGGAGCGCGGTGAAAGGCGCGAGGTGAGGCCGCGCACGCCGACATTCAAGGAAATATCGCTGCCACCGGTGCCATTGGCGTCCTGCACCTGCACACCCGGTATGCGCCGCAACACATCGCCGACGTTCATGGCGCCCTGTTCCACCATCGCCTCGCGGCGCACCACCGTCCGCGCGCCGGGATGGTTCTGCACCACTTCGGCGTTGGCGTCACCGAGCCAGTCGCCGACCACTTGGATTTGCGTGGCCCCCAGTTCCATTGGGCCGGCGCTGGATGTCGACGGCGCCGGCACCACCGTCACCGACCCTTCATCGATCTGGTAGCGCAGCCCGCTGCCTTGCAGCAATTGACGCAAGGCCGCCTCCGGCGACAGGTTGCCCTCCACCGCCGGGGCTTGCTTGCCGACCACCGACTCAGGGCTGAAGAACACCTGCAACGAGGTCTGCTGGCCGAGTTGGCTCAGGGCCTGGCCCAGCGGTTGCGCCTGGATGTGAATGGCTGCGGCCTGATCGGCAAATGCCTGGGGCAGCGCGGCGCTGACGGCCAGGGTCAAGGCCAGCGGCAGCCAGCGCGAAGAGGAACGGTAGTGGTGTTTGGCGGAGGTTTTCACGTCGAACCTTGTCCTGTCGAATCGCAAGAATACGCGTCTGTTAATGCAAACCAGTTGCAGTTGGACAAGAAGACGAAGAACTCGAAAAAAACCTGAATCTATCGCGCAATTATTTCCTGACTGCCGTCATCCAGGGTCCGCACCGCCACCGGCAAAATGTTCGGCAGCGCCTTGAGCAGCGCCTCGGGATCGTCGACGCGGAACACGCTGGTCAGGCGCAAGTTGCCCACCGCCGTGTTGGCGACTCGCAAGGGCTGGGCGCGATAACGGGAAACTTCTTCAGCCACGTCCTTCAGCGGCGCGTCGTTGAACACCAGCTTGCCGTTGCGCCAAGCAGTGAGCGCCTCGGTGTTTACCGCGTAGGGTGTGGCGACTTTGCCCCGGGCATCGATCTGGGTGCCGAGGCCCGCAGTCAGGCTGACCGATTGAGCCTGGCGCGCGGCGCGTCCCTGGACCTTGACGCTGCCCTGCGCCACCGCGATACGGGTCTTGTCGGGATCACGGCGCACATCGAAGCGCGTGCCGGTCACTGTCACCTGGCCGTTGCCTGCGTCGACAGTGAATGGCCGACTGGCATCGTGCTCGACGTTGAACAACGCCTCGCCTTCGGCCAGTTCCACCCGGCGCTGATAGTGGGCGAATCGAACGCGCACCCGGCTGCGGCTGTTGAGGTCGATCACCGAACCGTCCGGCAATGCAATGTGCCGGCGCTCGCCGAAGGCGGTGGCATATTCGCCGCTGTAGTCGGTGGAGGAACTCAAGCCGCTGAACAACCCCAACCCGACCACCACCGCCAGCAGCCCGGCGGCGACCGCGTAGCGTAACAATGGCCGGCGCTGAGGACGTTTGGCCGGTGGCTCGCACAACGCTTGCAGGCGTTCCTTGGGCAGCAGGTCCGTGGCGCTCCAGATCCCCTGGAGCAATTGAATTTCATCGCGGTGATTGGCGTGTTCGTCCAGCCAGGCTTCAAACCGCTGGCGCTCTTCGACACCCATGGCCGGCGCTTGCAAGCGCACGAACCACTGCGCCGCCTCGTCGCGAACCCTGTCCTGCCCGCACGGGCATTCACGGCTGTCCATCGGAAGGTCCTGTGGCTCAGGTGGAAAATAGCGACGGGTCATTGCTCAGGCCCGTCCAGGCGATCACGCAGATGCCGCAGGGTGCGGATCATATATTTTTCCACCATGTTCTTGGACAGTCCCAGGCGCTCGGCAATCTCGGCCTGGGTCAAGCCTTCGATCTTCTGCCAGACAAACACCGTACGGCAGTTGGCCGGCAGTTCGGCAAGCGCTCGTTCGATGGAGTCTGCCAACTGGATCGCGTGCATGAAATGCTCCGGGTCGCCCGACAGCGACTGGCTATGGTCAACCGCCACCTCCTCCATGGCCCCCCGTCGATCTTCGCGCCGATAGCCATCCACCGCAATGTTGCGCGCGGTCTGGTGCAGATAGGCCCGTGGTTGTTCGACCTCCGCCGAATTCGACTCAAGCACCCGCACGAAGGTGTCATGGGCCAAGTCCTCGGCCTGCTGGCGATTGCGCAGGCGACGGGTCCAGGTGCCGATCAACTCTTCGTAATGCTCTAGGAAGCCAGGTCTGCGGGGCAGCTTGGAGGTCATCGCGGCGCGCTGTGGAAACGGGGCGTGAATAGTAATGCTTCCTATTAATACGAAGCAAACCTATTACGGTGCCTGTCGTCCGAAGCTGCAATGCCAGCCTATGGGAGCAAGCTTGCTTGCGATGACAGACTGACTGCCCCTACGCATGCCAACTGACACACCACTGTCGCGAGCAAGCTCGCTCCCACCAGGCTCGGCATTCAAACGCGTGATTTCCTTAGAACCGGCACACGGCCGCCGCGCCCGTGTCGGTGGGCATGACATGCTCAGGAGGAACCACGACCACCTCGCCGCCTTGCCGGGTGACCGCCAGGATCAGCTCGTCCAGCACGTCGATCGCTTGTGCATCGCCGGTCTCATCGATAATCAGCTTGCCCTTGTCTGGATCGAGCTGGCCTGGCACTTGGCGCTCCGCCTCCACCAACAGCATCGCCACGCGGCTTTCCCAAGCGGCCTTTGCAATGTCGGCGAGACCGTCCAGCGCCCGTCCCTGCCCCACCGCAACGCCATAACGGTTCAGGCTGTCGACGATCCGGTCCGAGTGGCTGTGGTTCATCAGCTTCGAGCAATGCACGCGCAACTCTTCCACGCTCATGCGCGACGGGTCGGCATCGATGCCCTGGCCCAGCAGGTGCGAGTTGTGGCTGACGGCGCGGAACACCGCCTGGTTCTCCGGCAACGCCACCAGAATCATCGGCAACCCTGACGGCTGGGAATGGTGTTCAAGAATGGCTTTGTCCACGGCACGGAAGAACCGCTCGCGGTCCAGGTTGATTTCGTCCTGCTTACCGCCGCCGGCCGACTCGTGCATCATCGGATCGCCGCGTTCGCTGCTGCGGCTGAACCCGTTGGGGAAACCTTGCTGGTCGCCAGAGGTCAAGTCCTCGCCCAGGGCTTCTACCTGGTTGCGCGGCACTTGTTCGGACAGCTCGACTTTCTCCAGTTGCTGCGAGCTGCCTTCATACAACCAGACTTCATCGCGAGTCAGGCACAGCGCCTGATAGCGCTCGGTGGACTGGGCCAGTCGCAGCAATGGCTTGAGATACGGATGGCTGTTGGCGAAGGCGCATTCCGGCAAGCGCTGGTTCACTGCGATGACCTTGAAATAGTCGGGTGCGCCGAATACCGCGATGCCGTCCCGATTGGAGTTCCAGAAATCCTGGTCATCGACCAGCGCCAGGAACGGTTCGAGCAATGATGTGTTATCCAGATCCGGATGCTGTTGTTCCAGTTGGGTCTGCAGTTCGCGCACCAGGTTCTTGTAGCGGATCGGGTCCTGGCTGCGCTCCGGGAACGTGCGGTGGGTGGGCATGTACAACGAAAGGCTCGGCTGTTCGTCGAACGCCAGTAGCTCGGTCAGCACTTGGCGGCTGAAGGGTTGATGAGCAGTCATGATCGTCTCCTTATTCTTTGCCCCGGGCCTCTTGGTTTTCGAGGAAGTCTTCCTCCAACATCGAATCCACCACCTCGGGCGGCGCCTCATCCACGGGCGCGGTCACTCGGCCCATGGACTCCACGGCAGGGTTGAGCTTGCCGATCTGATGATCGAGCGCGTGGACCATTTTCTCCGCAGCCCCTTCCACGGCCAGCTCCAGGTTTTCAGCCTTGTGACTGACAGACACCGGCGAAACGCCCTGCAACCGTGCCTCGATCTGGCAACGCTTGTCCGCCGCACCGCCCTTCTGCGCATTTTCATCACTGACATGAATCTCGACCCGGGCCAGTTGATCTTCAAACCGGTGCAGGGCGTCCACCACCGTGCTGCCGACCCACTCCTGCAAGCGGGCACTGCCTTCGATATGGTTGCTGTTGACTTGAACTTGCATGATCGACTCCTCTGACAAAAGACGGCTGGAGCCGTCTGTTGTAGGTAGAAGAAAATCAAACGGGCGAAGTTCCCGGCGTGGGATGACTGGCTGGCGAGCCGGTCCTGGGCGGATCGGTGGACGAAGATTTTTTGTGGCAGCGGGCTTGCTCACGAAGGCGGTGTGTCAGTTTGCGGTGATGTCGAAGGTACCGACGCCATCGCGAGCAAGCTCGCTCCCACTGGGTTGTGTCTATTGAATGGAGCAGCGGCTCACGCCTCGGGCATCTTACGAAAACCCACCGCCAGGCGGTTCCAGCCGTTGATGGTGTTGATCGCCACGGTGAGGTCGACCATTTCCTTGGCGGTGAAATGCTGATTGAGCAGTTCAAAGTCGGCGTCCGGCGCATGGGTGTCGCTCAAGCGGGTCAGCGCTTCGGTCCAGGCCAGTGCGGCGCGTTCACGCGGGGTGAAGAACGGTGCTTCGCGCCAGGCGGTCACGGCGTACAGGCGACGTTCGGTCTCGCCGTCCTTGCGGGCATCGGCGGTGTGCATGTCGATGCAGAAGGCACAGCCATTGATCTGCGAGGAGCGCAGCTTGACCAGTTCCAGCAGCGGCTTTTCCAGGCCGAGCTTGGAGACGGCGGTTTCCAGGGCGATCATGGCTTTGAGGGCCTCAGGGGACGCGGTGTAGAAATCGATACGCGGTTGCATGGCGAACTCCAGGACAATTGGGTGTGGCGCTACGTTAGCCCTGCGCTGGCGCAGGGCAAATAGCCAATTATTGGGAAGTTCGGGTAGCCAATCAGCGCGGCCGGGCGCGGGGCTATTGAAGACCGCAATTGTGGCGAGGGAGCTTGCTCCCGCTCGGCTGCGAAGCAGTCGTAACCCAGCCGATGCGGTCTGCCTGGAAAATGGTGTTGGGCCATTTTGGGGCGGCTGCGCCACCCAGCGGGAGCAAGCTCCCTCGCCACGGGGGGACGATGCACCTTTCGAGGGTCGTTCAGGCCCGACTGCGCAGCCATTGCAGGAAGCGCTTCTTGGCGATTGGCTTGGGCACGTCACGGGTCAGGTTCTGGGCGAGGTGGATGCGCACGTCCAGCAAGTTTTTCATGGCATCGTTGATGTCGCGACGGGCGTCGAGGCAAGGTTTGAGATAGCTGTTCTCGATACGATAGAGGGTGCAGAACGTCTTGGCCGAGAAGCTTGCCAGGGTAGCCTGCTCGGACACGATCCCGGCTTCGCCGATCACCTCCCCCGGCCCCATGCGCGCGGCCTCGAAAGGCTGGCCGTTGCGTACAAGCGTCACACTGACCACGCCGGACTCGACGATGAACAAATGATCGCTGACTTCCCCGGCCGGCAAAATCAGGTCGCCGGCACGGAACGTCTGCAAGCTCATGTTCTGGCTGAAGGTCTCTTTCTCGTCCTGGCGCAACGTGGAGAAAATATTCGAGCTTTCCAGCAACGCCCGGGGCCGCGATGCGTCCTTGGCCATGGCGCTTTCGCTGCCGGACAACAGGCTCACGCCCGATGCCTGCAAGTGCCGGAACGCCAGGTCGAACAACTGGTTACGCACCTCGCGCTTCTGGGCGCGGGAGGCGACGAACCCGCTGATCTCGTATTCCGCGCCCTCATTGCCGCTACTTTTGAGCGTGACGCAGGGTGCCGGACTGGCGAGCAAGGTACGGCAGCCGATCATCGCTCGCTCCAACGCGTCGATTACGGTTTGTGGACGCACGTGGGGGCTGACCTGGACGCTGATGGATAAGCCGTGGACATCGCTGGGCCGGCTGAAGTTGATCACTTTGGCCTTGGCTGCCAGCGAATTGGGAATGACTGCCATGCTGCCTTGGGCGGTCTGCAACCGGGTGGCCCGCCAATCAATGTCGGTGACCCGACCCTCGGTGCCGTCGATGGAGATCCAGTCGTCGAGCTGGTAGGGCTTGGTGGTGTTGAGCACGATCCCGGAAAACACATCGCTGAGGGTGCTCTGCAAGGCCAGGCCGACGATGATCGCCATCGCGCCGGACGTGGCCAGTACGCCCTTGACCGGCAGGTCCAGCACATACGCCAACGCCGCGATGACGGCAATCAGGAAAATCACCGCGCCCAGCAAATCCTGCAATAAGCGCCCGGTATGGCCGACCCGCTGCATCATCGCCGCGACAATCATCACCGTCAGGGTTCGCGCGGCGAACAACCACCAGGCGATCTGCAAACCGGTGGCCGCCAGGTGCCGTGGCACATCTTCGACCCATTGCGCCGGCTCCATGGGGTTGAGCCCTTCGTTGAACAGCAGCACGCTGAACAGCGAAAAAATCACCAATCGCCCGCCCACTTTCCAATAGATCCGATCTGCGCTGACCAGCCGCCACATCAGTAAGTCGAGCACAAGCAACGCCAAGGCACAGAGCAGCGGGTGGTCGGAAATCAGCGACGGCATCGGGACAGCTCCAGGGAGATCATTGGGGCGAAGATTGGCACAGATTGCAGACGCTGTAGAGATCCCCACGAATCAGTTGTGGGAGCGAGCTTGCTCGCGATTTCGCTGTATCAGTCAATGAAGCATCGACTGTCAGGCCGCCTTCGCGAGCAAGCTCGCTCACACAGGAGACTTTCGGTAGTTGCAAGATTTGTGTTCACCACGACCAAAGTGTGGGAGCGGGCTTGCTCGCGAAGGCATGTATCAACAAGCACTTGTTTCACTGACACTGCGCGTTCGCGAGCAAGCCCGCTCCCACAGGAAATTCAGTGTGGCTGTGATTTCGCCTCCATCCGCCCAAAATGCCCGGAATGGAAGTCATTGAAGGCCTGGTGGATTTCCTGCTCGCTGTTCATCACGAACGGACCATGACCGACGATGGGTTCGTCGATGGGCTCGCCACTGAGCAGCAGCATCACCGCGTCGTTGTTGGCGTGCAGGCTCAACTGGTCACCGGCCCGGTCGAACAGGGCCAGTTGCCCGGCCTCGACCCGCTCGCGGTCGTTGGCCAGGACCGAACCACGCAGCACCACCAGGGCGGTGCTGTGGCCTTCATGCAGGTCGAGGATGAGGTTTTTCCCGGCATTCAAGCGGATGTCCCAGACATCGATGGGAGTAAAGGTTTTCGCTGGGCCTTGCTGGCCGTCGAAGTGCCCGGCGATCAGGCGCAGACTGCCGGCATCGTCTTTCAGGGCGATAGTTGGAATGTCGCCCTTGAGCAGCGTCTGGTAGCCGGCCGCGGCCATTTTATCCTTGGCTGGCAGGTTGACCCACAGCTGGACCATTTCCATGAACCCGCCCTGTCGGGCGAAGGCTTCGGAATGAAATTCTTCATGGATGATGCCGGAAGCGGCGGTCATCCACTGCACGTCGCCGGGCCCGATCTTGCCGCCGCTGCCGGTGGAGTCACGGTGTTCCAGTTCGCCCTGATAGACGATGGTCACGGTTTCGAAGCCGCGATGCGGGTGTTGCCCGACACCGCGACGCTCGGTGGTGGGTGCGAATTCGGTGGGGGCCGCGTGGTCCAGCAGCAAAAACGGGCTGATGTGCTTGCCCAGGTTGTCGTAGGAAAACAGCGTGCGAACCGGGAAGCCGTCGCCGACCCAATGGGGCTGCGGGCTGGTGTAGAGGCCGATGATGTTCTTCATGCCGTGTCTCCAAATCAGGTGATGCGATTCGATGAGACAGGATAAAACCGTCACCTTTGAAGCACTAGACTGCAAAAATCGGCTTTAGCGTTCTATATGAAGAACAGTGATCAAGCTCGCTCCCACATTTATAGATGATTGCGCTTGGCGAACTCTGACAGGCCCACCAATGACTTCAACCCAAGCTTCTCCAACAGGCGAGTCTTGTAGGTGCTGACGGTTTTCGGGCTCAGGAACAGGCTCTCGGCGATGTCCTTGCCGCGCATGCCCATGGCCAGCATGCGCAGGATGGACAGTTCGCGGGTGGAAAGACTTTCCAGGGCTTGCTGTTCGGTGCGCTGTTGAAAATCCAGCCTGACGGACATTTGTGGGAAATACGCATAGCCGGACTTCAACGCATGAATGGCCTTGGTCAGTTCCTTCAGGTCGCTTTTCTTGGTGACGAACCCCCTGGCCCCGGCCGAGATGCAGCGGTTGCAGAAATGCTGCGCATCCTGGGACGTGAACACCAGCACACCACAGTCGGGAAACTGGCCCGTGATCCACACCAGCAGGTCCAGGCCATCGAAACCGTTCATCACCAGGTCCAGGATCACCAAGTCTGGCACGCCTTCCTTGATGAAGCTCCGGGCATCGGCCGCCCCGCTGGCATCCCGGACCTGAGTGAAGCCTTCATTCTGGCAAATGAGCCGCAATGCTCCCCGTATGACAGGGTGGTCATCCACGATCAATACGTCTTTCAAGGCAGTTCCCCCATTCAAAACAAACGGCACCGATGCCTTGGCTGCACCGGACTCTTGCACACATGCCAGGGCTTGGCACCTGTCAGGTCCGACAGTCCGGACCGGCGGCCCGCGTCAGCCGCCACGGCCCTGGCGCAAGGCTTGATCCCATGATTGCAGGGGCTCGCTGGCCGGGCGGTCGACCCGTTCCATCAGGCGCTGCAGCGACGCGCGGTCAGGCAGTGGGGCATGGCTCAAATGCAGACTGGACCGGCGCGCAACCGGAACCGACGAGCGCCCCACTTGTGGCGCGTTGTAGACCATTGCGTGACGAATCTGCGGGTTGTCGATAATGAACTCGTGCAAATCCAGCACCCCGTTCGCCAGCCCTGCGTTGACGACCACCAGGTCGAACGGGTCGCCGTCGTACCCCACCAGTGTCAACAGCTCTTGCATGTCGCTCACCGGGACGATCCGAAAATAGCCCTGTTGATTGAAGAGGCGTTCCAGCACGATTCGATGAGTGTGTTGCTTGTCGGCAATCA
The DNA here is from genome assembly GCF_001269755.1 of Pseudomonas sp. Q12-87. Classification (NCBI taxonomy): domain Bacteria; kingdom Pseudomonadati; phylum Pseudomonadota; class Gammaproteobacteria; order Pseudomonadales; family Pseudomonadaceae; genus Pseudomonas; species Pseudomonas sp. Q12-87. The sequence continues at coordinate 70,974 of NZ_LHVI01000013.1, read as the reverse complement.
GAATACGTAGTGCTTTGTTCGGCATGGCAGGCATTCCAGTAGCAACGCGCCAGGTATGAACCGGCTTCATGGAGATAAGGGGCGTCAGGCTAGAGGAAGCTTTTGAAGGCCGCTGTAGGACTAATCCGAAAATCGGAGAGAAAATGGTCATGCCGACCGGTCGCCGGACGTAGGACCTGGAACGGGCTCGGTCACCAGGTGGGTGTTCAGTCGTTCAGCCAGTTGATCCATGGCTTGGCGCAGATCCTCTACAGCCCGGACGAGCAATGCTCCGTCGCCCCCTCGGCAAACGCTTTCCAGCGCCTCGCATGCGGCAATCAAGGCGTGGGCATTGATCAGGCGCGCCCCGCCCTTGATCCGATGCGCCAGGTCGGACAGGCCCAGCAGGTCTCGCTGGCCGGACAAACGCAGCAGCCGGGCCGCATCGTCGGCATTGCTGTTGATCAGCGCCTGCAACAGTTGGTTGACAGAAGCCGTGTCGCCGCCGGTCAGTTGTTCAAGGCTGGTCAAATCAATGTCGTCGATAAACGCAGGCTTTACCGAAGCCAGGCGTTCATTGAGTTCCTTCAGGCCGATGGGCTTGAACAGGCAATCGTCCATGCCGGCTTCGGCGCAACGGTCTTTTTCCTCGGGCTGGGCATTGGCCGTGAACCCCAGGATCACCACCGGCGGCAAGCTGCTGGCGCTCTCCTCCTCGCGAATGGCGCGGGCCAACTCATAGCCGCTCATCAAGGGCATGTTGCAGTCGGTGATGACCACATCGAAAGGTTCGCTGCGCCAGGCGTGCAGGCCCTGCACACCATTTTCCGCCTCCCGGACGCGATGGCCCAGGTAACTCAGTTGCTGGGACAACAAGAAACGGTTGGCCGGGTAATCGTCGACCACCAGTATGCTCAGGGCCCGCCCTGGCAGCAGCGCCTCGATTTGCGCGGGCGGCGCGGGCGCCCGTGCATCCAGCAGCGGCAGGTTGAGGCGGATTTCGACCTGCGTGCCCTGCCCCGGCACACTGTTCAAGACCAGGGTGCCACCCATCATTTCGCACAAGGTGCGGCTGATGACCAACCCCAACCCTGAACCGCTGCGGGCCGACTGGGGGTTAGGGCCGACCTGGGCAAAGGGGCTGAACAAGCGCCGCTGGTCCTCCGGTGAAATACCGCAGCCGGTGTCCTCGACCCGCACATCAATGCCCAGGTGCCCACCGTCAAGGCTCGGTTCGCCGCGCACGCTCAGGCGCACTGCGCCCTGGTCGGTGAACTTGATGGCGTTGCTCAGCAGGTTCGACACGATTTGCTTGAAGCGCAACGGATCGATCAACACCTCACTGTTGATCGCAGGATCCAGGTCCCGTTGCAGGCGCAGGTGTTTTTGTCGGGCCAGGCCCTCGAAGATTCGCGCCACCGACTCGATCAGCTCGTACAGATTGGCCCGCTGCGGCGCCAGCGACAGCTTGCCTGACTCGATGCGGGCGATGTCCAGGATGTCGCCGATCAGGTCCAGCATGCCCCGGGCGGCACCCGAGGCGACTTCGATGGCAAAGCGGTCCACCACGCCCTGGTCGGCCTTCTTCATGGCCAGTTCCAGCATGCCGATTACCGCGTTCATAGGCGTGCGGATTTCATGGCTCATGGTTGCCACGAAAGTGGTCTTGGCCCGATTGGCGTCGTCGGCGCTCTCCTTGGCCAGGCGTAATTGCTCCAGCAGGCGACGCAGGTAAAAGACCCATCCCAACGTCACCAGCAACAACAGCGCGGCAATGGAAAAACCTTGGACAATGGTCGTGCGGTTGCGTAGCCAGTAGCTGTCATCGACGACCACTTCACTGCGCCAGCGGTTGGTCAGTTCGTCCATTTCCTCGGGGGATATGCTCAGCAATGCCTTGTCCAGGATCGAATGCAGTTCCAACGCATCCGGATTGGTCGCCAGGGCAATGCGCGCAGGCAACGTACCGACGGTGCTGGTGATCTGCAGCTTGTCGCGGTATTGGCGGGAGATCATGTAGCGGGCGCTGATCAATGAATTGATCGCGCCGTCCACCGTGCCGGCGGCGAGCATGGCCATGGCGTCCGGCACGTTTTCGGCGGGGACGAGGTTCACCCGGGGAAACGCTTCCAGCAGGTATTCATGCAAGACATTGCCCCGCACCAGTGCCAGCCGCTTGCCGTCCATCTGGTCCAATGTCAGGGCCTTGGCCTTGAGCGATGTCACCAGCACGTAGGGGTTGGTCAGGTACGGCCGGGTGAAGCGCAACGCCTGGTCATCCCCAAGCTCGGTACTGGTAGTGATGGCCGCGAGCACGTCGGCCTTGCCGCTCTTGATCTGCGCGATGAGGTCGGGGACCGAGTTACTGCGCTGGATATCGAATTTCAATCCGGTGCGCAAACTGATCCTCGCCAGCACATCGGCGCTGATACCGCGTAAATGGCCTTGTTCGTCGATGAATGTCAGCGGCAGGAAACTTTCGTGGATGGCCACCTTGATTCGCGGATGGGCATCCAGCCAGCGTTGCTCGTTGACACTGAAATGCAACGCTTGCTGGCCCGGCATGCTCGCGCCGCCGGCGCTCCAACGGCGCAGGATGCTCATGCGCTCACTGGCGGGAATGGCTTGCAGCGCCGCGTTGACGATGCGCAACAAGCGCGCATTGTCGCGAGCGAGTGCAAAGGCAAACGGCTGCACTTCCATGCGCGAGAAGTCCGCCAGCTGGACATTGTTCAGGTAATTCTTGCTGATCAGGTAGTTGGCGCTGATCGAATCCCCCAGATAGACGTCGGCCTGACCGAACGCCACGGCGCCGATGGCGCTCAAGGTCGAGGGGTACAGCCGCAAAGACGCCTGTGGGTAGAAAGCCTCGACCGTGTCCGGCGGCAAGTAGTGATACAGCATCGCCACACGCTTGCCCGCGAGGTCCGGGGGTAGATCCTGGCTGTCGTCGATGCGCGCCACCAGGGTCGGCAGGTCATCCGCGTAAGCTTGGGACATCGCCAGGTCCGGATCGCTGGCTTCAAAGCCGTTGGCGGTGCCAAGCAGGTCGATTTCGCCGCTGCGCAGGGCCTGGAGCGATTCGGCACGGGATGGATAGCGCTGGACCTGCACCGTAATCTGAAGGAGCTGCCCCAGCAGTTGCGCGTAGTCGGCGGTCAGGCCTTCATAATCGCGGCCATTGCCGGTGATGCTGAAGGGCACGTAGTCCGGCGCCGAGGCGCCCAGCAACAACCGGCCTTTTTGTTTGAGCCAGATCCTGTCGGCTTCGCCCAGGGACACCGAATAGTCGCTCACATCGGATCGCCCGAGCACCTGCAGCGACTCGGGTGCCGCGCCAACCCCCGGCGCCACACTCAATGTGCCCAGCAACAGCGCCGCCAGGCCTGCGCGTAGAAGCAGCATCATTTGTATCAGGTTGCATCGTTTGGCGTAGTCGGCCCGGAACGCCCTCGACTTCATATTCAGTCAGGGTGACCGGCTGAGGGGTTCAGACTGCCAATACGAGGGAACAGCGAACCGTCGATGCGCCTGTCGAATAGACGCATGACATGAGTGTAGGAAGTTTCTGAAGAATTGCCTGCGGGTGACCCAAGGCCGGCCTATGACCTGTGGGAGCGAGCCTGCTCGCGAAAGCAGTGTGACCGTCGGTATCAATGTGACTGGCCCACCGCATTCGCGAGCAGGCTCGCTCCACAGGGCCTACACGGCAGCGAGTAACAGATCGCGTACCGGACGCGCCTGACCGCGATTTTTCCCGTGCTCATAGAGCGAACCGGCAATTTCATCGGCACGCACCGGCAGGATCGACAGCAAGGTGTCACTCAAGCCATGGCTCGCCTGGCAGAAGCCCTGCATGTAGATCGCCGCCTTGCAGCGCTCGTCAGTGATCAGCTTGTAGTTGCGGTCCACCTCGAAGTCCCCGAGGTATTGCGCCAGCGGCTCCAACAACGTGCGGTGCATTTGACGCTCATAACCGGTGGCCAGCACCACGGCATCGTAGCAACGCACGGTCAGCTCGCCGGTGGCGTTGTTGCGCACCGTCAGCTCAATGCCGGTATCGGTGGCCGTGGCTTGCTCGATCGTGGTCAGGGTAAGAAACGCATGACGGGCCACGCCCGAGACTTTCTGGCGATAGAAAATCCCGTAGATGCGTTCGATCAGGTCGATGTCCACCACCGAATAATTGGTGTTGTGGTACTCGTTGACCAGCCGCTCGCGCTCGCTGTGGGGTTGCTGGAACACCAGGTCGGTGAATTCCGGGGAGAACACTTCATTGACGAACGGGCTGTCGTCCGCCGGCTTGAGGGCCGAGCCGCGCAGGATCATGTCGACCTGCACCGAAGGGAAGCTGTCGTTGAGATCGATGAAGGCTTCCGCCGCGCTCTGTCCGCCACCGACGATCGCGATCTTCATCGGCTGGCCGCTCACGCACGGCTGGGTCGCCATGCGCTCCAGGTACTGGGAATGGTGGAACACCCGGCCATCCTGCTTGAAGGCCTTGAACGCCTCGGGAATGCGCGGCGTACCGCCAGCACTGACCACCACCGAACGGGCGGTACGCACGAACTCTTCGCCTTGCTGGTTGCGGGAAATCACCCGCAAGGCTTCCACCTGCTGGTTGTGCAGCAGCGGTTCGATGCGCAGCACGTCTTCACCGTAGCGGCTCTGTTCGGCGAACTGCGCGGCGACCCAGCGCAGGTAATCGTTGTACTCCATGCGGCACGGGTAGAAGGTGCCGAGGTTGATGAAGTCCACCAGCCGGCCATGGTGCTTGAGGTAATTGACGAACGAATACGGGCTGGTGGGGTTGCGCAGGGTCACCAGGTCCTTGAGGAAGGAAATCTGCAACTCGCTTTGGGTCACCAGGGTGTTGCCGTGCCAGCGGTAGTCGGCCTGCTTGTCGAGGAACAGCACATCCAGTTCGCCCTGGACCGGGGCCCGTTCCTGCAGCGCAATGGCCAGCGCCAGGTTCGAGGGGCCGAAGCCGATGCCGATCAAGTCGTGAACGATGGGCGATGCAATTGCCTGTGTCATGTCCAGTGTCCTCTGGAGAAGCCCTCAACAGGGCGCGAAAAGCCTGGTGTGACTGGACCGGTTCTTGGCGAGCCGACAAGTCGTCTGTTGAGTAGGAACGAGGACGATGAAAAAAAATTTAGCGCACGGGATGGGTCAGCAACCGTCCCACTGGCGCATCCGGGTGCGGCAGTGCTTCATGGCGTTGACGATGTGTTTTTCCACCAGTGCCCGGGAAAGGCCCAGGCGTGCGGCGATTTGTGGGTGGGACAAGCCTTCGAGCTTGCGCAACAGGAAGCTCTCGCGGCACAGCGGCGGCAGCTCGGCCAGGGCGCGCTGCAGCATGTCCAGGCGCTGGCGATGATCGAAGCTGGCATGGGGCGACGGCGTGAAGAAACGTTCTTCGCTGTCCAGCACATCCAACGACTCGGCCTGGCGCAGGGTATTGCGCCGATGGCCGTCGATCACCAGATTCAATGCCGTGCGGTACAGAAACGCCCGGGGTTGTTCGATGGGCGTATCGCTGGCGCGCTCCAGCACCCGCACATAGGCGTCATGCACCACATCCTCGGCCGCCTGGCGGTTGCCTAGCCTGGCGTTCAGGAAACACACCAGCTCGCGATAGTAGTTTTCCAACATGACTCCCGTGCGCAAGGGCTGCGCCAGCTATCCCTGTGCCACCCGGCACGCCTGGAACAGGCAGTGGCACGATGGTGGCAGATTCAATGACGTAATTTATAGTAATTCTCATATAGATTTAAAGCTTTGCTTTGTATCGGGGTTGATTGGTTTATCTGATTCGGCGTCAGGCATTGCTTTTGTGGCGAGGGAGCTTGCTCCCGCTGGACTGCGCAGCAGGCCCAAAACAGACGTCCCCCTTGAACCTGGAGGATCCGGGACTCAGGCTTCAGGGCCGCTTCGCGCCCCAGCGGGAGCAAGCTCCCTCGCCACGGGGATCGGGGGTCGCTTCAGTTGATTTGTTAACCTGCTACCCAGTGCTCCAAACCAGTAAATTCCCGCCCCAAGCGCTCGTCTACCAGAACAGCCTCCCGTCCCTGCCCTTCCTGGGACGGGCCCGATACCACCGGCCGGAACCCTGTATGAAACGTCCCCGCCCTACCCGACGCGCCTGGCTTTTAACCTTCGCCCTGCTTCCGGCCGTGGCGTTCGCCGCGTGGCAAGCGGTTGCGCCCAGCCGTGCGCCGCTTGCCATCGCGCCCGTCAGCCGTGGCGATATCGAAAACAGCGTCACCGCCCTGGGCACCCTGCAGCCGCGGCGCTACGTGGACGTAGGCGCCCAGGCGTCCGGGCAGATCCAGAAGATCCATGTAGAAGCCGGCGACGAAGTGCGCGAAGGCCAGTTGCTGGTCGAAATCGACCCCTCCACGCAAAAAGCCCGGCTCGACGCCGGACGTTTCTCGATTGAAAACCTCAAGGCTCAACTCCAGGAACAACGAGCCCAGCACGACCTGGCGCAGCAGAAATTTCGCCGCCAGCAGCAACTCAAGGCCGGCGGCGCCACTCGCGAGGAAGACGTGCAGACCGCCCAGGCCGAGGTGCGGGCGACCCAGGCGCGCATCGACATGTTCCAGGCCCAGATCCGTCAGGCCCAGGCCAGTTTGCGCAGTGACGAGGCCGAGTTGGGCTACACGCGAATCTACGCGCCCATGAGCGGCACCGTGGTCGCTGTCGGCGCGCGGGAAGGCCAGACCCTCAACGCCCAGCAACAAACCCCGTTGATCCTGCGCATCGCCCGCCTGACGCCGATGACGGTATGGGCCGAAGTCTCGGAAGCGGACATCGGTCACGTCAAACCCGGCATGACCGCTTATTTCACCACGTTGTCAGGCGGCACCCGGCGCTGGAGCAGCACTGTGCGCCAGATCCTGCCGGTGCCGCCGCGCCCGCTGGAGGCCAGCCAGGGCGGCAGCCCCACCGGTGGCCGCAGCGGCAGCGAACGGGTGGTGCTCTATACCGTGCTGCTCGATGTCGACAATGCCGACCGCACGCTGATGACCGACATGACCGCCCAAGTCTTCTTCGTCGCCGCCGAGGCGCGAGGCGTGCTGACCGTGCCGACCGCCGCGTTGCAGGACAACGCTGGCCAGGTGCAAGTGCTGGCCGACAATGGCGATGTCCAGGCGCGTGCCGTGCGCACCGGCGTCAGTGATCGCTTGCGCACCCAAGTGCTCGACGGGCTGCGCGAGGGCGAGCAGGTGCTGATCGGCCCAGCCACCGGCAGCGGGGGCTGAATGAACACACCCCTGATCGAATTGCGGGACATTCGCAAGGCCTACGGTGGCGGCGACAGCCCTCGGGTGGAGGTGCTGCGGGGCATCGACCTGTCCATTCACGCCGGGGAGTTCCTGGCGATTGTCGGGGCGTCCGGCTCCGGTAAATCCACCCTGATGAACATCCTCGGCTGCCTCGACCGCCCCACAACCGGCGAGTACCGTTTTGCCGGTGAAGACGTCGCCCACCTGAATAGCGATGAATTGGCCTGGCTGCGGCGCGAAGCGTTCGGGTTCGTGTTCCAGGGCTATCACCTGATCCCCTCCGGCACCGCCCAGGAAAACGTCGAGATGCCGGCCATCTATGCCGGCACCTCCGCCGTGGAGCGTCACGCCCGCGCCAGCGCCCTACTCGAACGCCTGGGCCTGGCCAGCCGCACCGGCAACCGTCCGCACCAGTTGTCAGGCGGCCAGCAGCAACGGGTATCGATTGCCCGGGCATTGATGAACGGCGGCCATATCATCCTCGCCGACGAACCCACCGGCGCCCTCGACAGCCAGAGCGGCATTGAAGTCATGGCGTTGCTCGATGAACTGGCCAGCCAGGGCCACGTGGTGATCCTGATCACCCACGACCGTGAAGTGGCGGCCCGGGCCAAGCGCATCATCGAGATCCGCGACGGATTGATCATCAGCGACAGCGCCACCGCCGCACCGCAGGCCAACGCCAAGGCATTGCAAGCCGTGGATCTGCGCCAGCGCCTGAGTGCCGGCAGCGAACACAACGGCGCCTGGAAAGGTGAACTGATCGACGCGGTGCAGGCGGCGTGGCGCGTCATGTGGATCAACCGCTTCCGCACCGCCCTGACCTTGCTCGGCATCGTCATCGGCGTGGCCTCGGTGGTGGTCATGCTGGCGGTGGGCGAAGGCAGCAAGCGCCAGGTCATGGCCCAGATGGGCGCCTTCGGCTCGAACATCATCTACCTCAACGGCAGCGCGCCCAATCCGCGCGCCGCCAAGGGCATCATCAGCGAACATGACCTGAGCGCCCTCGCCGCCCTGCCCGAGGTGCAGCGCATCATGCCGGTGAACGGTGCCAACGCCAATGTGAGGTTCGGCAACCTCGACCACACCAGCTACGTGGGCGGCAACGACACGAATTTCCCGATCATCTTCAATTGGCCGGTGGCCCAGGGCAGCTATTTTACCGACGCCGATGAACGCAGCGCCGCAGCGATTGCGGTGATCGGCCACAAGGTCCGGCAAAAGCTGCTCAAGGACGTCGCCGACCCCATCGGCCGCTACATCCTGATCGAAAACGTGCCGTTCCAGGTCGTCGGGGTACTGGCCGAAAAAGGCGCCAGCTCCGGAGATTCCGACGCCGACAACCGCATCGCCGTGCCCTACTCCGCCGCCAGTGTGCGGCTGTTCGGCACGCGTCACCCCGAGTATGTGGTGATCGCCGCCAGGGACGCGGGCAAGGTCAAGGAGGCCGAGCAAGCCGTCTCTCGCACGCTGTTGAGCCTGCATGACGGCCAGCAGGATTTCGAATTGACCAACAACGCCGCGATGATCCAGGCCGAGGCCCGCACCCAGGGCACGCTGTCACTGATGCTAGGAGCCATCGCGGCGATTTCGCTGCTGGTGGGTGGCATCGGCGTGATGAACATCATGCTCATGACCGTGCGCGAACGGACCCGGGAGATCGGCATTCGCATGGCCACTGGCGCTCGCCAGCGCGACATCCTGCGCCAGTTTCTCACCGAAGCGGTGATGCTCTCGGTGGTCGGCGGGCTGGCGGGCATCGGCCTGGCCCTGCTGGTGGGCGGCGCGTTGGTGCTGGGCAAGATCGCCGTGGCGTTCGAATGGCTGGCGGTGTTCGGCGCCTTCGGCTGTGCCCTGGTCACCGGCGTCGTCTTCGGCTTCATGCCGGCCCGCAAGGCCGCCCGCCTCGACCCGGTCGCGGCCCTCACCAGTGAATGAACCTCATCCTATGAAAACGCACCTGGCCCTCCTGGCCGCCGGCCTGTTACTGGCGGCTTGCGGCACGCCTTCGCCGGCACCGGACAGTGGCATCCAACCGCCATTGGCCTGGCAGAACCTCGACGCGCCCAGCGCTCGCGCCGATAACACGCAATGGTGGACACAGTTTGGCAGTCCACAGCTGAACCGCTTGATCGAACAGGCGCGCCTGGACAGCCATGACCTGGCCGCCGCCATGGCCCGGGTTCGCCAGGCCCAGGCCAGTGCAGTGATCGCCGGCGCGCCGTTGCTACCGGAAGTCCAGGCCAGACTCAACGGCAATCGCCAGGAACTGCTGCGAGGCAAGGGCTACAGCCAGTTGGATGTGGATCGGGAAAACCGCACCATCGACTACTACGACGCCAACCTCAGTGCCAGCTATGAGCTGGATTTCTGGGGCGGTAAACGGGCGGCCCGCGACAGTGCGTTGAGCAGTTTATCCGCCAGCCAGTTTGACCGGGCGACCGTGGAATTGACCCTGCTCAGCGGCGTCGCCAACAGCTACACCCAGGCGTTGTCCCTGCGCGAACAACAGCGCATCGCCGAGCAAAACCTGGGCAACGCCCAGCGTGTGCTCGACCTGGTGCAAACCCGCTACGATGCCGGCAGCGCCACGGCCCTCGAACTGTCCCAGCAAAAAAGCCTGGTGGCGGCGCAGCAACGCCGGTTGTCCCAGGTGCAGCAACAGGCACGGGAGGCCTTGGTTACCCTGGCGACTTTGCTGGGGCAACCGGTGCAGTCGGTCAGGCTCGACGACGAACCTTTTGACCGCCTGCGTTGGCCTTCCATCGACGCCGGAGTACCCAGCGAACTGATGCGCCGGCGCCCCGACATCGCCGCCGCCGAAGCACGGCTCAGCGCCGCCCGGGCGGATATCAGCGTAGCTCGCGCTGCCATGCTGCCCTCCGTGACCCTGGGCCTGAGCCTGGCCACCGGCGCCGACATCGCCGACCGTTTGCTGCGCAACAACGTCTACAACCTCAGCGCCGGCCTCGCCACGCCAATCTTCAATAACGGCCGCTTGAAGGCCGAACGGGACAAAGCCACCGCACGCCAGGAAGAACTGCTGGAGCTCTATCGAGCCGCCATCATCAACGGCTTCGCCGACGTCGAAAAAGCCCTCAACAGCATCAACGGCCTCGACCAGCAACGGCAGTGGCAAACCGAAGAACTGCACCAGGCCCAGACCGCCTTCGACATCGCCCAGCGCCGCTACCAGGCCGGCGCCGAGGATTTGCTCACCGTGCTGGAAACCCAACGCACCCTTTACGCAGCCCAGGATATGAACGTGCAACTAAAGCTGGCGCGGGTGCAGGCGGGTGTGACGTTGTACAAGGCGTTGGGTGGGGGTTGGCGGGGGATGTAAGGCTAAAGCCAAATGACATCAAGCGCAGCGGGGGCCAACTAATCTGACCAATAATTCAAAGAGTCCGAATTAACGCCTCGGCATGCTCACGAAACACAGCAAAAGCCTCATCGAAGCTTGGGCGGACGGATCCAAAAATCAGCGGCATCAGCCTCGCGTCATATTGGCCACGAATCGCCGCGTCCGAGCTTGTTTGATCCAAAGCTCCCTGCATGACCTTTCCTGGATTGGCAGCGAACGGAGGAAACTGTCGACCAAACTCAGCGGCATCGAATTCAACCAGCTTTTTGAAACCGCTGGCGGCTCGTTCGCTGACTGCAGGATCGTCAACACTGATGCAATAAATATCGTAGATATGACGCACCAACGTATCGTCCCACGGCTGAAGCATAGCTCCGGCCTGGTGTTGGGCATAACGCCGAAGAAATGAAATTACTTTTTCCGAAAGCGTTTCTTCAACCGCTACACAAAGAATACTTCCCATGTACCCAGGCTTTGCGGCAAGTCTATCGACCAGGTGTTCCAGCGGTCGCAGGGTCATTTCGAACTCGGGAGTTCGTGCGGTCAGTTCGAGGCTCAGATAAGGACGCAAACTCACGTCGTGCGGGTATTGGGGTGCATATTGCCAACGACTGGAGAAATATCGGTTTTCATTCCGGGCAATACGCGCGTCCACGGTTTCTTCGAAGCCAAGCCTAGCGAGCGCTTGGGACACCTCAGCCTTCAACTGGCTGAGGTGTCGCTTTTGAGCCGAAGCGCTGAACATGCTCGACTCATCCCATACGATCTTCAAGTCAACGTCTTCTGACATACGCTCGATCAATCGATAGGCCTTTGACAAGCTCGTCCCACCGCAAAACACTAATCGAATGCCCGGGAATTGTATTCCCATCAGTTGCTGCAAGGCATCGGTTACATGGATGTCTTTTTCCAGGATGCTAGCGGTCAGAAAACCGACGTCAACTTCAGCCAGTACCGCATCAATTAACTCAACCTGATCAGGCGTGATGGTTTTCATAAACTACGTAGCGCCCACCAAAGCCGAGCTTCCGGTTAATACGGCGTGACCCTGTATCAAAAACAACGCCGGCGGGTAGTTGTAAACTATCGCTGGCATTATATTCACGCAACGCGCGCCCCGCCGTGATCTTCACGCCAAGCTTTTGCAAAGCCAGAGGCGCCAGAACTTCAAGTGGACGTATCGGGATTGGCTTACCGGTGAGCACACTGGTTTTAGCCTTTGCGAAGACGCCAACGCCAAGTCTGACCAATACACCGCTAGCCACCAGATGACGCAATGCTCGGGATACCTGTGCGGGGCTGCCGAATTTGGAAAATTCAGAGCGCAGAAACACGTCGTCCTTTCGCAAGGCGATTGATCTCCTGACACGCTCTTCGATAATCATTTCTCACCTCAGACAGCACCTATGTCCAAACAACACACAACATACTGTTTTATATAGATTTTTTAATACAAACCGTGCTCATACCTGCTCAGTATAGATCAGCCGAGGGGATACAGGCCAACTCAGAGAACCGCAGCGACGAAACTCAACCTACCGATGAAGCCCAAGACGCACAAGCCGGAGGATTCTGGTGCAGCTGTGGGCAATGGCGCAGGACGCTGCCATTTTGCGTGAACAGGCGCCAGGCACAGCAACCTGTGGAGCGAGCTGGCGCCCTCGCCACGGATAATTCTTCTCCACATAAATGTTGTCCGGCTTTGGTTCTGTTTATCCGGCCATGTAGGACTCCCGAGCCAGGCTACATCACCTTGCGCCGTTACCTACAACTGCGCCAGAATCCGCCGGCTTGTGCGCCTGGCTCGCGGCTTTTATTGTTTCCGGGTCGCTGATGTCAGCGATCGGGTTTGGTAGCCCGCGAGTCAACTAGGCGCAAGCGCCACCTCCTACAGATGCTTTCTCGGTGTCTGTTTCATGGTGGCCGTGCGCAGGGCGTCTTCGGGCGCGCCGGGTTCCTAGTGCTCCGGTCTACCAACCCGCGTACGGCCGCCACCCCATCGTTTGGTAGCGATAGTGTCGGCTCCTGAAACCAATACTAGGAGCTGCACAATGTTCAGGATCACCCCCAATCCCCCCGAAGACGATTCGAAAAAACTCAACGAAGCCGCCGACCGCGCCCTCGCCTTTTACCTCGACCCCAAACCTGAAAAACCCAATCCGCCACCGGGCCAGTTGTTCACCGTTGCAGAGAGTGCGGACATGGAATGCCTGCTGGCCAACCTCAGCGAAACCCTCGCCTCGGTCAATGTCATGGCCAGCGAGCTGGCATTCGAACTGGACGGCTCGCGGCGGCACTTTGCGCTGGGGATCCAGCAGATGATCGAGCTGGGTGAACTGTTGGCAAACCGCGCCCTGGACATCGCTGCACCGCGCTAAACGCACTCAAGCCCAGTGACACCCGTGGCGAGGGAGCTTGCTCCCGCTGGGCTGCGCAGCAGCCCCAATGGCCGGCACCTCGGTGGGTCAGATGTTTTTTGAGGGGGCTGGTTTGGGGGCCGCTTCGCAGCCCAGCGGGAGCAAGCTCCCTCGCCACAACTGCGTTCGCTTTAGTTTTTGGGTCAGGCGGGGTTTTACACCGGTTTGCTCTTGAGGTTGCGCGCATACCACGGCCGTTGCGGCACGCGACGGAACAGTTTCGAGAGCTTGTCGTCGTCGCTGCCAAAGGTGATGCGCAGCGCCAGTTTCATGGTTTCCGGGTCCATCTCCACCGAGCGTCCGATTTGCAGGCCTGGCGTGGTGCTGCAGCCGTGGGTGTCCGGCCCCAGCCAGGGGTCGCCGATTTCCACCCAGCGGCCCGGGGCGAACCAGGGCACGCCGTTGACTTGCAAGCGGCTCACTTCGCCTGGATGGAAACGTTCATGGGCACGAAACCAGTCTTCCAGGCGGTCGTCGATCCAGCCGTGGAAGGCCCAGAACACCGGGTTGACGTGGGATGAGAAGGGATCGCCCAGGAAGTCGTTTTCCGGCGCGTACCAACGCTGGGCGAAGTCCGCCGGGTCGCGGGCGAACGGCACTGGGTGGCCGTTGGACGGGTCACGCGGCACCGAGGCCCAGCGCATGTGCAACCAATCGTGCAGGCCCAGTTCCACTTCCGAGCCAAACTGGCCCAGGGTGAGTTTCGACAGATAGCGCGGGTCGCGGTAGCGCGATTCCCAGACCTGGAAATTGCTGTGATAGGTCTCGGCGGTCTTGATGTCACTCACCCATTGCGCGTACTGCTCGTCACCCCTGGCCAGCCAGGTCGGCGGCAGCGCCGTGCCGTCGTGGTTATCGAAATAGCGGGCGAAGCCAAGGCGATCGCGTTCCAGTTCCGGTTGCGGCAACGGGAAACGCGACCATGACGGCAGCGGCTGAAAGGAACGCGCCGTGCCAAGCATGCGCCGGTGCATGAAAAAGAAATCGATGCCCGAGCCATTGCGGTCTTTGCGCGGCCCACGGGCATCGCGCTCTTGATCCCTGGGCCCGGGTTGCCAGCCGATGCCGCGCAAGGCGTTGCGCTTGTCTTCGTCCAGGCTGTGCCACTTGTCCCGCGAAGCATGCCAGAGCTGGTGAAACAACCGATGCTCGGGCGAGACCAGCCAAGCCAGCAATGCTGGGCTCAGCGGCGTACGCTCGCGGGCCTCGGGGAACGGTTGTTTGCGGGCGACGAACTGGTTGTCGAGCTCAGGCAGGGCCAACGGGCGATCCAGCCGCAACACCTTACCGCTGAGGGTCGCGGGGCCGGCATTGCCGAAGCCGGCCCAGACCTCGTCGAGGGTCATGGCGAATTCGTAGTCCGGCGCGCCATCCGAGGCCTCGGTCCGGATCAGTCGCCAACTCAGTTGCTTGGGGTCGGTGCCGGCCAGATCGCCGAGCACCCGATAGCGCGGCTCTTCACCAGCGCGCAGCCGTTCGGCGGTGTCGAGGCATCCCACCAGGCCACGGCCCTTGTGGCCAATGTCGAGAAACACTTGGAGTTCGTCCCGGGGCAAGCCGTCGAGGCCGGCGTCGCGGCCGGTGAAACGGATTGTCCAGATCCCCCGCAGCGTATTGGCCAGGCGCTGGCCCGCGACGTCCGCCACATCGAACGAGGCTTCGCCGGGGGTGATGGTCGGGTCCGGCCGGGTCAGTTCGCGATGCCCGTAATACACCGCAGGCACGGCGGCACCGGTCAGCGCCAGGCCTGCCATGAACCATCGTCGAGAAATCGTCATTGCCTTACCTGTTTCCAGCCCTGGGGCGGGCTTTATCCAAGCTAGGACGATGGGCGGGCCGACAAATTTATAGAGGCTGTGAGGGCCTCATCGCGAGCAGGCTCGCTCCCACAGGTTTTGTGTTGGACACCGAATTTATGTACATCACAGAGCGAGTGTGGGAGCGGGCTTGCTCGCGAAGGCGTCGGCACATCCAACATTGATGCAAACTGACCCACCGTTTTCGCGAGCAAGCCCGCTCCCACAGGTGACCGCATTCCCACTGTGTGAGCGAGCCTGCTCGCGAAGCGGCCCTTTAAGCCACCTAAATTTCCCCGCCGATCACTCGTTCTCCCCAGATAGCAAAGGCCCCCGCGGCGAACCTGACTGAGATCGGCAATGACAACACCACGTTCGAAAAAGGCTCTTTTCACTGGCGTGCCCCTGGTCCTGGCACTGGTGGTGGGTGGCGGCCTGGCAGCCTGGGATCACTGGTGGCGGGACAACCCCGGCTACCCGGTCAAGGTGATGAAGCAAGCCCGGGAGCTGCATGAGCGCCTGCTCTCCTTCGACAGCCACATCACCGTGCCGCTGGATTTCGGCACCGCCGGCAATGAGGCCGACAAGGATGGCAAAGGCCAGTTCGACCTGGTGAAAGCCAATCGCGGTCACCTGTCCGGCGCCGCGCTGACGATCTTCGGCTGGCCCGAGCTGTGGAACGGCCCCAACGCGCCGCACAAGCCCACCGCCGGTTTCGTCGAAGAGGCGCGCAACCAGCAGGAGGTGCGCTACAAGATCATCAGCGGCATGGTCCGCGACTTCCCCAACCAGGTCGCCATCGCCTACACCCCGGATGATTTTCGCCGCCTGCATGGCGAAGGCAAGTTTGCGATTTTCATCAGCATGCTCAACGCCTACCCCCTCGGCCACGACCTGAACCTGCTCGACCTGTGGACGGCGCGGGGCATGCGCATGTTCGGCTTCAGCTACATCGGCAACAACGATTGGGCCGATTCGTCTCGCCCACTGCCGTTTTTCAACGACTCGCCGGACGCCCTCGGCGGCCTGTCGGATATCGGCAAGCAAGCGGTCACACGCCTGAACGACCTCGGCGTGATCATCGACGTGTCGCAAATGTCGACCCTGGCCCTGGAGCAAGTCGCACACCTGAGCCGCACGCCACTGGTGGCCTCGCATTCGGCGCCACGGGCAATGGTGGACATCCCGCGCAACCTCAGCGACAAGGAAATGCAGTTGATCAAGGCCAGTGGCGGCGTGGTGCAGATCGTCGGTTTCTCGCAGTACCTGCGCCCGCTGACGCAAAAAACCCAGGACAAGCTCAACGCCCTGCGCGAACGCTTCGACTTGCCGCCATTGCCCAACCTCGCCATGGCGCTGATGCCCGGCGACCCGATCATTGCCGCGTGGCCTGAGCAGAAATTCGGCGAATACGCTGGCCAGCTCTACGGCATTCTCGAAGAGGAACCCAAGGCCAGCCTCAAGGACTTGGGGGACGCCATCGACTACACGGTGCGCAAGATCGGCATCGACCACGTAGGCATCAGTTCGGACTTCAATGAAGGCGGTGGCGTGAAAGGCTGGGAGAACGTCGGCGACATCCGCAACGTCACCGCCGAACTGCTGACCCGTGGCTACTCGGAAGCCGACATCGCCAAACTGTGGGGCGGCAATTTCCTGCGGGTCTGGGATCAGGTCCAGAAAGCCGCCCGGCCCGCCGTCGCCTCGACCCAGAAGGCCGTCCAGCCATGAATGAACGCCGGACGTTCTTGAAGCAAGCCGGGATCCTCGCCGCCGGTTTGCCGCTGGCCGCCAGCCTGCCAACCACAGCCGTCGCCGATTCGCTGCCGCCATTGCCGCGCAACAGATGGGCGCAATTGCGCACGCTGTTCGACCAGGACCCGGACTACCTGCACTTCTCCAACTTCCTGGTCACCACCCACCCGCGCCCGGTACGCGAGGCCATCGAAAAACACCGCGCCGCCCTGGATAAAAACCCCGGGCTGTTGATGGACTGGGACTTGGGCGTCACTGAGGAGCGTGAAGAAAACGTGCGGGCCTGGGCTGGTCGTTACCTGCAAGCGAACCCGAAACAGATCGCCCTCACCGGCAGCACCACCGAGGGCCTGGCCATGATCTACGGCGGGGTCCATGTCGGCGCCGACCAGGAAATCCTCACCACGGCCCACGAACACTACGCCACCCACACCATTCTCAGCCTGCGCACCCAGCGCGAAGGCACCCGGGTGCGCAAAATCAAACTGTTCGAGAAGGCCCATGACGCCAGCGAGGAAGAAATCCTCTCGGCCATCGACCGCAATATCCGCCCCGAAACCCGGGTATTGGGCATGACCTGGGTGCATTCGGGCAGCGGCGTGAAGTTGCCCATCGGCAAGATCGGCGCGCTGGTGGACAAGCACAACCAGGGCCGCAGCGACGAGCAGCGCATCATTTACGTGGTCGATGGTGTGCACGGTTTCGGCGTCGAGGACCTCGGTTTCCCAGCCATGAATTGCGATTTCTTCATCGCCGGCACCCACAAATGGATGTTCGGCCCACGGGGCACCGGCCTGGTGTGCAGCCGCAGCGAAGAGGTCAAGTACGTCACGCCGATCATCCCGACCTTTTCCGAAGCCACGGCGTTTTCCACCACCATGACACCGGGCGGCTACCACGCCTTCGAGCATCGCTGGGCCGCGGACGAGGCGTTCAAGCTGCACCTGCAACTGGGCAAGTCCGACGTGCAAGCGCGCATCCATGCCCTCAACACTTACCTGAAAAAACATCTGCTGGCGAAGCCGCCAATCGAGCTGGTCACACCCCTGAGCCCGGAGCTGTCGGCCGGTTTCACCTTCTTCCGGATCAAGGGTCGCGAGAGCGATGAAATCGCCGGCTACCTGATGAAGAACCGAGTGATTGCCGACGCTGTGCACCGCGACGCAGGGCCGGTGATCCGCACCGCACCGGGGTTGCTCAACAACGAAGCCGAGATCGACCGTTTCATGGGCTTGCTAAGCAAAACACTCTGACCTTTATCGAGAGAGACGGATGAACAGTTCTTCGTTGAAGCTATTTCCAGCACTGGTTTTCGCCGCCCTGCTGCCTTCAGGCGCCCAGGCCTCGCAACCGGGCCAGGTGTTCCGCGACTGCAAGGACTGCCCGGAAATGGTCGTGCTGCCCACCGGCACGTTCCAGATAGGCACCCCCGACGATGAGGTCGGCCGCGAGCCGGACGAAGGCCCGATGCACCCGGTGACCTTCGCCAAGCCGCTGGCGATCAGTCGTTTCCAGGTGTTGAAAGGCGAGTGGTTCGCCTATCTGCGCGACAGCGGCTACTCGATGCCCGACGGCGACAAGCGCCCCGGTCGCGCGTGCAAGGCCGGCGTCCCCGACTACCAGGGCAGCGACCCACACAAGCAATACACCGACCGACACCCGGCGGTGTGCATGGATTTCGCCGAGGCCAACGCCTACGTCGCGTGGCTGTCAAAAAAAACCGGCAAACAGTACCGGCTGGTCAGCGAATCCCTGCGCGAATACGCAGCACGTGGCGGCAGCACCGGCCCGTTCCCCTTCCCGTTCGATGAAGGCAAGCCGTACAGCATCGCCCAACACGCCAACACCTACGGCGCGGCCGACGGCTACAACTTCACCGCACCGGCCGGCAGCTTCGCGGCCAATGCCTTCGGCGTCTACGACATGCATGGCAACGTCTACGAGTGGACGGCCGATTGCTACAACGAAAACTACGTCGACGCTCCAAGCGACGGCAGCGCCTGGCTCAGCGGCGACTGCAAGGCGCGGCGTATCCGTGGCAACGACTGGGGCGAAGCGCCGGTGTTCTCCCGTTCGGGCAACCGCAACGCGGTGTACCCCGATGCCAGGGGCGATTGGCTGGGGTTCCGGGTAGCGCGGGACATGTGACCCCGCTGATGCCGCTGAGACAGGCCTCCGTGGCGAGGGAGCTTGCTCCCGCTCGGTTGCGCAGCGACCGCAAAATCTTGGGGCCGCTGCGCAGCCCAGCGGGAGCAAGCTCCCTCGCCACGACGTGTTTCTCTGGCTATCAATCGTTAAATCGCCTGCGCCGACAATCGTTTTACAAACGGGCACGATCCAACCGGCATGCCCGCGCCTTCCAAGCCTTCAGGTGAACACCCGCCAAGGGCTTCGCCCTTTTCATCAAGCAGGGAAACCTCCATGAGCCAACCAACACGCGGGGCGATGAATGAACTGTTCAGCCTGCTCAAACCCTTCCGGCTGATTGTCCTGGGCTCCATCGTCCTGGGCATGCTGGGCGGCCTGAGCATCACCGCCCTGCTGGCAACCATCAACGACGCCCTGAACGCCGCCACCACGCCCACGCCCCGAATGCTGGCGACGTTCGCCGGGCTCTGTGCGGTGGCGCTGTTGACCTCGATTCTCTCGGACATCGGCACCAACCATGTCGGCCAGAACATCATTGCCGGGTTGCGCAAATCCCTGGGCCAGAAAGTCTTGCTGGCACCCATCGAGCAGATCGAACGCTATCGCAGCCATCGGCTCATCCCGGTGTTGACCCACGACGTCAACACCGTCAGCAACTTTGCGTTTTCTTTCGCACCGCTGGCCATCGCCTTCACCGTGACCCTCGGTTGCCTGGGATACCTGGCCTACCTGTCCCTGCCAATGTTCTTGCTGCTGCTGGTGGCGCTGGTCATCGGCACCGTCGTGCAATACGTCGCACGAGCCCGTGGCATCCGGGGGTTCGAAGCAGCTCGCGAGGCCGAGGACGCGCTGCAAAAGCACTACAGCGCGATTGCCGCCGGCGCCAAGGAGCTGCGCATTCATCGTCCGCGCCGCCAACGCATGTTCAGCCAGCGCATCGAAGCCACCGCCGACCACATCTGCGCCACCAATATCCGTTCGGTCAATACGTTCGTGGTGGCCAAGACCTTCGGTTCGATGCTGTTTTTCGTGGTCATCGGCCTGGTCCTGGCCCTGCAATCGCTGTGGCTGGGCACGGATAAAGCGGTGCTCAGCGGCTTCGTGCTGGTGCTGCTGTACGTGAAGGGCCCGCTGGAATACCTGGTGATGACCCTGCCGGTGATCAGCCGGGCCAACATCGCCTTCAAGCGCATTGCCGAGCTGGCCGAGCAGTTTTCCTCACCGGAGCCGCACCTGCTGCTCAACGACACGCGTGCCGCCAAGCCGACGCTCCAGCAGTTGGAGTTGCGGGACGTGCACTACACCTTCCCGGCAGTCGACGGCAGCCAACCCTTCGCCCTTGGGCCGGTCAACCTGTCCATCACCCAAGGCGACATCGTCTTCATCGTCGGCGAGAACGGCGGCGGCAAGACCACGTTGATCAAATTGCTGCTGGGTCTCTATGCGCCCCAGGGCGGCGAAATCCTGCTGGATGGCGAGCCGGTATCGGCCGCCCGACGGGACGATTACCGCCAGTTGTTCACCACGATTTTTGCCGACTACTACCTGTTCGATGAGCTGGTCCAGGGCGATCAACAGGTGCCGGCAGATGCCAACCGCTACCTGGAGCGTTTGGAAATCGCCCATAAGGTCAGCGTCCGGGACGGCGCGTTCAGCACCACCGATCTGTCCACCGGCCAACGCAAGCGCCTGGCGCTGCTCAACGCCTGGCTCGAAGAACGCCCGGTGCTGGTCTTCGATGAGTGGGCCGCTGACCAGGATCCGGTGTTTCGCCGCGTTTTCTATACCGAACTGCTGCCGGAACTGAAAGCACTGGGCAAAACCATCATCGTCATTTCCCACGACGACCGTTACTTCGACATCGCCGACCAATTGGTCCGGATGCAGGCAGGTCGGGTCGTCAGTGAAAAGGCCCCGGCAGCCTTTGCCTGAACCTGCCCGACGCAATGCTGTTTACCGCGAGAACACCATGAACGAATTGCTAGATGATGATCTGCTGACGCTGCTGCTCGATGAGGTTGCCGGCGACTTGCACGCCCGCACCCACCGTAGCCGGCTCGATCGCGCCCCCTTGTCCTTCGCCCAGCAACGCTTGTGGTTGGAGCAGCAGAGAGATCCGAGCCGCTCGGCCTACAACTTGCCCCGGGCCCTGCGCCTGACCGGCGCGCTCGATGCCGATGCTCTGGAGCAGGCACTGAATCGCGTCACCGACCGCCACGACATCCTGCGCACTGCGTTCGCTGAAATCGACGGCGCCGCGACCCAGGTGGTCGAGCGCAATGCCCAGCTCATTCTGCACCGCGAGGACCTCGGTGCACTCGATCCGCAGGCTCGGGCCGTGGCGCTGTCAGCGCGCATCGAGCGCCATGCCCGGCAACCTTTCGATCTCACCCAGGCGCCGCTGATGCGCGCAACGCTGCTCGGGCTGGGCGATGACGAACATGTGCTGTTGCTCAACATGCACCACATCGTCTCCGATGCCTGGTCCAACACGATCCTCATGCAGGACATGACCCAGGCCTATGGGCAGGCCTTGTGTGGCGATCCGTCAGCGCTGCCGCCGTTGTCCATGCAATACGCCGACTATGCGGCCCACCAACGCGGCGCGTATTTGCAAAGCACGGCCTGCCAGCGCAGTGGCGAATACTGGAGTCGCTACCTGGGACATGACCTGCCTGCGCTGGAACTTCCACAAGATTTTCCCCGAGCCGCGAGTCATCAACCTATGGCCGGCCGCGTGCATCTGTCGCTTGCCCCCGCAGTGTCCCAGGCCTTGGACACGTTCTGCCAACGCCAGGGGCTGACGCCTTTCGTGGTGGCGCTGGGTGCCTGGCAATTGTTGCTGGGCCGGTACAGCAACCAGAGTGATTTCACCGTCGGCGTCCCCAACGCCAACCGCAACAGCCATGAAAGCCAGGACCTGGTGGGGTTTTTCGTCAGCAGTCAGGTGTATCGCGCGCGAATCGACTCGACCCGCAGCGGGCTGGATTTTCTTCGGGATTTGCGCGCGCAGTCCCTCGCCGCGCTGGAACATGCCGACTACCCGCTGGAGCTGATCCTCGATCAACTGCAACGTCCTGGCGCCCAGGGTTCCAATCCGCTGTTCCAGGTCTTGTTCAACTGGCGCACCAGCTCGCCCAAACCGCCAGCGCCGACCCAAGGCCAGCTGGTGCTGGAGTTTCTCGATACCGGAGACAGCCAAGCCAAGTTCGACCTGTCGCTGGACGTCGACTACTCACAGCAACAGATCGTGGCGACCTTCGAGTACAGCCGCGATCTTTACCAGGCAACGACCATCGAGCGCATGGCCGAGCATTGGCAAAACCTGCTGCGAGGCCTGATCGAGACGCCCGAGCGCGCACTCGGTGAACTGCCATTGCTGGGTGCCACCGAGCGTCAGCAAACCCTCAGCGACTGGAACCGCCAGCCGACCCAACTGCCCCGTGAGCGCTGCCTGCACCACTTGATCGAAAGCCATGCCGCTACCTCGGGCGACGCGATTGCCCTGACGTTTGAAGGGCAGCACCTGAGCTACGGCGAACTCAACCGACAGGCCAACCGATTGGCCCATCGGCTGATCGAGCGAGGCGTTGGGCCCGACGTGTTGGTCGGCATCGCGGTGGAGCGCACGCCCCAGATGATCATCGGCCTGCTGGCCATTCTCAAGGCCGGCGGCGCCTACGTGCCGCTGGACCCGGCCTACCCGGCCGATCGCCTGGCATACATGATTGAGGACAGTGGCGTCACGCAGGTCCTGACCCAGGCGCATCTGCTTGAGTCGCTTGCGCTGCCCGCCGGCATGGATTGTCTGTTGCTGGATTCGGTCGATGCCGATGGCACCTGTCCCGAGCACAATCCGGATGTGCCGATGGACACTGATAACCTGGCGTACGTGATCTATACCTCAGGCTCGACCGGCAAGCCCAAGGGCACATTGCTCGCGCACCACAACGTCAACCGTTTGTTCCAGGCCACGAAGCACTGGTTCAGTTTCAACCAGCGGGATGTGTGGTGCCTGTTCCATTCCTATGCCTTCGACTTTTCCGTGTGGGAGATTTTCGGCGCCCTGCTGCATGGCGGTCGACTGGTCATCGTGCCCTACGCCGTGAGCCGTTCGCCGCAGGATTTTTATGCCCTGCTTTGCCAGGAAAACGTCACGGTGCTCAACCAGACGCCCTCGGCCTTCAAGTCGTTGTTGCAAGTCGCGTGCGAGCCTGGGCAGCCGCTTGTCCACCGACTGCGCCAGGTGATTTTTGGCGGCGAGGCGATTGACGTGCAAAGCCTGCGTCCCTGGTTTGAACGTTTCGGGGACCAGACGCCACGGTTGATCAACATGTATGGCATCACCGAAACCACGGTGCATGTCACTTGGCGGCCGCTGTCGATGAACGACCTGCACCGCGAGGCGGCGAGCCCTATCGGCGAGCCTATCGTCGACCTGTCCTGGTACTTGCTCGACGCTCATCTGAACCCGGTGCCCAAGGGTTGCATCGGTGAGCTGTATGTCGGTCGAGCCGGCCTGGCGCGCGGCTATCACCAGCGCGCCGACTTGACCGCCAGCCGCTTCATCCCCGATCCGTTCGACCCGCTGCCGGGTGGACGCCTGTATCGCACCGGCGACCTTGCCCGCTACCGCAGCGACGGCAGCATCGAATACGTCGGGCGCCTGGATCATCAGGTCAAGATCCGTGGTTTCCGCATTGAACTGGGGGAAATCCAGGCACGTCTGCAAACGCTGCCGGCAGTCCAGGATTGCGCGGTACTGACCCATGAAGGCCCGGGCGGCCTGCAACTGATCGCCTATGTGATCGCGACGCAACCGTCCACGGCCGAGTTACGCGAAAGCGTGTTGAACGCCCTCAAAGCCCAGTTGCCGGACTATATGGTGCCCAGTCACCTGCTGTTCATCGATCGCTTCCCGCTCAATACCAATGGCAAGCTCGACCGCAAGGCCTTGCCAGAACCTGATGCCGGCCTTTGGCATGGCCAATACGTCGCGCCGCGCACGCCGTTGGAAGAAGCCCTTGCGCAGCTCTGGCAGCATTCGCTCAGGGTTGAGCGCGTGAGCATCGATGACAGCTTCTTTGAATTGGGCGGCCATTCGATCCTCGCCATCGAGCTGATTGCCAACCTCAAGGCGCGCCTGAACATCACCGTGCGGCTGCAAGAACTGCTGGCCAACCCGAGCATCGCCGAACTGGCGCTGTTCATTTCGCACAAGCACCGGGAGCAGACTCAATGCCTGGTCGAATTGAACAACGCCCCCGCCACCGCACCGCAGCTATTTTGCCTGCACCCCAGCGGGGGCATCGTGTTCTGCTACCAGCCACTGGCACGCAAACTCCAACACCGTGCGCGCACGTTTGGCGTCATGCATCGCGGCTTCAGCGAACCCCATGCAGGGCCCGAAGCCTGGGGCGAGATGATCGCCGATTACAGCCAGGAAATCGTCAAGGCCCAGCCCGAAGGGCCCTATCATCTGATGGGCTGGTCACTGGGTGGCGCCATCGCCATGGACATCGCCGCCATGCTGGAAAGCCAGGGCCACACGGTGAATTTCCTCGGCTTGGTGGACAGCACGATTCCGGAACAACTGTATCCCGCAGCGTTGCCGCGTCATCGGCATTTACCGGACACGGAAAAAGCCGACCCGGCCTCCCAGGACTTGATCGAAGCCATCGAATACTTCGACCTGCTGTTTCCGACCCTCACGGACCGCACGGCGGCTTACCGGCAACAGCACCCCGACAGCACGGTCCAGGCATTCCATGAATGGGCCGCCAGCCAGATCGAGCCGGAGCGAGGCGACTTGCTGTCGATCGTGCAGAGCGTCAAGGATGAGGTCATGAATGCCCAGGCGTTTTCGGTGCATGACCGGTTGTTGGAGGCCTTCGATGGGTTCACTTTCAAGCCGGTACGGGTACGTCCGAGCTGCTGGTGGACACAGGCGGAAAAGACCCCGGAGGAGTTGGCTTTTTGCGAAGGGTTGATTAAGGAACACAGTTTGACGGGGCAGCTGCAATGCTCGGTGTATTCGCCGTTGCGTCATCGCAGCATGATCTTCGACGATGGATTGCTTGATTCGCTGGTCGAGGTCTTTCTGGGCTGTAAGTAGCGTCAGGCACGGTCATTGTGGCTCACCACGGGTTTTGGGCTGCCTCAGGTGCTTGCACACTCCCCCTTCAGCCATAAAAAAACCGACCCGCACAAGGCGGGTCGGTTTTTTTGTGCGCACGTGAATCAGAACTGCGGGGTGTACTTCACGCTGAACATCACATTACGCGGATCACCAAAGTTGTTGTTGCCATTGAGCTGGTTGTAACCCGGGGCAATGTAGGTCTTATCGAACAGGTTATTCAGGTTGACCGCCAGATCGATCTCCGACGTCATCCGATAGCCGACACGAGCGTTCCAAACGGTATAACCCGGAACCTCGCGATCATAGTCGTAGACCATCGTGTGGCTTTGGGTGGTGAAGCCCAGGCCGGTGCTGACACGGTTCCAGTCGCCGGTGAACTGGTAGTTGCCCCACACCCGCAGCATATGTTTCGGCGTCCAGGTGCTGAAGACACTGCCTTCATTGCTCGGATCTTTCAGGTACTTGGTGGTGTTGTAGGTATAGCCCGCGAACAGCTGCAGGTTATCTATCACTTCACCACTGATTTCGGCCTCGATCCCCTGACTACGCACTTTGCCCGAAGCAGCGGAGCAGTTCACGCCCGTGCAGCTGGCGACGGGGATGGCACGGTTCTCCTGGTCGTAACGGAAGACAGCCATGGAGGTATTGACCCGACCGTCCATCAGCTCGCCCTTGAGGCCGACTTCGTAGTTGGTGCCGACGATTGGCTTGAGCACCGAACCGCTGGTATCGAGGTTGGTTTGCGGCTGGAATACGTCGGTGTAGCTGGCATACACCGCCCATTCACGGCTCAGGTCATAAATGATACCGCCGTAGGGCGTAACCACGCCGGTCTCGGTGGCGGTGCTCGGTGCATTGCCGGTGATACTGCTCGCCGTCTGGGTTTTCGATTTGTAGCTGAAGTCGTACCAGCTGACGCGCGAACCCAACACCAGCGTCAGGTCGTCGACCGGTTTGACGCGCCAGGTGCCGTACACGCCTTTCTGGCGAATGTCGTATTTACTGAGGGTGCCCCGCCCGTTCGAGGCGTTGACCAAGCTGTCGTAGCTGACCTCCGGCCGATTATTATTCAGGTCGAAGATCGAGTCGCTGCTGTTGTTGAACGTGCGGGCATATTTATCGTCCGTCTCCAGTTGGGAGAAGTTGCTGCCCAGCATGACTTCCTGTTGCATCGACAAGGCTTCGAATTTGCCGGACAGGTTCATGTCCAGGCCAACCTTGGTGGATTGGAAATCGGTCACGAAGTCGGCGTATTGCACACCCGTGCCATTCGGGTTGAGGCCCACGCTGCCATTTTGCGTTCGCTGGTTTTTCGCCTGGTTGTCTTCGGACATATGCACAGCGCCAACCTTGAAGGCCCAATCCTCGTTGAAGCGATGCTCCAGATCGGCATAAAGGGTGGTGACGTCGATATCGGAACGGTTCCAGCGCGCGCCGGTGTAGGTCGAACGCGACACGTCCGGCATCGAGCCGTCGGCGTAGCGTGGCAGGCCGCGGATGTTGCCGCGCGACTCGCCGTTGGACTGGCTGACGGCGAAGCCCAGAGTGGTGTCTTCGCTCAGGTCGACGTCCAGCGCGCCGTACATCGAGTGGGTTTTGTTCCACGTATGGTCAACGAAGGAATTGCTCTGGTCTTCGTCGAGGACGACACGACCACGAATGTTGCCGGCGTCGTTCAGCGGGCCGCCAGCGTCCAATTGCAGGCCGTAGTGATCCCACGAGCCAGCCTTGCCGGTCAGGGTCACGGTCGGTGCGCTCTGGCCACGCTTGCGCACCAGGTTGATGGCGCCACCAGGGCTGCCCGTGCCTTGCAGCAGGCCGGAGGCGCCGCGCATGACTTCCAGGCGGTCGAAGAAAATCAGGTCCTGGGTCGCCCAGTTGCCCAGCGAATAGGTATTGCGCGGGATCGGCACACCGTCGTATTGCCAGTCATCGATCTGGAAACCGCGGGAAGACAGGATCATGCCCTGGCCGACGCCCTGCAGGCCGACGATGCCGGTGGTCTGGTTGACCGCGTCCTTGAGGCTGACCAGGTTCTGATCGTCCATCTGCTTGCGCGTCATCACGGTGATCGACTGGGGAATTTCCTTGAGGGTGTGGGTGCCCTTGCCGATGGTCACGGCGTTACTGGTGTATGAGTGGCTGCCTTCGGTCGTCGCGTCCAATTGCTGTGCGTTGATGGTGGTTGCGCCCAACTCCATGCCGGTGGTGGCGGAGCCTCGCACCAGCATGATAGTGCTGCCTTCGAGGCTGTAGCGCACGCCGGTGCCCTTGAGCAATTCGGCGATGGCCGCCTGCGGGCTCATCTTGCCGCTGACGCGGGTGCTTTTCAGCCCGGCCATATCGGCGGCGTTGTAGATCACTTGCTGGTTGGTCTGCTGGCCGAACGCTTGCAATGCCTGCGGTAGCGATTGCGCAGGAATGTCGATGCTGACGTCTTCAGCCATCACCTGGGCGCTGAGTGGCATTACGCAGACCAACCCCAAACCGGTCAACACCCGACGCGAACGCAGGCCGCGGGACATGACGAGTGCCTTGAACAGCGGTTTCAACTCATGAATTGCCGACATCGTGCTCTCTATTATTGGTAGAAGTGAAAGTCCATGGGGCCAAATGGCCCGCCGCTCGCCCGCACAAGTGAACCCGCGCTGTCGATTGCCTCACGGCAATGCGCCAGTGCATGGCCGACCGGCCCCTCCCCGGGCACGGTCATCCGGCTGGACGACGACAAAGTTTTTGCTGGACGCATCCGGCGCCTGGGCAGCCCTGCCCGACCCGATTTGCCCACATACCTTTGTAAGACGCAGCACCGGCATGAAACCGGAATGAGTTTATTTATCATTCGCGTAAAAAGTTAAAAAAGGCCGGCGCTGATGGGCGCCGGCTTTTTTAATGAACACCGCCAATACCAAAGCTGTGAACACTCGTGTGGCGAGGGAGCTTGCTCCCGCTGGGCTGCGCAGCAGCCCCAAAAGCCCTCACGCGGTGAGCCAGACAAATAGCGGCAGCCGGTTTCAGGACTGCTGCGCAGCCCAGCGGGAGCAAGCTCCCTCGCCACAGGGTTCTGCTTGGTTTTTAAGATTTGACCCGCCTCTGAATCAGCCCAGCGGCGCCGCCCTGGCGGCTTGCAGCTGCCGAGCCTGTTCGGCCAGCAGGGCTTTTTCCTCTGGGCTCATCGCTTCCATGCGCAAGCGCACCTGGGCGATTTTTTCCAGTTGCCCCGGGCTGCTCTCCACCGCTCGCAAGGCCTGGGCCAGCGAGGCCACGGTCGGATGATCGAAAACCAGTCCCGGATGAATGTCGCACTGCAACAACTTGCGAATACCGGCCACCAACTTGATCACCAACAACGAATGCCCACCGGCGGCGAAGAAGTCGCGGTCGATGCCCAGTCGGTCTTGCCCCAGCAACTGTGCCATGCGCGCGGCGAGCAATTGTTCCAGCGCATCGCGCGGTGCGGTGTCTTCATCGTCCGCCGTCGCACTCGCCAACAGCTGCAGCGCCTTGCGATCGATCTTGCCGTTGGCCAGCCGCGGGAACTGTTCGATCAGTTGTAGGTGCTGCGGCAGCATCACACTGGGCAAGCGGGCGCTCAGCTCGGCTCGCGCGGCGTCAAGCAAGCCCGCCGACGTGCCTTGCTGCGCCACGATAAACGCCAACAACCCCTGCTCGGCCGCCGCAGCCGGCAGCACCAGCGCTTCGGCAACCTGTGGCACGCGCAGGAGCTCGGCCTCGATCTCCGCCAATTCGATCCGGAACCCGCGCACCTTCACCTGCTGATCGCGCCGGCCGTGCAGCTGGATCGCACCGTCCGGGCGATAGCGCGCCAGGTCGCCGCTGCGATAGAGACGTTGGGCCGGATCAAACGGACTCTGGATGAACGCTTGCCCCTCGGTGTCGACATTCACATAGCCCCGGCATACCTGGGCACCGCCCAGGTACACCTCACCCAGCATGCCCACCGGTGCCAAACGCAGATCGGCGTCAAGCACGTAGACCTGGTTGTTGCCCAGCACCTGGGTCAGCGCCGAACAATCGTCGGCAGTACCGTCCAGTGCCAAGGGATGGATCATCACCCCGACCGTGGCTTCGGTCGGCCCGTAGTGGTTGAACACCTGGCAATCGCTGCGCAGCCGGGCGATGCGTTCGATCAACGGCCCGGCGATTGGCTCGCCACCCAGCACCAGCGTACGCGGCAGGGTCGCCCGCTCACTGTCCAGCAGCGCCGCGAGGTGCGACGGCACGATCTTCAGGCAGTCGATCTGGTGCTGGTGCAGGTAGTCGGCAAACAACGCGCCGTCCTGCATCTGTTCATCGCTGGCCACGTGCAAGGTCACGCCATTGAACAACCCGCCAAACAAGGTGGTGTTGCCCAAGTCCGCCGCCACGGTAGAGGTAAAACCGACGTGTTTGCACCACTCAAGCCCCAGCGCCTGGCTGACCTGGGCGGTGTAGTTGAGCAACTGCCGATGCTCGATCACCACGCCCTTGGGCACACCGGTGGAGCCGGAGGTAAATAACACATAGGCAATGTCGTTGCCCTGAGTGACAAGAGGCGGCAACGACGCAGCCGACTGACTGAGCCCTGCAACAGTCAATACCTTGTATGGCTGATCGTTCCAGGCCGGCAGTTGCGCCGCATCGGTCAGCAACACAGCGGCGCCGGCCTGCTCCAGCATCAACGCCTGACGCGCCTGGGGCCACTGCACATCGAGGGGCAGATACGCCGCCCCGATGCGCCAGCTCGCCAACATGGCAATCACCAGTTCCGCCGAACGCGGCAACGCCAGCGCGACAATCGACCCGGCGCCCAGCCCTTGGTCCTGGAGGCCCTGGGCCACGCTGTCGACCCGCGCTTGCAACTGGCCATAGCTCAACTGCTGGTCGGCGTCAGTCAGGGCAATGGCGTCCGGCGTATGGATCGCCCAGTCGGCGATGCGTTGCGGCAAATAACGACTGTCCGCCAGCGCCTGCACCGGCGGGTTGATCGCCAGCGAGCGCTGTTTCTCGGCGCTGCCCAGCAGGTTGAGCTGTGCCAGTTGAGCATGCGGTGCCGCAAGGATCGACGCCAACAGCACGCCGTATTGCTCCAGCACGGCGTTGATGGACGCTCGCGAATAACGCGAACTGGCGTAATGCACATTGAACGCAGCAGGCTGCTGGACACCGTCCAATTGGACCTGCAACAAGCACTCGAACCCATCGACCTGAACAGGCGCCGACGCGGCCCAGTTCAGACCGCCACTGGCCTGGGTATGGCTCGCCTCGGCCATCGTAAAGCCATAGGCCGGACGCGCCGCGTCAGGGCTCAATTCCGGCGTCCAGTATTCCTGCCAGGTGCGGTGATCATCGAGGCGAGCCGCCAGGGTGCCCAGCCATTCGCTGAAGGATGCAACGGCGGGCAAGGCAACGCACAGCGGCAGGTTTTTTTCGAACACCCCCACGGCATTGGCGAAATAGTCGTAGTCGCCGCGACTGTCATGGCGCACGCCGACCAGCGCCTGTTCACCCCCGCTCAAGCGTCCCAGCAACACCCACCAGGCGCCTTGCAGCAACGTGGCAAGGGGCTGGCCGAGCTGCTCGGCCAGGCGTTGCAACGCGTCGCGCTGCGCCGGTTCCAGCGCCAGCGATACGCACGAGTCGGCGACCGTTGCCTCATGGCCAGCACTGCGCGCGGCCAACCACGGCGTGGCGATGTCCGCCTGCACATTCTGCAAGTGCTCCCGCCAATAGGTCTGCGCGGTGCCGGCGTCTTCATCCAGCACCACTTCACTGCGCCATTCCAGGTACTGGGCAAACTCCCCTGGCACTTCGTCCTCCGACGCCTGTGCCCCGGCATAGGCTTGCTGGAGCTGTTCGAGCAATACATTCAGCGATTGCCCATCGACGCTGAAGCGGGCGATGCCCAGCACCAACTGCCATTGCCGTGGCCCCAGTCGATAAAGCACGGCCTGGACGCTTGCCGATTCGCCGAGCACAAAAGCGCGGTCCGTCAGTTCCTCGACCTGCGCCTGGATTTCCTCGGCCCGTTGCGCCTGCGCCTGGACCGTCAGCGGAAAGTGCCCGAAGCCGGCGGCGGCCTGGCGCAACCCGTGGAAACCGGCAACCTTGCCCAACCGCGCCAGCAGCATCGGCTGCTGCGCCAGTAGCGTATCGAACGCCACCTGCAAACGCTGCGGGTCGAGGTCACCGTCGATGACCACATGCAACCAGCGCAATGCCTCGCCACACGTCGCCGTGTTCGACAGTTGCTCAAGCGCTGTTTGTTGCTCGGGTGTCAGGGCGAAGCCCGGATCGTTCGCGTCCATGGTGACCTCGTTCATGCTCCGGCTTCCTCGGTAGTGGGTGCATCTTGGGCGGTGTGCCGGGCGGCAGGCATGCGTTCAAGGCTGCTGTGGTCGTACATATCGCCCATGGCGACCACGATCTTGCGGGGCCCCTCGAACGGGTCGCGGGCGTGGGCCACCAGCATGTTGTCCAGCAGGATCACGTCGCCCTTGTGCCAGTCGAAACGCACCGCGCAGGCTTCGTACAACTGGCCGATGCGCTGCATCACCTCATCTTCAATCGGCGTGCCGTCGCCGTAGTACACATGCCGTGGCATGCGCTCCAGGCCGAACATCGACAACAGGTCTTCCCGTACGTCCGGCTCCAGCCAGTAGATGTGATGCAACTGCACCTGGTTGAAGAATGACTTTTCGCCGGTGATCGGGTGCGTGATGATCGCGGGCCCCGGCGTGCGGGTTTGCAGCTCGTCGTTATCGAGCCAACGCCACTGGATGCCACCCGCCCGGCAACGTGCCTCCACTTCGCGGCGATCTTCAGTCTTGAAGAAGTGCTGCCACGACACGTCGAGCTTGGCGGTGAAGGTGCGCACGTAGAGCAGGCCTTTGTCCTCGAACTTCTCGCGAAGGTCCGCCGGCAGTTTCTCGTACATCAAGCGGCAATCCACCACCGGAGTCGCGCCGCCCACGGGCGCGGCTTGCTCGCAATAGAACATCTGCTTGCGCGGCCAACGGTCCTGGTGGGAGCTCTCGTTGTGGAACAGGATCATCTTGCGCTCCGGGTACGGCGTGGAGCGGTAGGTATTCTTGCCCCCTTCCTTCTTCGGCAGGTCGCCGTACTGACCATAAAGCCCGGGCTGTATCGCTTCGGCGAAGGCTTCAAAACCCTGGATACCGTCCAGCTCGAAACCGCGAAACAGGATGCCCGCGTGTTCGGCGAGCTTTTGCTCAATGAACCCACGGTTCTGCTGGATCCACTCGATGACGTCCAGGTGCGGCTCGCCCGGTTCCAGCATCAACGGAAAGCGTTGCGGCGCGGCCACCAGCGATTCGCGCACCCGCGCTGGACGAGGCCCGGCGGCCGGTGTCGCGGCGCGCTTGAGGAACTTGCCCAGTTTGTCGGCCTTGGGCCCGGGGACGGTGGCAGGCGTGACGGCTGCCGCCCGGTTTTCGACTGGCATGCAGATAGCTCCCAATTGAATGTCCTGATCAACGACGATCTGTTCCAACAGGGCTGTCCAGGCCTGGATCAGCTGCTGGATGCGCTCGTGTCCGAACAAGGTCGAGGCGAATTGCCAGTTACCGCGCAATTGCCCTTCTTCTTCGTCAACGAACAGTGCCATGTCGAATTTAGAATGGGTCTCCAGGGCCGGTAGCGATTCCACGCTCAAGCCCGCCATGGAGCGGGTGCGCACCGGCACGTTGTTCATCACAAACAACACTTGGAGCAACGGGTTCATGCCCTTGTGCCGCGGCACGCCCGACACCTCGACAATCTGGTCGAACGGCAGGTCCTGGTGCTCCAGCGCGCCAAGCAGGTTGTCCTGGGTTTGCGCCAGGAAATCCGAGAACGCAGCGTCGGCATCAAAGCGCGAACGCAATGGCAGCACGTTGACGAAGAAGCCGATCAGGTGTTCGAGTTCAGCCTGTTCACGTCCGGCCACGTCGGCGCCAATGACCAGGTCTGCCGCGTTGCAGACTCGATGCAACAGCACCTGGAAGGACGCCAGCAACGTGCTGTACAGCGTGACACCGGCCTCGCTGGATAAGCGGCGCAACGCCTCGGTCAGCCCGCTGGACAGCTGGAATCGCAGCGCATCGCCGTCATAGGACACCGTCTGCCCGCGAGGGCTGGTCAACGGCAGGTTCAGGCGGCCGTCGTACCCGTCGAGCCGGTGCTTCCAATAGTCGGCCTGACGCGCCAGCACCCCCTGGTCCTCCAGCGCCTGTTGCCACCAGGCGAAGTCCTGGTACTGAACCTGGAGCGGTGGCAGCGGCATCGGCTTGCCCGCGAGGGACGCTTCATAGACCTGCACCAGTTCGTTGATCAACAACCCCATCGACCAGCCATCGGAGATGATGTGGTGTATCGCGTACAGCAACACATGTTCGGTCGGCCCCAGGTGCAGGATTCGCCCGCGCCACAGCGGAGCCTGTTGCAGGTCAATCGGCGTGCGTGCGTTTTCCAGCGTCGCCCGGGCCACCTCCTCCTGCTGGGCACTGGGCGAGAGGCCCGACAAATCGATCAGCGGGAAATCCTGTTCGATCTCATCGGCAATCAGCGCTACCGGATCGCCTTCGTCGTCCTGGACATACGCGGTGCGTATCACGTCATGGCGGCGCACCACGTCGGCGAAGCTGCTCAGCAGATGCTCCACCGACAACGCGCCAGACAAGCGCAGCGCCAGGGGCATGCCATAGGCCGACGTGCCACCGGACAACTGTTCGGCAATCCACAAGCGCCGCTGCACCAACGACAACGGTGCCGAGCGCTGTGGCCCATGGGCCTTGAGCCGAACCCTGCGGGAATCGCTCGCCCGCACCGGTCCATCCGCGGTCCCGCCCATCAGGTTGGCCAGCGCCTTGAGCTGTGGATGATTGAACAGATCCCGCAGGCTCAGGGGATAACTCGTCAGCCCGCGCAGGCGCGAAACGGCTTGGGTCGCCAGCAATGAATGACCGCCGCGCTCGAAGAAATGGTCATTGCGACCGACCTTTTCGAGCTCCAGTACTTCCTGCCAGATGGACGCGATCTGCTGTTCCAGCTCGCCCTCGGGCATCACGAAACCGTGGGACTGGTCCGCATCGAAACGCGGCAGCGCCTTGCGATCGAGCTTGCCGTTCGGGCTCACCGGCATGCGCTCGAGCAGCACCCAGTGCTGCGGCACCATGTAGTCCGGCAGATGCTGGCTCACCTGGCCCTTCAACGTCTGCTCGAAGGCATGACCGACGCTGGCATCGGCGTTCAACAGCGCCGCGGATTCCGGCACCACATACCCCACCAGCACGCTACCGTCCTGGGCGATCACAACAGCTTCGCGGACCTCGGCATGTTCGGCCAGGCGCGCTTCGATCTCGCCCAGCTCGATCCGCAGGCCGCGGATTTTCACCTGATGGTCCATGCGCCCGGCGTACTCGATCACGCCATCGGCCCGGTAGCGCGCCAGGTCGCCGGTGCGGTACAGGCGCGCGCCATCACCGAACGGGCTGGTGACGAAGCGCTCAGCGGTCAACGCTGGACGACGGTGATAACCCCGCGCCAAGCCTTCACCGCCCAGGTACAGCTCGCCAGTCACTCCCACCGGCAGCGGCGACAGATTCTGGTCCAGGATGAACGTGCTCAGGTTGGCAATCGGCTGGCCAATCGGCACCGCGTCCCGGCCTTCGTCGACACAGGTCCAATGTGTCACGTCGATGGCCGCTTCGGTGGGGCCGTACAAGTTATACAAGCCGGCGGCGGGCAGTTTGGCGAACACCTGCAACTGGGCATCCACCGGCAGGGCTTCGCCACTGCAGATGATCCGCTTCAGGCCCTGGCAACGACCGACCGTAGGCTCCTGCATGAATACCTGCAGCATCGAGGGGACGAAGTGCAAGGTGCTGATCTGTTGCGCGGTGATCAGCTCGATCAACTGCGTTGGGTCGCGGTGGGCACCGGGCGGCGCCATGACCAGGGTCGAACCGGTCAGCAATGGCCAGAAGAACTCCCAGACCGACACGTCGAAACTGAACGGCGTCTTTTGCAACACCCTGTCGCTCGCCTCCAACCCATAGGCGTCCTGCATCCAGGACAGCCGATTGACCAGCGCCGAATGGCGGTTGCCCGCGCCTTTGGGTTTGCCGGTAGAGCCCGAGGTGTAAATCACGTAGGCGAGGTTCTCGCCATCGACTGCAACCACCGGATTGGCATCGCGGCGCCCGGCCAGCCAGTCGCCTGGCTGATCCAGTACCAGGCTGCGCAGGCCCGTCGGCACCGGCAATTGCTCCAGCAAATGACGCTGGGTCAGCAGCAAGGCGATGCCGCTGTCGTCGAACATGTAGGCCAGGCGATCCTGTGGATAGTCCGGGTCCAGCGGCACGTAGGCGCCACCGGCCTTGAGAATCGCCAACAGGCCGACGACCATTTCCACCGAGCGCTCCACGGCGATGCCCACCAGCACATCGGGCCCGACGCCGTGTTCGATCAGCACGTCGGCGAGCCGGTTGGCCTCGGCATTGAGGTCGGCGTAGCTCAACCGTTGGCTCCCAAAGACCAGCGCACAGGCCTCAGGGGTTTTACCCTCCTGGGCTTCAATCAGTCGATGCACAGCGCAATCGAGCGGGTAGTCGATTGTCGTGGCGTTCCAACCCTGCTGGACCTGCTGCTGCTCAGCATCGAGCAGTGACAATTGCCCGACCAAGCGCTCGCCCCCCAGGGTCAGTTGCTCCAGCAGATGACGCAGGTGCCCGCCGATACGGATCACATCGGCCGAGGTGAAGCTGTCATGGCTGTAACTCAAGAGCAGCGACAGGGTTTCCCCCAGGTTCACCGCCAAGGTCAGCGGATAATTGGTTTGCTCGTGATTGACCACCTCGCCGAAGCGCAACGTGGCTGGCGCACCTTGTTGCAATGCCTGTGAAACCGGGTAGTTCTCGAACACAAGCAGCGTGTCGAACAGCGCCGCTCCGCCCTGCCCGGCCCAGCGCTGGATATCGAACAGCGGCGTGTGCTCGTGTTCGCGCAGGCTCAGGTTGCGGCCCTGCACCTCTTGCAGCCACTGGCCGACGGGCTGCTCTGCCTGTGGGCGGCCGATGACCGGCAAGGTGTTGATGAACAGGCCGATCTGCTGCTCCACGCCCGCGATGTGCGCAGGGCGTCCGGCCACCGTGGCGCCGAAGGCAACGGTGGATTGCCCGGTGCAGCGTTGCAGCAACAACTGCCAGGCCGCTTGCACCAGCGTGTTGATCGTGACTTTCTGCTCACGGGCAAAGCGCTGCAGCCGCGCCGTGGCTTGGGCATCGAGCAGTTGCTCGTGTTCGCCGTGGCCATGGCTGGCATCGGTGCGGTTTCCCCGGGAAAACGCACCTGCCAGCAGCGTCGGCTCGTCCAGTTCGGCCAGTTGCGCCGTCCAGAATGGCTCGCTGGCCCCGGGTGCCTGGCGCGACAGCCAGTCGATGTAGTCCCGATAGCGCCCGCAGCGGCGTGCCAGGGTCTGGCCGCTGTAGCGTTGCAGCACTTCGCCGAGCAATTGAGAGTTGCTCCAGCCATCCATCAGGATGTGATGGCTGGTGTAGATCAAGTGATAACGGTCCGCTGCCACGCGCACCACCACCA
The DNA here is from genome assembly GCF_001269755.1 of Pseudomonas sp. Q12-87. NCBI lineage: Bacteria > Pseudomonadati > Pseudomonadota > Gammaproteobacteria > Pseudomonadales > Pseudomonadaceae > Pseudomonas > Pseudomonas sp. Q12-87. Next base: position 34,486 of record NZ_LHVI01000013.1, on the reverse strand, counting down.
GTCGCAGCAGCGGCGCAGCATCCAGTGCAAAACCCTGTTGCCGCTGCGCCAAGGCAAGGGCTTCGAGGTCTTCGTTCATCTGCGGCCTGGCGCGCCAGTCATGGGATACAAACACAACGTCCAAATGCTTGTGCACCACTTGCAAGGCGCGCTTGAAGTCACCCTCCCAGACGAAACTGCTGCGCAACACGTCATGGGCGTCCATGGCTGCTTGCCAAGCCTCGCGGAAGCGCTCGACGTCCAGCCCTTCGACGTCCACCCGCAACTGATTGATGTAGTTGCCGGCCTGCTGCTCATACAGCGTGTGGAACAGCATGCCCTGCTGCATCGGCGACAACGGGTAGATGTCCTCGACCTGTCGCGGCGCCAGCGGCAAGGCGTCCAGTTGAGCCTGGGTCAGCCCGGCCAGGGGGAAGTCCGACGGTGTGAAGCCCTGGTGTTGCGCCTGGCAGCAATGCTCGATCAAGGCCCGCAACGCTTCACCGTATTCCGTGGCCAGCGCCTGGATCGTCGACTTGTCGAACATCTGTGCGCTGAACGTCCAGTCGACGCTCAACTCACCCCCATAGACGCTGCCATTGAGGGTCAACCAGTTGTCCAGCGGCGCCAGGGGGCTTTGCGCCGCGCCCGCCGATTCGCTGGCCGGAACGAACAGGCCGTCGACGTCATCGGCGAAGCCGCTGTCGAATTGTCCCAGGTAGTTGAAGGTGATCCGTGGCGCGGGCAGCTCCGCGAGGGAGCGCCGCGTCGGCTCATCGCCGAGGTAGCGCAACACGCCGAACCCGAGGCCTTTGTCGGGTATCGCCCGCAACTGCTCCTTGATGGCCTTGATCGAATCCCCAGGCTCGGCGGCGGGCGTCAACCGCACCGGGAACAGACTGGTGAACCAGCCGACGCTACGGCTCAGGTCGATGTCATCGAACAGGGCTTCGCGGCCATGGCCCTCCAACTGGATCAACGTCGAGGCGTCCCCGGTCCACCGGCCGATGACCCGGGCCAGTGCCGTCAGCAGCAAGTCGTTGACCTGGGTGCGATAGGCCGCTGGCGCGTGTTGCAGGAGCCGACGGGTCTGGGTCTGGTCCAGGCGCGTCTGCACCTGCACGCCGTGACTGCGGCGCAATTCGCCCTCGGGCCGGTCGCAGGGCAAGTCATGGCGAGCCCCTTCAAGTTGCCCTTGCCAGTACGCCATCTGCCCTTGCAACGCCGCACTGCCAGCGTGGTTTTGCAAGCGTTGTGCCCACGCTTGGGTGGAATGGGTCTTGGCCGGCAGGTTCACGGCCTGGCCAGCGTGCACCTGCTCGTAAGCCTGTTGCAGGTCTTCCAGCAGAATGCGCCAGGACACACCGTCCACCACCAGGTGATGGATCACCAGCAACAGCCGTTGGCTGCCATCGGCGAGATTCGCCAACACCCCGCGCAACAGCGTGCCGCTTTCCGGTGCCAGGCTGCGCTGGGCCTGTTCGGCCAAGCGTTCGAGCGCCTGGGCATCGGCCACTTCGGCGGTCCACAACAGCGGCGAACGCTGCCAGGCCGCCTGCTGCTCGGCGAGGGTTTGATGTCGGGCCACCCAGGTCCCGTCTTCGCGCTTGAAGGCCAGGCGCAAGGCATCGTGATGAGCCACCAAAGCCTTCAGCGCCTGCTCCAGATGCCCGGCACGCACCGGCCGCAAACCCTTGAGCAACACTGACTGGTTCCAGTGATGCGGCTCGGTCATATCGCGTTCGAAGAACAACTGCTGGAACGGCAGCAACGGCGTTTTTCCGGTCACCGGGCCTTGGTCGATGCGAGGACGGTTGTCATCCAGGACGGCCACGCTGGCGAGGCCTTGGATGGTCTGGTGGACGAACAGATCCTTGGGGCTGAAATGGATGCCGGCCTGGCGGGCGCGGCTGACCACTTGAATGGAAATGATCGAGTCGCCACCGAGCTCGAAGAAGTTGTCAGCCACGCCCACTTGCGCTCGGCCGAGCACGCCGGTCCAGATATCGGCCAGTGCCTGTTCCATGGCCGTCTGCGGTGCGAGGTAAGCCTTGGGACTGGCGCTGATATCCGCCCTGGGCAACGCCTTGCGCTCCAGTTTGCCGTTGGGGCTGATCGGCATGTTTTCCAGCCACACCCAGTGCGCAGGCACCATGTAGTCGGGCAAGGACTGGCTCAAATGCGCCTTGAGGCGGCTCTGCAACGCCTGGCGAACGGCGTCTTCAGCGACCAGGATTTCAGCGCGGGCCGGCACCACGTAGGCCACCAGCAACGAAGCGTCCTGGGCGATGACCACGGTCTCGCGCACCTCGTCATGCTCGGCCAGGCGCGCTTCGATTTCACCCAGCTCGATGCGCAGGCCACGTATTTTCACTTGGTGATCGGTGCGTCCGGCGTACTCGATCACGCCATCGATGCGGTAGCGCGCCAAATCCCCGGTGCGATACAGCCGCTGACCCTGACCAAAGGGGCCCGTTACGAAACGCTCGGCCGTCAGGGCGGCGCGCCGATGGTAACCGCGGGCCAGCCCCTCGCCTCCCAGGTAAAGCTCGCCGATCACGCCCACCGGCACCGGCGCCAGTTCATCGTCGAGGATGTAAGTGCTGAGGTTGGCAATCGGCTGGCCGATGGGCACGCTGTCGCGGCCTTCCTCGACGCAGGTCCAATGGGTCACGTCGATGGCGGCCTCGGTCGGGCCGTAGAGGTTGTACAGATGGGCGTTCGGCAGCTTGGCGAACACCTGCTGCTGGGCATCCACCGGCAGCGCTTCGCCGCTGCAAACGATGCGTTTGAGGCAGGTGCATTCGGCCGCGTTCGGGTCTTGCACAAATGCCTGCAACATCGACGGCACGAAGTGCAGCGTGGTGATGCGCTGCGCGCGGATCAACCCGATCAGTTGCGCCGGATCGCGATGGGCACCCGGCGCGGCCACCACCAGCGTCGCGCCGGTCAGCAGCGGCCAGAAGAACTCCCACACCGACACGTCGAAACTGAATGGGGTTTTCTGCAGCACGCTGTCCGTGGCGTCGAGCCCATAGGCCTGTTGCATCCAGCACAATCGGTTGACCAGGGCCGAATGACGATTGCCCGCGCCCTTGGGCTTGCCGGTTGAACCGGAGGTATAGATCACGTAAGCGAGGTTTTCGCCGTGGACCTCGACGTCCGGATTGGTCTCGCGGCCTGCGTACAGCCCGTCGTCAGGCAGATCCAGCACCAGGCTTTCGATGCCCGTCGGAATCGGCAATTGATCGAGCAGATGCCCCTGGGTCAGCAGCAAACCGATGCCGCTGTCCTCGAACATATAGGCCAGGCGATCCCGTGGGTAGTCGGGATCCAGGGGGACGTAGGCACCACCGGCCTTGAGAATCGCCAGCAGCCCCAGCACCATTTCAACCGAGCGTTCAGCGGCGATGCCCACCAGCACATCCGGGCCGACGCCGCGGTCGATCAGCCGGTGCGCCAGACGATTGGCCCGGGCATTCAACTCGCCGAAGCTCAAGCGCTGCTCGCCGAAGACCAGCGCAGTGGCGTCTGGGGTCCGGCGCACTTGCGCTTCGATCAACTGTTGCACGCTGCGATCAAGCGGGAATCGAGTCGCCGTCGCGTTCCAATCGATCAGCATGTGCTGACGCTCGTCATCAGCCAATAACGTCCACTGGGCCACAGGACGCTGCACGTCCGCCACGAGGTTTCGCAACAGGTTCAGCCAATGCCGGGCCAGGCGCTCGATGGTGGCTGGCTCGAACAGGTCCGAGGCGTAGGTCAGGGCCGCGTACAGGCCTTCGGGGCTGTCGACGGTGTCCAGGCTCAGGTCGAACTGCGCGGTCCGTTGCGCCCAACCGATAGGTTCGACGGACAGGCCCGGCAAGGCATTGTCAAAGACCGCGGCGGTTTCGTTGCGATGGTTGAACATGGCCTGGAACAACGGGCTGTGGCTCAGGTTGCGCTGCGGCTGCAAGGCATCGACCAGTTGCTCGAACGGCAGGTCCTGGTGCATTTGCGCCGCCATGGCCGTCTGCTTGAGTTGTTGCAGCAAACCGGCGCCGGTCAGGTCGCGGTCAAACTGAGCCAGCAAGACCTGGGTATTGACGAAGAAGCCGATCAGACGCTCGGTTTCCAGTCGCTGACGGTTGGCAATCGGCACCCCGACCCGAATATCCGCCTGGCCGCTGTAGCGAGACAGCAAGGCCTGGAAAGCGCCGAGCAACAGCACAAACAGCGTGACGTTCTCCCGGCGGGCCACGGCTTTGAGGGCGTCACTGAGCGAGCGGTCCAACCGCACCGGCAGACGCGCACCGCGCAGGCTTTGCCGGGCCGGGCGCGGATGGTCGGTGGGCAGCGCAAGCAACGGTTGTTCGCCGCCCAGTTGTGCAGTCCAGTAGGCCAGTTGTCGATCCCGCTCACCGGCCGCCATCCATTGGCGCTGCCAGACGGCATAGTCGGCGTATTGAATCGACAGCGCGGGCAGCGGCGACGGCTGCCCTTGGCTGAACGCCGAATACAGGCTCATCAGGTCGTCGACCATCACCTGCAACGACCAGGCATCGGACACGATGTGGTGCAGCGTCAGCACCAGGATGTGATCCTGCTCGCCCAGTTCCAACAGCGCCACGCGCAGCGGCGGGTCATTCAAGAGGTCGAACGGAGCTTGCGTCTGCTGTTCGATGAACGCTTGAACACTTGCCTCATCCTCAACAGCCAGGCGCCGTTCGAGGACATCGACCTGCCCTTGCGCTCGAATCAGTTGGCAGGTCCGGCCATCATCTTCGACGAACACGGTGCGCAAGCTTTCGTGGCGCTCAACCAGGGCCTCGAAGCTCAAGGCCAGGGCAACTTTGTCCAGCGTGCCGCGCAAGCGCAATGCGCTGGGAATGTTGTAGGCCGCGCTGTCAGGGTCCATTTTCCACAGGAACCACTGACGCTCCTGGGCAAACGACAGCGGCAGCGGCTGGTCACGTGGCACCACTGCGATTGTCGGCAGTTGTTCGCCTGGTTCGCCGTCGAAGGCCTGGACAAAATCGCCCAGGGTGGCGTGCTCGAACAAGCTGCGCAGCGGCACTTCGATCCCCAGCGCCCGACGGACCCGCGACACCACCTGGGTCACCAACAATGAGTGCCCGCCCAGCTCGAAAAAGTTGTCTTGCAACCCGACTTGCTCAAGCTTGAGCACTTGCTGCCAGATCGCTGCCACTTGCTGCTCGGCGTGACTGCGCGGCGCAACGTAGGCCCGCTGCACAGCGCTGGCGTCCGGGGCCGGCAACGCCTTGCGATTGACCTTGCCATTGGGCGTCAACGGCAGCTGCGCCAGGAACATCAGGTGCGCCGGCACCATGTACTCGGGCAACTGCGCCTTGAGCGCGGCTTTGAGCGCCGCACGCAAGGCGGCCTCGGCCTCGGGGTCCAGCGCTTCGGCCGAGGCAGGCACCACGTAGCCCACCAGTTGCGCACCGGTCGGGCCTTCGTGGGCCACCACCACGGTTTCGCGCACACTGGCCTGGGCCAGCAACGCCGCTTCGATTTCCCCCAGTTCGATCCGCAAGCCACGGATCTTCACTTGGTGGTCGATACGGCCGAGGTACTCGACCACGCCTTCGGCCCGATAGCGGGTCAAGTCGCCAGTGCGATACAGCCGCTCGCCGGTGCTGGAAAACGGATCGGGCACGAAGCGTTCGGCGGTCAGCGCCGGGCGCTGGAAATAGCCGCGCGCCAGCCCGTCGCCGCCGATCAGCAGCTCACCCGGCGCGCCGGGCGGATTGAGGGTCAGGTCGCTGCCGACGATATAGAGCGCGGTGTTGTCCAGGGGTTTGCCGAGCAATGGGCGGCTGTTTTCCTGGCTCAAGGGGTGCACCGCCGACCAGATCGTGGTTTCGGTCGGGCCGTAGAGGTTCCAGACGTTTGGCGAAAGGGCCAGCAAGCGTTGCGCCAGCTCCTGGGGCAACGCCTCGCCGCCACAGAGGAAAGTGCGCCCGGCCAACAACCCAGCGTGCTCATGATCCAGCAGCATGCGCCAGCTCGAAGGCGTGGCTTGCAGCACCGTCACATCATGACGCTCGATCAGCGCCAGCACCGCGTGGGGATCCTGGTGGACGTTCTGGCCGGTCAGCACGACGCTGGCACCGACCGACAACGGCCCGTAGATTTCCAGGCCGAAAATATCGAAGGAAAAGGTTGTCAGCGACAGCATGCGGTCACCGGCCGAAAGGCCCGGCTGGTCGATCATGCTGGCGACAAAATTGCTCAGCGCGCCATGGCGCACCATCACGCCCTTGGGTTTGCCGGTGGAACCGGAGGTGTAGATGACGTAGGCCAGGTGCCCAGCCGTCAGCGGCACCGCCGGGCAGGTGCGCGGAGCATCCCGCAGCGCGGCGTCGGGCTGGTCCAGCAGCACGGTTCGAAGGGTCGCCGGAATCGGTAGCACTTCCTGCAAACGGGACTGGGTCAACAGCAGCTCGATGCCACTGTCGTCGATCATGTAGGCCAGGCGATCCTCCGGGTACGCCGGGTCGAGGGGCACGTAGGCGCCACCGGCCTTGAGGATCGCCAGCAGGCCGACGATCATCTCCACCGAGCGCTCCACGGCGATGCCCACCGGTTGGTCAGGCGTCACGCCCAGGGCAATCAGGCGGTGGGCGAGCTGGTTGGCGCGCGCGTCCAGTTGCCCATGGGTCAAGGTCTGTCCTTCGATGGTCAGCGCCACTGCATCAGGGGTCTGCCGCGCCTGTTCGGCGATGCGCAGGTGCACGCATGCGGCTTCAGCGCCGCGGTCGACCACGCGGTACCAGTCCTGCTGCGTCAGGCGCTGCTGGGCGGCGTCGAGCAATGGCAGCTCACCAACGCGTTGCTGTGGCGCAGCGACAATGCCCTGAAGCAGGTTCTGCCAATGGCGGGCCAGGCGTTGGATGGTCTGCGGTTCGAACAGATCGGTGGCATAGGTCAGTTCGGCGGCAACGCCGTGCTCGCTTTCATAAGTGCCCAGGGTCAGGTCGAACTGGGCGGTGCGCCCTTCCCACACCAGGTCCTCGATACTCAGTTGCGGCAGTTGCAACTGGCGGTCTTTTTCGCTGGCCGTCTGGTGGTTGAACATGACCTGGAAGATCGGGCTGTGGCTGAGGCTGCGTTCCGGCTGCAAGGCTTCGATCAGTTGCTCGAAGGGCAGATCCTGATGCGCCTGGGCGGCCATCGCCGCTTGCTTGACCTGATTGAGCAAGCGATCGAACGGCAACTGGCCGTCGATATGGGCATTGAGCACCTGGGTGTTGACGAAGAAGCCGATCAGGCCTTCAGTCTCGACCCGGTTGCGGTTGGCCACCGGCACGCCGACGCGGATCTGCGGCTGACCGCTGTAGCGGTGCAGCAAGGCCTGGAACGAAGCCAGCAGCACCATGAACAGACTCGCGCCTTCGCGCTGGGCCAGTTGCTTGAGCGCCGCGCCCAGCTCCGCCGGCAAGTTCAGGTCCAAACGCGCACCGCGAAAACTCTGCACAGGCGGGCGTGGATGATCGAGGGGCAGCTCCAGGACCGGTTGTTCGTCGCCCAGGGTCTGGACCCAATAGGCCAGTTGCCGCTCGCGCTCACCGGCCTCCAGCCAGTGACGCTGCCAGATCGCATAATCGGCGTACTGCACGCTCAGCTCCGGCAATACCAGCGGCAGTCCGGCGGTGTTGAAGGCATAGTGGCGCACCAGTTCATCCACCAGCACTTGCATCGACCAGCCATCGGAGATGATGTGGTGCTGGATCAGCGCCAGCACATGGTCGTCGTCGCCGACTTTCAACAGCGATACCCGCAGCAACGGCCCTTGGCGCAGGTCGAACGGGCGCGCGGTTTCAGCGTCGACAAACGCCTTGATGCTGTCGTCCTGGCGGGTCGACGAACCGGCTGGCAACGTCTGCACCGCGATGCGCAGCGGCAGGTGCGGGTGGATGACCTGCACGGCCTGCTCGCCATGCTCGATGAAGGTGGTTCGCAAACTCTCATGGCGCTCGACCAAGGCGTTGAAGCTGCGTTCCAGGGCCGCCACGTCCAGGTGCCCTTTGAGGCGCAGGGCTGTGGGGATGTGATAGGCCGAGCTATGGGGATCCATCAGCCACAGGAACCATTGGCGCTCCTGGGCGTAGGACAGCGGGATGTGTTCAAACCCGGAGCGCACCTCGGGGATCGGCAGGTTGGCCGGCGAAACACCCTCCTCGAGCATCTTTTCCAGGTACAGCCTGCGTTTGTCCAGCGGCAGAGTGATAAAGCGCTTGGCAATCCTCAAAGCAACACTCTTGTCCATCAGACTTCCTCCATTTCATCAAGCAGGGCTTCCAGCTTGTTCAGTTTCTGTTCGTTGATCGGCCCGTCTCCGGCGTCGAGTTGCGCGACAAAATCCTTCAGGACCGGTTGCTGGAAAATCAGCTGGGGGGTCAGGGTCAACCCCAGTTCGAGGGCCATGCGCGACACGGCATTGACTGCCAGCAGCGAGTGGCCGCCCAGCTCGAAGAAGTGATCGTTCAGGCCTACGCGTTCCACCGTGAGTACTTGCGCCCAAATCGCCGCGACCTGCTGTTCGAGTTCAGTGGCCGGTGCGACATAACTGGCCTGTAGCAAGGCGGTTTCCGGGGCGGGCAAGGCCTTGCGGTCGAGCTTGCCGTTGGGAGTCAGGGGCAATTGGTCGAGGAACAGCACGTGGGCCGGGACCATGTAATCGGGCAAATGCGCCCGGAGGCCCGCCTTGAGTTGATCGCGCAAGGCCCGCAGGTCTTCGCCGACGCCCAGGTCCAGCGCCGGGGCAACCACGTAGGCCACCAATTGCTGACCACCCGGGGCGTCCTGGGCCAGTACCGCCGCTTCGCGCACCTGGGGTTGTTGCAACAGCCGCGCTTCGATTTCCCCCAGTTCGATACGCAAACCACGAATCTTCACCTGATGGTCGATCCGGCCTTGATATTCGAGCACACCATCGGCGCGATAACGGCTCAGGTCGCCGCTGCGGTACAAGCGCTCGCCGCTGCTGGAGAACGGGTTGGGCACGTACTTCTCGGCGGTCATCGCGGCCCGACCGAGGTAGCCACGGGTGATGCCCGCGCCGCTCAGGTACAGCTCGGCCGAGACACCTTGAGGCACCGGTTGCAGGTCAGCGTCGAGCAGGTAGGCAGCGGTGTGCTTGAGGGGCCGGCCAATGTTCGCCGTACCGCCGGCGGTGCGGCGGGTCCAGGTGGAATAGGTGGTGTCTTCCGAGGGGCCGTAAAGGTCGTACACATGCTCAACCCCGCCAACTTGTGGGAGCGGGCTTGCTCGCGAAGGCGTCCTGTCAGTTGGCCCATCGTTGATTGACCCACCGCTTTCGCGAGCAAGCCCGCTCCCACCTGGGTATTCACATTGGTACAGCGCTTCCACAAGGCTTTGTTTGAGCGGCTCACCGGCCAGGTTGATGATGCGCACGCTGGCGGGGATTTCACCGTTGCGCTGCAAGGCGGCGATGGCCGACGGCACGCTGTTGATCAGCCGCACCTGATCCCGAGCCGGCAGTTGCGGCAATTCCAACGCGTTACGGGCGATGATCAGCGAGCCGCCGTTGGCCAGGGTCACGAACAGCTCCCATACCGACAAGTCGAAGCACACCGAGGTGGACGCGAGCACGCCTTGGATGTCGTCGCGGCTGTAGACCGATTTCGACCAATCGATCAGCGCCAGCACGTTGCGATGGGCAATCGCCACGCCCTTGGGTTGGCCGGTGGAGCCGGAGGTGTAGATCACGTAGGCGAGGTTGTCGGCGGCGACCGAGGTAGGCGGCGCGCTCAATGGGTATTCGCCCAGCTGAATCCGATCCAGCATCAGCACAGTGGTTTCAGCCGGAACGGTGAGCGTCGCCGCCACCGCTTGCTCGGTCAGCAACACACGGGCACGGCTGTCGTCGAGCATGTACGCCACACGTTCGGCCGGATAATCCGGATCCAGCGGCACGTAGGCACCGCCGGCCTTGAGCACCGCCAGCAAGGCGATCAGCAGATGCTCGGAGCGCGGCATCGCCACGCCCACGCGCACCTCCGGGCCCACGCCCAGTTCGATGAGCTTGTGGGCCAGGCGATTGGCGCGGCCGTCGAGTTCGCTGTAGCTCAGCTGGGTGTGGGCGAAGGTCACGGCCAAGGCGTCCGGCGTGGCTTCGGCCTGGCGGGCGATGATCTGGTGGATGCACAGGGTTTGCTCGAACGGCGCGTCCACCGGGTTCCAATCATGGGTCAGGCGCTGATACTCATCGAACTCGAGCATCGACAGCTCACCCAGGCAGCGCTCGCCCTGCCCGGTCATCTGGCCCAACAAGTGCGCCAGGTGCGCCGCCAGCCTCGCGACGCTGGCGGGTTGGAAACTCGCCCTTTGATAACTCATGTGTACCGTCAACTGCCGATCCAGGCCCACCAGCAGCGTCAACGGATAGTGGGTCTGTTCTTCTGTTGTCGCCGGACCGAAGCACAGGCCGTCCGGTGCGCCTTGCTCCAAGGCCTGGGCAATCGGGTAGTTCTCGAACACCAGCAGGCTGTCGAACAGCGCCTCACCGCCCTGCCCGGCCCAGCGCTGGATGTCCAGCAACGCGGTGTGCTCGAACTCCCGCAGCGCCAGGTTCTGCCCTTGCACCGCTTGCAGCCAGCTGTCCAGGGACTGCTCGGCCCGAGGGCTGGCGATCACCGGCAAGGTGTTGATGAACAAACCGATCTGCTGCTCGATGCCGGGCAAATCCGCCGGGCGACCGGCCACCGTCGCGCCGAACGCCACGGTGTCCTTGCCGGTGTAACGCTGCAACAACAGCAGCCACGCCGCCTGCACCAGCGTGTTGACGGTGACTTTCGAAGCACGGGCAAAGGCTTCCAGGCGGCGCGTCAGTGCCTCGTCCAATACCTGCACGTGATCGCCATGACCGCTGCCCACCGGCCCCGAGTTGGCAATGACATCGGCCAGCCGCGTCGGCGTCTCCAGGCGTTGCAGCGCTGGCGTCCAGAATGCTTCGCTGGCGGCGACGTCCTGGCGTTGCAGCCAGGCAATGTAATCGCGATAACGGCTGCCCGGTCCGGCGACAGCCTGGCCGCTGTAGCGTTGCAGCACTTCGCCGAGCAACTGCGAATTGCTCCAGCCATCCATCAGGATGTGGTGGTGGGTGTAGATCAGGTGATAACGCTGCTCGTCGAGGCGCACGATCATCAACCGCAACAGCGCCGGCGCGCTCAGGTCCAGTTGCCGGCGCTCGGCATCGGCCAACGCCTGCAAGGTTTCGTCGGCCCGCAAGACATGGAGACTGTAAGGCAGTTGCAGGTGCTTGCTGACCAACTGCACGGGCTCGGGAAGATCTCCCTGCCAGACGACCCGGCTCCGCAGGATGTCATGGGCGTCCACCGCCGCCTGCCAGGCCTGGCGGAAACGTTCCGGGTCCAGCCCTTCCACGTCCAGGCACAGTTGGTTGATGTAGTCGCCACTGGCATCGCCGTAGACGCCATGGAACAGCATGCCCTGTTGCATCGGAGACAGCGGATACACATCAGCGATTTGCGCCGCCGCCACAGGCAAGCCATCCACCTGCTGCTGGTTCAGGCGTGCCAGGGGGAAGTCCGACGGCGTTACGCCGCCCTGCTCGCCGTCGCAGCAATGTTCGATCAACGCTTGCAGTTCACGGGCGTAATCGTCGGCCAGGGCCTGGACAGTGGTTTCGTTGAACTGCTCGCGGCTGAAGGTCCAGCCCAGGTTCAGCTCACCGCCGAACACCTGACCGTTAACCGCCAGGACGTTGGACAGCGGTGCTTCGGGGTCCAGCTCGTCCCCTGCACCTTCGCCGGCCGGTACGAACAAGGCGCCATCGGCCTCGTTGAAACTGGCGTCGAACTGGCCCAGGTAGTTGAACGTCAGGCGCGGTACGGGTAGCCGGGCCAGGGTCGCCCGCGACGCGTCATCGGCCAGGTGCGCCAGGGCACCAAAGCCCAGGCCCTTGTTCGGAATCGACCGCAGCTGTTCCTTGATCTGTTTCAGCGAGTTCCCCAGGTCGGTCACCGGCGTGAGCCTGGCCGGGTAAAGACTGGTGAACCAACCGACCGTGCGGGTCAGGTCGACATTATCGAACAAGGCTTCACGGCCGTGCCCTTCGAGCTGGATCAAGGCACTGTCGCTGCCGGTCCTGCGCACGATGACCCGGGCCAGGGCGGTAAGCAGCACGTCGTTGACCTGGGTGCGGTAGGCCTTGGGCGCGTCTTGCAGCAATTGGCGGGTCAGTGACGCATCGAGTCGGGTGCGCACGGTTTGCGCGAGGCGGTTTTGCCGACCGCCTGAAGGGTTGTCCATCGGCAATTGCCCATCGACGCCCTCAAGGTGCGCCTGCCAATACGCCAGTTCTGCCTGCAACGGGGCGCTGCGGGCATAGCCTTGCAATCGTTCGGCCCAGATCTGCGCCGAAGTGGTTTTCGCCGGCAATCGCAACGCTTGCCCGGCGAGCAACTGACGGTAGGCGCCTTGCAGGTCTTCGAACAGAATCCGCCACGACACGCCGTCTACCACCAAGTGATGGATCGCCAGCAGCAACCGTTGGCTGCCGTCGTTCAGGTTCGCCAGCACCCCTCGCAGCAGCGGCCCGTCGCGCAGCTCCAGGCTGCGTTGCGCCTTGTTGCCGATGCTGTGCAGGGCCTCGGCGTCCGCGATGTCCGCCACCCAGAGCAGGTCGTCGCAACGACTGGCCGGCGAACGGTAGCGGGCCTGCCAGCCTTCGCCTTCTTGGCTGAAGCCCAAGCGCAGGCCATCGTGATGCACGACCAGCGCGGCCAAGGCTTGCGCCAGCACCCCGGCGTCCAGCGGTTGCGTGGGTTTGAGCATCACCGACTGGTTCCAGTGCTGACGCTGTGGGATGGCCTCGTCGAAGAACACCTGCTGCACCGGCAACAGGATCAGTTCACCGCTCACCGGGCCTTGATCGATGGCTTGGCTGGTTGCGCCCACGCGGGCCACCGTTGCCAGCCTCTCGATGGTCTGGTGCTGGAACAAGTCTTTCGGCGTGAAATGAATCCCGGTCTGACGGGCGCGGCCGACCACCTGGATCGAGACGATGGAATCGCCACCCAACTCGAAGAAGTTGTCCCGCAGGCCGACTTGCCCAAGCTTGAGCACGTCCTGCCAGATCGATACCAGTTGTTGTTCCAGCGCGCTGCGGGGTGCCACGTAGGCTTGCTGCAGTTGGCTGACGTCGGGCTTGGGCAGGTTCTTGCGGTCGAGCTTGCCGTTCGGCGTCAGTGGCAGGCGTTCGAGCAGCAACAGGTACGCCGGGACCATGTGCGCCGGCAGGGTCGCCCTGAGTTGCTCGCGTAGCTGCTCGGTGAATGCCTCAAGCAAGGCCTCCGCCTGCTCGGCCACGACATAGGCCACCAGCCGCTTGCCGCTGCCGGCAGCGCCTTCCTGGGCCACGACGACCGCTTCGCGCACGCCGTCCAGGGCTCGCAGGCTGGCTTCGACTTCGCCCAGCTCGATGCGAAAACCGCGAATCTTCACTTGGTTGTCGATGCGATCCAGGTAATCGAAGGTGCCGTCGGCGCGTTGGCGCACCAGGTCCCCGGTGCGATACAGCAAGCCGCCGACCGTACTGAACGGGTCGGCGACAAATCGCTCGGCCGTCAGGCCCGGACGGTTCAGGTAGCCCCGGGCCAACCCGCTGCCGCCCAGGTACAGCTCACCGGCCATGCCTTGGGGCAGCAGGTTCAGATCAGCATCCAGCACGTAGGCGCTGCGGTCGCCGATGCGGCTGCCGATGGGCGCATAGGCGGCGCCACACGCCACCTCGCGGCCGGCTTTCCAGATCAGCGGCGTGACCACGGTTTCGGTCGGGCCGTAGCCGTTGATGATGAATTGCGGATCGAGGGCGCGCTTGACCCGTTCGAAACTGGCGTTGGGCACGGCATCGCCGCCGAAGCAATAAATGCGCACCTTGGGCGGATTGCCTTCGCGCTCGGCGTGCTCGGCCAGTTGTTGCAGGTACACCGGCGGGAACGCCACCACCGTCACGCCGTGCTCGCGCATCGCGTTGTAGGTTTGCTCCGGGGTCCACAGGCTGTCGTCGCGAATCAGCAGCGAGGCGCCGTGAGTCAGGCTGGTGAGCCAGCGCTCATGGGCGCCGTCGAAGGCAAAGGACATGAAATGGAATTCGCAGTCGCTGCCCTGCATCTCGTAGCGCTCGCCGATGGCCTGGCAATGCATCGCCAGCGGCCCATGGGCCACGCTCACGCCTTTGGGGTTGCCGGTGGAGCCGGAGGTGTAGATGACGTACGCCAGGTTCTGAGGATCGACCAGGACGGATGGCGCCTCCAGTGGTTGCTGGCTCAGGTCGAGGCGGTCGAACTCCAACACCTGGGCGGCCCCTTCCAGGGGCAATTGCGCCGACACCCGGGAATCGGTGAGCAACAGCGCCAATCCCGAATCCTCGATCAGGTACGCCAGGCGCTCGCGCGGGTAGCGGGTGTCCAGCGGCACGTAAGCGGCGCCGGCCTTGAGCACCGCCAGCAGCGCGACAATCACCCCTTCGCTGCGCGGCAGGGCCACGCCGACCCGGGTTTCCGGGCCGACACCACGGGCAATCAAGGCGTGCGCCAGTTGGTTCGCCCGGCGGTCGATGTCGCCATAGCTGAAACGTTGCCCGTCGAAGATCACCGCCGTGCTCTGCGGTTGCTGCGCCGCCAGTTGGGCGATGCGCTGATGCACCGCGACATCGGTCGGGTACGGCTGCGGGTGATTGGCCGCCTGTTGCCGGGATTGTTCCGCGCTGCTGACCAGGGCGATTTGCCCGAGGTTACGGGTCGCCGATTCAGCGAAGGTTTCCAGCAGATGCATCAAGTGAGCGCTGATGCCGGCGATGGCCGCCGGGCTGAAATGCGCCCGGTCGAAGCTGTAGTGCAACGCCAGTGTCTGGCCGAGGGTCACGGCAACGCTCAACGGATAGTGGGTTTGCTCCAGATGGGTGACCTCGCCGAACACCACGTCCTGTTCCCTGCCCTGTTGCAGCGCCTGGGCAATCGGGTAGTTCTCGAACACCAGGATGTTGTCGAACAGCGCCTCGCCGCCCTGCCCGGCCCAGCGCTGGACGTCCGCCAATGGCGTGTGTTCGAACTCTCGCAGGCTCAGGTTCTGCGCTTGCACCGCTTGCAGCCAGGCACCGACCGACTGGTCCGGACGCGGCGCGGCGATCACCGGCAAGGTGTTGATGAACAGGCCGACTTGCTGCTCGATGCCCGGCAGGTCCGCCGGCCGACCGGCGACGGTGGCACCGAAGGCCACGCTGTCATGGCCGGTATAGCGTTGCAGCAGCAACAGCCACGCCGCTTGGACCAAGGTGTTGAGGGTGACCTTTTGCTGGCGGGCGAACTGTTCCAGGGCGTGGGTGCGAGTCGCATCCAGGGTCTGGTAATGGTCGTCATGACCGCTGTGGGTCTCGCTGGCGGACATGACCCGCGCCAACCGGGTCGGCTCCTGCAGGGTGGCCAGTTGAGCGCTCCAGAAAGCCTCGCTGATTTGAGCGTCCTGGCGTTGCAGCCAAGCGATGTAGTCACGGTAACGGCCGGTGATGCTGGCCGGCACACGGCCGCTGTAGCGTTGCATTACTTCGCCGAGCAGCTGTGCGTTGCTCCAGCCATCCATCAGGATGTGGTGGTGGGTGTAGATCAAATGCCATTGACCGACACCGGTCTGCACCAGCACCAAACGCAACAAGGGCGCCCGACTCAGATCGAAGCCTTTCGCGCGCTCATCCTCGGCCAGCGCGGCAAGGGCCTGCGGCTGGTCGGCACGTTCACGCCAGTCCAGCACGGTGAATGGCACTGGCAGTTCTTTGTGGACGATCTGCAACGGCTCCTGCAAGTCACCTTGCCAGACGAAACCGCTGCGCAGGATGTCCTGCCCATCCATGCACGCCTGCCACGCCGCGCGGAAACGCTCGACGTCCAAGCCTTGGACGTCCACCCGCAGCTGGTTGACGTATTCGCCCGCGGCGTGCTCGTAGAGGGTGTGGAATAACAAACCCTGCTGCATCGGCGACAGCGGATAGATGTCGTCGAGTTGGCCGGTCGATACTGGCAACCCATCGAGTTGCGCCTGGGTAAGGCGGGCCAGCGGGAAATCCGACGGCGTGGCTTGCGGCGCGGCCAGGTTGACGCAATGCTCGATCAGCGCCGTGAGCTCGACGGCATATCGATCGACCAGTCGCTGCACGGTCGCGCCGTCGAACATCTCACAGCTGAAGCCCCAACTCATCGTCAGTTCGCCGCCATACACCTGCCCCTCCACGGTCAGCCAGTTGGCCAAGGGCGCCGTCGGATCCTGGGCCACGCCGCTGCTTTCGCCGGATGGCACGAACAGCGCCGATTCGTCGAACTGACGGTCGAACTGGCCCAGGTAATTGAACGTGATGCGCGCTGGCGGCAGGTCCGCCAGTTCGGCTTGCACCGAAGGCGCCGCCAGATGACGCAGCACGCCATAGCCCAGGCCTTTGTGCGGAACGCCGCGCAGTTGCTCCTTGATCGCCTTGATCGAATCGCCGAGGTCGTCGGCAGCGCTCAGATTCACCGCGAACAGGCTCGTGAACCAACCGACCGTGCGGGTCAGGTCGATGTCCTCGAACAGGTCTTCACGACCATGGCCTTCGAGCTCGACCAGCGTGCCCGAGTGCCCGCTCCAGCGACTGATAGTGCGGGCCAACGCGGTGAGCAGCAGATCATTGACCTGCGTGCGATACGCCGCTGGTGCCTGTTGCAACAACTGCCGGGTCAGCCCGGCGTCCAGACGCCATTCGATCTTCGCGCCGTGGGCGTTTTCCAGGCTGCCTTGCGGACGTTCGCAGGGCAGGTCCAACGCGCCCTGGTGCTGGCTCTTCCAATAGGCCAACTGATCGTTGAAGCGCGGCGCTTCGGCACTCAGGCCCGCAGTCCAGCGCTGGAACGCACTGGTCTTGGCCGGCAACGTAACGCCGCCGCCCGCCGCCAGTTGTTCGTAGGCCTGCTGCAAATCTTCCAGCAACACGCGCCACGACACGCCATCCACCACCAAGTGATGGATGATCAGCGCCAGCCGCTGGCTGCCATCGGCCAGATTGACCAGCATGGCCCGCAACAACGGCCCGTCCTGCAAGTCGAGGCTGCGCTGCGCTTCGTCACACAGCGCATTCAGTCGCTCGATGGATTGGGCATCGCGCAGCCACAGGCCAGCGCTTTGCTGCAACGGCCCGTGGCTCTGCTGCCAGCCATCCGCGCCTTCGATGAAGCGCAGGCGCAAGGCGTCGTGATGATTGATGACGCAGGTCAGCGCCGCGTCGAGCCATAGGCTGTTCAACGGCTCGCGAGGGCTCAGCAGCAACGACTGGTTCCAGTGCTCGCGGGCCTGCATCGGCCGCGAGAAAAACTGCCGCTGGATCGGCCCGAGCAGGGCCTCACCGGTGACCGCCCCCTGGTCCACTGCGTTGTGATGTTCGACCCGGGCGACCAGCGCCAGGCTGCGCACGGTCTGGTGTTGGAACAGGTCGCGTGGGTTGACGCGAATGCCGAGCTGCCGGGCACGGCTCACCACTTGGATCGAGATGATCGAGTCACCGCCCAGCTCGAAGAAATTGTCTTCGAGGCCGACCCGCTCCAGCCCCAGTACGTCCTGCCAGATTTCAGCCAGCGCGATCTGCAGCGCATCTTGTGGCGCGACGAACGCTTGCTGCGGCGCGGCGTCCGGTTGTGGCAGGGCCTTGCGGTCCAGTTTGCCGTTGGCGGTGACCGGTAACCTGGCCAAGGGCATCAGGTAAGTCGGCACCATGTATTCCGGCAGGCCACCGAGTAACCAGGCCTTGACGTCCTGTTGCCATTGCTCGGGTGGCTGGGAGGTTTCCAGCACCAGGTAACCCACCAGGTGCGTGCCGTCCTGCACCAACACCACCGCCTCGCGCACCAGCGGATGTTGCGCCAGCCGGGCTTCGATTTCGCCCAGCTCGATGCGCAGGCCGCGCAGCTTTACCTGATGGTCGAGGCGGCCCAGGTATTCGATCACGCCGTCGGCGCGCTGACGCACCCGGTCACCGCTGCGATACAGGCGCTCGCCGGCGTGGAACGGGCACGGCACAAAGCGCTCGGCACTCAACGCCGGGCGTCGGTGATAACCGCGGGCCAGCCCCGCCCCGCCCAGGTACAGCTCACCGGGCACGCCCCACGGCACCGGCTTCAGTTGCGCGTCGAGCACATGGGTGCGCAGGTTGGCGATTGGCTGCCCGATCGGCACGCAATCGGCGCCTTCGTCGACGCAGGTCCAATGGGTCACGTCGATGGCCGCTTCGGTCGGACCGTAGAGGTTGTAGAGCGAGGCGTTCGGCAACTTGGCGAAGACCTGATGCTGCGCGTCAAGCGGCAAGGCCTCGCCACTGCAGACGATGCGCTTGAGCCCTTCGCAGCGTTCCACACCCGGCTCATGGATAAACGCTTGCAGCATCGACGGCACGAAGTGCAGCGTGCTGATGCCGTAACGGTTGATGGTATCGATCAATTGCAGCGGGTCGCGGTGCGCGCCCGGCGCGGCCATGACCAGGCGCGCACCGGTCATCAACGGCCAGAAGAATTCCCACACCGACACGTCGAAGCTGAATGGGGTTTTCTGCAACACCGCGTCGCTGTCGTCCAGGCCGTAGGCCTGCTGCATCCAGCACAAACGGTTGACCAGGGCCGCATGGCTGTTGCCGGCACCCTTGGGGTTGCCAGTGGAGCCGGAGGTATAGATCACGTAGGCCAGGCTCAGCGGATCAACGGTCACTTCGAGGCGACGCTCGCTGTAGCCATCGAGCCAGCCGGCCGGCTGGTCGAGCAGGATCACGGTGACGCCATCGGTAGGCAGCCCCGCCGACAGCGAACCCTGGGTCAGCAGCAAGGCGATGCCGCTGTCTTCGATCATGTAGGCCAGGCGTTCCTGCGGGTACTCCGGATCCAGTGGCACATAGGCGCCGCCGGCCTTGTGGATCGCCAGCAGGCCGATCACCATTTCCATCGAACGCTCGACACAGACCCCCACCAGGCTGTCCGGCTGCACACCGTGCTCGCGCAGAAGATGGGCCAACTGGTTGGCGCGGGCATCAAGCTGGGCGTAGGTCAGGCTGTGCTGGCCAAACGTCAACGCCAATGCGTCTGGGGTGCGCACGGCCTGCGCTTCAATCAGTTGATGCATGCACCGTTCGGTCGGGTAGCGCTGGGCGGTGGCGTTCCAGCCATGCACCAGGGTCTGCTGCTCGTGGGCATCGAGCAGCGGCAATTCGCCGATGCGCTGCGACGGATCGGCGACCATCGCCGCCAACAAACGCAGCCAATGCCGCGCCATGCGCGCGATGGTCGGCGCTTCGAACAGATCGTTGGCGTACGTCAGCGCGGCGTGCAACTTGCCGGCCTTCTCAAAGGTGTCCAGGGTCAGGTCGAACTGGGTGGTGCGGCCTTGCCAGTCGAGCATGCCCAGTTCCAGCCCCGACGCGGTGCTGATCGTGGTGATGTCGGCCACATGCGGCTGATGGTTGTACATCACCTGGAACAGCGGCGTATGGCTGAGGCTGCGCTCCAGCTTCAAGGCGTCGACCAGGCGCTCGAACGGCAGGTCCTGATGGGCCTGGGCACCGAGGGCGACCTCTTTGACGGCGCGGAGCAAATCGACGACGCGCATTTGTCCGTCGAGTTCGGTACGCAGCACCTGGGTGTTGACGAAGAAGCCGATCAGGCCTTCGATTTCATCGCGATTGCGGTTGGCGATCGGCACGCCGACGCGGATATCCGGCTGGCCGCTGTAGCGATGCAACAACACGTTGAACGCGCTCAGAAGAAGCATGAACAGCGTGACGCCATGCTGCTGGGCCGTGCTGCGCAGCTGTTCCGCCAAGGCGCTATCGATGGCGAATTCATGACGGCTGCCGCGATAGCTCGGCATGACCGGGCGCGCGTGATCGGTCGGCAGTTCCAGCACCGGATGCTCATCGCCGAGTTGCGCCTGCCAATACTCAAGCTGCCGCGCCTGCTCCCCCGCTTCGAGCCAGCGGCGCTGCCACAAGGCATAGTCGCTGTACTGGATCGGCAGCGGTGCAAGTTGCGGCGACTGCCCCGCTTGATGAGCGTCGTAGCAGCGGACGAATTCGTCGATCAGCACGTTCATCGACCAACCGTCGGAGACGATGTGATGCAAGGTCAGCAACAGCACATGCTCGCGCTCGCCGAGCTTGAGCAGCTTGACCCGCAGCAGCGGCCCGACCGCCAGATCGAACGGCCGCAGCGACTGTTGCTGCGCCGCCTCGGCCACCGCCAGCTCGCGCTCGACGGCTGCCAGGGCACTGTAATCTTCTTGCTCGATCAGCAGCGGCGCGGTCATTGGCACTTGCACGAGGCTGTCGTCGGCCTGGCGCTGGAACACCGTGCGCAGGGTTTCATGTCGCGCCACCAGGCTGGCGAAAGCCTGCTCCAGGGCCTGCAGGTCCAACCTGCCTTTGAGCCGCACCGCACCCGGCAGGTTGTAGGCGCCGCTGTCCGGCTCAAGCTGCCAGAGAAACCACATGCGCTGCTGGGCATAGGACAGGGCCTGGCGATCCTCGGCCTCGACGCCCTGGGGGATGGGAAAGCCGCTGAACGCCACCCCTTCCTTGTCCAGTGCCGCCAGGAACATCTGGCGCTTTTGCAGGGGCAACCCGATAAACCGGCGAGCAAGTTTCAAGGCGTCTTCAGCATTCATTTCTGGGGTATCCGGTATCAGTGGGCACAAGGCACAAAGGCAAAGTCGTCCCTATAAAACGAATGCAGACCGGAAAAATTAGCGTTTGAGAATTTGTATCAGCAAGCGGGGTAAAACGGGGGATTGGAGCGTCATGCACATCCATCTGTGGGAGCGAGCCTGCTCGCGATGCGGAGTGTCAGTTTGCAGTTCGTTGACTGACACGACGCCATCGCGAGCAGGCTCGCTCCCACAAGGGGGGCTGCGTTTTAAAATGAAGTTGGGATTTTGGTCACGCGCTGATCGCCAGCCCATGCCGGCGGTGATGCACGCTCAACTGATCCTTGATCAGCCGCAGTACCCTGGCCTCGTGCTCATGAATGAAAAAGTGCCCGCCCGCCAGCATGTCCACCGAAAAGCTTCCGCTGGTCTCCTGGCGCCAGCCAATCAGTTGCTCGGTGGTGGCCTTGTCGGTGGTGCCGCCGAAGACATGCACCGGGCAGTTGAGCGGCGGGCGCACCCGGGGCTGGAAGCGCCCGCACAGCAGGAAATCCGCCCGCAGGATCGGCAAGGTCAGCGCCATCAGTTCTTCATTGCCCAACACTTCTTCGCTGGTGCCGTTGAGGGTGCGCAATTGCTCGATCAGTTGCGCGTCGGTTTTCGGTTCGGCGAAACCCCGATCATAATCGGCTCGCATCGTCGGCGCCGCGGTGCCCGAGGCAAATAGCGCCACCGGCTCCGGGCAACCCAGTTCGCGCAGGGCATGGGCAATGTCGCAGGCCAGTAGCGCGCCGAGGCTGTGACCGAACACCGCGTAAGGGGCCTGGAGCGTCGGGTACAGCTCCCGCGCCAGCTGCGTCGCCAATGGGCCCATGTCGGTGTGCAGCGGCTCGCCGAACCGCGCCCCGCGTCCCGGCAGCTCTACTGGCTGCACCTGCAGCCATGACGGCAATGTGCGCCGCCAACGGCTGTACACCATCGCGCTGGCGCCGGAATAAGGCAGGCACAGCAGGGTCAGTTGAGTCACTGCGGTTCTCTCCGATCGGTGGTGTAGGGAAGATAACGAAATCGTAACCCGCCGATTTAGTCAAAACCGTTACGCTCGCTGCATATTCTCCACTCAACCCTATACTGGCGGCACCTCGATTCGCTCCAACCCACAGGAGAACGCCATGAGCTGGTCCGCTAAACAGTACGTCGCATTTGAACAGGAACGCACCCGCCCGGCCCGGGACCTGCTGGCGGCCATTCCCGCCACGCAAGCGCACTCGGTGATCGACCTGGGCTGCGGCCCCGGCAATTCGACGGAGCTTTTGCTGGAACATTTCGCCGGTGCCGCAGTGCGCGGCTTGGACAGTTCCGGCGACATGATCGAAGCCGCTCGCCAGCGTTTGCCCGCCGTCGCCTTCGACATCGCCGACATCGGCCGATGGAACGAACCCGGGCCGTTCGACGTGATCTTCGCCAACGCCGTGGTGCAATGGTTGCCCGATCACGCCAGCCTGTTGCCCTCGCTGGTGAACAAACTCACACGCGGCGGCAGCCTGGCGATCCAGATGCCGGACACCCTGCACCAGCCGTCCCACCGCTTGATGCGCGAAATCGCCGCCAATGGTCCATGGGCCAGCCAACTGGCGGGGGCGGCTGATACGCGCACTGAAGTGGCGGATGCCAGCACCTATTACTCGATTCTCAAGCCCCACTGCACCCGCGTCGACGTGTGGCGCACGGTCTATCACCACCCACTCGCTGGCGGCGCGGCGGGCGTGGTGGAGTGGTTCAAGGGCAGCGGCTTGCGACCGTTTCTCGATCCGCTGGATGAGACGCAGCGCGAGCAATACCTGGCGTTATACCTCAAGGCAATCGAACAGGCTTATCCGGCCCTGGACGATGGGACAGTGCTGCTGCCATTTCCTCGGGTGTTCATGGTGGCGACGCGCTAGGGCGGTGGTCAGCAGTGGGGGCTAAATTTCCGATCCCGGTCCTCGTTACCTGCCAAGACCAAAACCCACAAGAGTGACCGCCGTGGACCTGCAAACCATCCTGGGCAAACTGTTCGCCAATGCCGGCGCCGTTGGTATCGAAGGCGTCTTTCAATTCGTGTTCGGCCCGCAGCAGGCGTACTGGTCCGAGGTCAGGGCCAGCAGCCACACCCAGGCCGGTCGGCACGCCAGCCCCGACGTGACCATCGAAGTGGCGGAAAAGGATTTTCTCGGGATCATGGCCGGCATGGCCAATGTCGAGGAACTGTTTGCCAGCGGTCGCCTGAAAATCGGCGGCAACATGGGCCTGGCGACCTTGCTGCCGCAGATCATCGACCATGCCCGTCACAGCGGCGGCGTGGTGGAAAAGGTCGACATGAACAAGCGCTACCCTACCCCGCAGCGCTTCAGCGAAAAACTCACCGCCAGCCTGCCCACCCAACGCACGGTGGAACGACGACCGCGCAGCGAATTGTCAGTGCAGGAGTTCCAGGCACGCTATCTGCCCCACGGTATTCCGCTGGTCATCAACAATGCCCTGCAGGACTGGCCGCTGTTCAAGCTCAGCCGCGAGGAATCGCTGGTGCACTTTGCCCAACTGCAAGGCATCACGCGCCATGGCGACTACGTGAAGAAAACTTTCTCCACCGAGCGCGATTTCCGTTCCACCTCCATGGCCGAATTCATCGCCTCCCTGGACAGCCCGGCGGTCAAGAGTACCGAGGGTGAACCACCGGCTTATATGGGCAACAACATTTTGCCGGCGCAATTGCTGGAGCAGATCCAATATCCGCCCTACTTCGACCCGTCGCTGTTCATCCCGCCGCGCATCTGGATCGGCCCCAAGGGCACCCTGACGCCGCTGCATCGCGATGACACCGATAACCTGTTCGCCCAGGTTTGGGGACAGAAGATATTCACCCTCGCCGCGCCGCATCACCGTGAGGCGCTGGGCACTTGGTCCACAGCGCCCCAAGGCGGTCTGGACGGCTGTGATTTCAATCCCGACGCGCCGGACTATCAACGCTTCCCGCGGGCCCGGGACGTGACTTTCCTGCGGGTGACGCTGGAGGCTGGAGACCTGCTGTTTTTGCCGGAGGGTTGGTTTCACCAGGTGGAGTCGGTGTCGACGTCGCTGTCGGTGAATTTCTGGGTCAACTCGGGGCGGGGTTGGTAGCGGCCAGGCATTGCTTGGGTGATATCCAAATGTGGCTGGAGGATGAAGATCGCTGCGCCTGACTGAACTCTGCACACCTCACGCCAGTCAGCAGGTAAGGCCCTTCACTCCAGGTGCTAAACCATGCAGATAACCCTCGACCACCAAGTCGCCCTCGTCACTGGCGCCAGCTCCGGCATTGGCGCAGGCTCGGCCAAGGCGTTGGCGCAGGCCGGTGCCGCCGTGGTGCTCAACTACCATTCCAATGCCGGTCCGGCCGAAGACCTGGCTCGCCAGATCAATGACAATGGCGGCCGCGCGATCGCCGTCGGCGCCGATGTTTCGAAGGAGCAGGACGTCGAACAGCTATTTGCCAAGACCCTCGAAGCCTTTGGCACGCTGGACATCCTGGTCGCCAATTCCGGCCTGCAAAAAGACGCTGCCGCTGTCGACATGAGCCTGGAAGACTGGAACACGGTGATCGGCACCAACCTCACCGGTCAGTTCCTCTGTGCCCGTGCCGCCCTGCGGATTTTCAATCGCCAGGGCATTCGCCAGGGCGTGTCCCGGGCCGCTGGCAAGATCATCCACATGAGCTCGGTGCACCAGCGCATTCCCTGGGCCGGCCACGTCAATTACGCTGCTTCCAAGGGCGGTGTCGATCTGCTGATGCAGAGCCTGGCCCAGGAAACCAGCCATCAGCGCATCCGCATCAACAGCATCGCCCCCGGCGCCATCCGCACGGCCATCAACCGCGAGGCCACCGAAGGTGAGCAGGAGCAAAAACTGCTGCAGCTGATTCCTTACGGTCGTGTAGGCGATGTCGAGGACGTTGCCAACGCGGTGGTCTGGCTGGCGTCGGACTTGTCCGACTACGTGGTAGGCACCACGCTGTTCATCGACGGCGGGATGAGTCTGTATCCAGGATTCCGCGGCAATGGCTGATCATGACGAGCCGCAAAGCCCCATCGAAAACCACGGCATCATCGGCGACATGCGCACCGCTGCGCTGGTGAACGATCGAGGCAGCGTGGATTTTTTCTGCTGGCCGGAATTCGACAGCCCGTCGATCTTCTGTTCGCTGCTCGACACGCCCGAGGCGGGCATCTTCCAACTCGCACCAGACCTGCCGGATGCCCGTCGCCAGCAGATCTACCTGCCCGATACCAACGTGCTGCAAACCCGCTGGCTGAGCGATGGGGTGGTGGTGGAAATCACCGACCTGCTGCCCATCGGCGACAGCGAGGATGATCTGCCCGTACTGATGCGCAAGGTGCGCATGGCGGTGGGCAGCGCGACCTTTCGCCTGCGTTGCGCCGTGCGGCATGACTACGCCCGAGCCGCCACCACGGCGCACCAGGACGGTAGCCACATTTGCTTCGAGGCGTCGGGCCAACCGAGCCTGCGCCTGTGTTCCGACCAGGCCATGACGCTGGACGGCAACGCCGCGGTGGCCGAATTCACCTTGGAGCAAGGCCAGAGCGCCGAATTCTTGCTGGGCGGCATCGATGACCCGCGGTTGCAGGACGACGTCAGCGCCTTGTGCCTGGAACGCACCCTGGCATTTTGGCGTGGCTGGATCGGCCAGTCGAATTATCGCGGGCGCTGGCGGGAAATGGTCAATCGTTCCGCCCTGGCGCTGAAGCTGCTGACCTCGCGAAAACACGGCGCTATCCTCGCCGCCGCCACTTTCGGCCTGCCGGAAACCCGTGGCGGCGAGCGCAACTGGGATTACCGCTACACCTGGATCCGCGACGCCTCTTTTACCGTGTATGCGTTCATGCGCCTGGGCTTCATCGAAGAAGCCAATGCCTACATGCGCTGGTTGCGAGGGCGGGTCAGCGACTGCTGCGACCAACCGACCAAACTCAACATCTTGTACGGCCTGGACGGCCGGCTGGAGCTGCCGGAAACCGAGCTGCCGCACCTGAGCGGCTTCGGCGGTGCGCAGCCGGTGCGCATCGGCAACCTGGCCTACCGGCAGGTGCAGTTGGATATCTTTGGCGAGTTGATGGACGCGGTGTACCTGGTCAACAAGTACGGCGAAGCGATCTCCCATCAAGGCTGGAAACACACCGCCGATGTCGTCGATCAGGTATGCCAAACCTGGCAGGACAAGGACGTGGGCATCTGGGAAATGCGCGGTGAAAAGCAGCATTTTCTGCATTCGCGGCTGATGTGCTGGGTTGCCGTCGACCGCGCCATCCGCCTGGCCGAAAAACGCTCGCTGCCCGCCCCGTTCGCCCGCTGGGATGAGACTCGCCAGGCTATCTATGAGGACATCTGGAGCAATTTCTGGAACGAGGAACACCAGCATTTCGTCCAACGCCTGGGGAGCACCGCCCTCGATGGCTCAATGTTATTGATGCCCTTGGTGCGTTTCGTCAGTGCCCGCGACCCACGCTGGTTGTCGACCCTGGACGCGATTGAACAGAGCCTGGTGCGCGACGGCATGGTGTATCGCTACCGCAACGATGACAGCCCTATCGACGGCCTCAGCGGCACCGAAGGCTCGTTCGCGGCCTGCTCGTTCTGGTACGTCGAATGCCTGGCCCGCGCCGGCCGCGTGGAAAAAGCCCAGCTGGAATTCGAACAACTGCTGCGCTACGCCAACCCGCTGGGCCTGTACGCCGAAGAGTTCGACAGCCACGGCTTTCACCTGGGCAACACACCCCAGGCCCTGACCCATCTGGCACTGATCAGCGCGGCGAGTTTTTTGGATCGCAAGTTGAGCGGGGAGAAAAATAACTGGCAGCCGTGAGCCTTGGATTAAACGCGGT
The DNA here is from genome assembly GCF_001269755.1 of Pseudomonas sp. Q12-87. Taxonomy (NCBI): domain Bacteria; kingdom Pseudomonadati; phylum Pseudomonadota; class Gammaproteobacteria; order Pseudomonadales; family Pseudomonadaceae; genus Pseudomonas; species Pseudomonas sp. Q12-87. The sequence goes on along the minus strand of NZ_LHVI01000013.1, from coordinate 7,895 downwards.
TCCCTGTGGCGAGGGAGCTTGCTCCCGCTCGACTGCGCAGCAGGCGCAAAAAACCCGGGGTCGCTTCGCAACCCAGCGGGAGCAAGCTCCCTCGCCACATCCGGGGTGTGTCAGTTAGACGGTCGATTCCAGGTCATCCAGCGCCCGATTGGCCAGCAACGTGCCCAGTTCGATCAATTGCTGAATCCCCAACGCAACATGCCGCCGGGAACCTTCTAGTTCGAAAGCCAAATCACTGGCCATGGCATTGGCCGAGGCCAGGGTTTCGCTGAGGCTGGTTAGCACCGATTCGGTGTTCAGGCCCGGGACTACGGAAAAGACCTGGCCGTCTTGGGTGTCGGGCTTTGGGGCGGCGGGAGACAAGTGGATGTTCAGCGCCCGGTCGGCGGCTTCGCGGTTTTTTTTTGAATCGAGGGTGGTGTAGGAAGAGAGGTCTTCGGCTTTTGGGGGATTGGGGGTGACCTTGATCATGATATGAATCTCCATTCGAAGTGGAGTTCGCCATTTCCGCGACCAAGCAGAAGGGTGGCGAACTGTACGCAGGTTGGTCGACCAGGGAATGGATACCCGGCAGGGCCCGAAGCCCTCCCACGCACAGCCAGCCATAAAGCAGACAGCCGCTCGCGCGGCATCGTGCGCCATTCTAAACCCGGACGACCAAGCCCGGTCGCTGATTTTGCAGCGACCGGCAAAGCCTATCCCCGCCTCTTCCGAACCGGCAACCGCCGCGACTCGTCAGAAATTTCCGGTTCACCTAATTTTTTTGTAGGAACACTGCACCACTGTGGTGAGGGGATTTATCCCCGATGGGCTGCGCAGCAGACCCAGAAAACCGCCGAGCCGGCGTGTCAGGCCGATCGGGGTTGTTCTATTAAGGGTCTGCTGCGCAGCCCATCGGGGATAAATCCCCTCGCCACAAAGGTTGCCAGCCCCCCAAACCCCTCCTAAGATCGATGCACTTACGGGTGCAGCGGAGCTGCCCAATAAAAACCCGACTCAAGGATCCGACATGACCCATATCAAACGCGCCATCACCACCCCGCCGCGATCAGGCCTGACCCGGGAAGAACTCTGGGAAGGCCACGACCGAGGCTTGATCAAATGTTGGGAAATCGGCCGCGACCGCGCGCAGCGATTTCCCGAACTGGCACAACGCTGCCTGGCCGGTGAATTGCCGGTGCTGGGCTGGAAAGGTGGCGTCAGCCGTAGCCTGAAAAAAACCGCAAAATTCGGATGTCTGAAATACCTCGCCCAATGGCAGGGCCTGCGCGGTGAAGACCTGGACATCGATCTGACCCAAGAGCACACCCTCACCTGCTCCGGCACCCATATGATCGTGACCTTCACGCCGGATCGGAGCAAATACGTGAATCAGGAACCCGCGTAACCGGAGGCTGATGTGAACCAGAATCCCAAGCTCAATTTCGCCGTGACGCCGTTGCTGCGCATCGCCTATGAAGAACACGGCCCCGCCGCCGGCGAGCCCGTCATCCTGCTGCACGGCTTCCCCTACGACCCCCGGGCTTTCGATGAGGTCGCGCCGGCCCTGGCTCAGCGCGGCTATCGAGTCATCGTGCCCTACCTGCGCGGCTACGGCCCGACGCGGTTCAACAATCCGTCCATCCTGCGCTCTGGCCAGCAGGCGGCGCTGGCCCAGGATCTGCTCGACCTGATGCACGCGCTCGCCATTCCCCAAGCGGCGTTGTGCGGCTACGACTGGGGCGGTCGGGCGGCATGCATCGTGGCGGCGCTGTGGCCTGAGCGCGTGCGTTGCCTGGTGACCGGCGACGGCTACAACCTGCAGGATATTCCTCGCTCAACGCAGCCACTGGCCCCTGAAACCGAGCATCGACTGTGGTACCAGTACTATTTCCACACCGCCCGGGGTGTCGAGGGCCTGACCCAAAACCGACGCGAGCTATGTGCATTGCTCTGGCGCCTGTGGTCACCGACCTGGAAGCGCGGCGCCGAACTTTATCCGCTCAGCGCCCCGTCATTCGAGAATCCGGATTTTGTCGACGTGGTCATTCATTCCTACCGCCACCGTTTCATGTACGCACCCGGAGATCCGACGCTGGAGTGGATGGAAGAGCGCCTCGCCAAACAACCGGTCATCAGCGTGCCAAGCATTTCCCTGTGCGGGGCCGATGACGGCGTAGGACCAGCGTCCGAACACGATGACGATGCCGCGCATTTCAGCGGTTTCTACGAGCGCCGAATGCTGGCCGGCGTAGGCCACAACATTCCTCAGGAAGCGCCCGAGGCGACGCTCAAGGCATTGCTGGATCTGCTTGAGGGCTGAGCGCGAACCGCTCGCGATAGGCCTGGGGCGTCACACCCATGGCCCGTAAGAAACTGCGACGCAGGGTTTCTTCGCTGCCAAAGCCGCATTGCACCGCCACGCGTTTGATCGATACCGCGGTGTCGGCCAATAGACGACGGGCCGTTTCCACGCGAATCAGTTCTACCGCCCGCGCCGGTGTCTGTCCGGTGTCGGCGCGGTAGTGGCGTACAAAACTGCGTTCGCTCATGCCTACCTCAGCGGCCAGGCTCGACAGGCCGAGGTCACGGGTGAGGTTTTCGGCGATCCAGGCATGCAGTTCGTCGAATCGGCTGCCCTGTTTTTGCAGCGACAACGTCACGCTGAACTGCGATTGCCCGCCAGGCCGCTTGAGGAACACCACCAATTGCCGGGCGACCTCCAGGGCCACGGCCCGGCCCAGGTCTTCTTCCACCAGTGCCAGGGCCAGGTCGATGCCGGCAGTGACCCCGGCAGAAGTCCAGACCGGACCGTCATTGATAAAGATCGGATTGGCCTCGACCCGCAACTGCGGATGCTGCTCGGCCAGTTGTTCGCAGCGGGTCCAGTGCGTCACTACCCGCCGCCCGTCCAGCCAGCCGCTGGCGGCCAGCAGGAACGCCCCGGTACACACCGACGCCACCCGCCGTGAGCGCAGGCCATGCGCCTTGACCCAGGCCACCAGCGCCGGATCCTTGGCCGCCTCGTAAACGCCCCAGCCGCCGGCGATCAACAGGGTGTCACTGTCTTCGCTCGGCAGCGGCTCGGCCATCAACGCCAACCCCGCCGAGGACATCACTGCCCCGCCGCCCAGGGCAATCACCGTCGGCGCGTACGGCAAGGGCAAGCCTTGCTGGCGAGCCAGGTCATTGGCCGAAGCAAACACCTGCAAGGGTCCGGTGACATCCAACACTTGGACATTGGCAAAGGCCAGGACATGAACGGTTTTTGGCACAGTCGGCATATTGGCGTAATTCGTGGGCTTATTGGCGTATGCGCCAGATCCTACGACCCTAAAGTAGAGCCGTCCACCCTCGGGCATCACTTAAGGAGAATCACTATGACATTGCAGATCGGTTTGCTGTTATTCCCGCAAGTCCAGCAACTGGACCTGACCGGCCCTTACGATGTGCTGGCCTCGTTGCCGGACGTGAAGGTGCAGCTGATCTGGAAAGACTTGGCGCCAGTCACCTCCAGCACTGGCTTGGTGCTGTTGCCGACAACCACCTTCGAAGATTGCCCGAAACTCGACGTAATCTGCGTCCCTGGTGGCAGCGGCGTAGGCCCCTTGATGGAGGACGAGCAGACCTTGGCCTTCATCCGACAGCAAGCGGCCCACGCGCAGTACATCACGTCGGTGTGCACCGGTTCGCTGGTACTCGGTGCGGCGGGACTGTTGAAAGGGAAACAGGCCACCACCCATTGGGCCTACCACAGCTTGTTGTCCATCCTGGGGGCAACCCCAGTCAAGGACCGCGTGGTACGCGACGGCAACCTGATCACCGGCGGCGGCATCACGGCGGGGATCGATTTTGCGCTGACCCTGGCGGCGGAATTGTTCGACCAAGGCACCGCCGAGCTGGTCCAACTGCAACTCGAATACGCCCCTGCCCCACCCTTCAACGCGGGCTGCCCGGACACGGCGCCAGCAGGTGTATTGGAAGAAGCGCACCGGCGCGCGGCGGAATCGTTCCGGGTGCGTTCGCAGATCACCCAGCGTGCCGCGGCGCGACTGGACCTGGCGTAACGCTCGCTCTTCATCTTGCATAAAACTGTGGCGAGGGGGTTTGTCCGCTCGCCACCGGGATATCCCTTGTCGGATTGCTCACTTTAAAAGGGACTGGCGGTTGGCCGCACAACCAGTTCGCTGACGTCGACATCCGCTGGTTGCTCGATGGCGTAGGCAATTGCCCGGGCGATGGCCTCGGCGGGAATCGCGATCTTGCGGAACTCGCGCATCTCGGCACGTCCACCCTCATCGGAAATACTTTCGGCCAGTTCCGACTCGGTCACGCCGGGGGAAATGACCGTTACCCGCACATCGCCGCCGACCTCTTGGCGCAGCCCTTCGGAAATCGCCCGCACGGCGAACTTGGTGGCGCAATACACAGCAGCGGTGGGGCTGACGGTGTAGGCGCCGATTGACGCGATGTTGATGAATTGGCCGCTGCGCTGGCGCTGCATCAGGGGCAAGCCGGCGGCGATGCCGTGGAGCACACCACGGATGTTGACGTCGATCATGCGGTCCCATTCATCGACTTTCAGCGCCTCGAGTTTGGAAAGGGGCATGACGCCGGCATTGTTGATGATCACATCAACCCTGCCGAAACGTCCGACAGCAAAATCCACCAGGCTCTGAACGTCGTCGCGACGGGTCACGTCCACGGCTTTGCAAACCGCCTGTTGGCCAGCGGCTTCAAGTTCATGCACCAGCGCCTGCAAACGTTCCACGCGCCGAGCGCCAAGCACTACGCGGGCACCCCGCGCGGCCAACAAGCGTGCGGCGGCCTCGCCAATCCCACTGCTGGCGCCGGTGATTACCACAACTTTATTTTGGATATCGGACATGATGGTTTCCTCGACTGGATGTGTTGGCCCCCGATGGGAGCGTTTTGACAAGTCCAGATTAGGGAGCCCATGGAAGTTGGGGTTAGCCGGATCCTCCTGCGCACTTGCACAATTCTGTAGCGTGATAACCACCTCTAGTCGCCAGCGATACAATCGGCTTTACTAACGCGATCCACACAGTTGGCCTGGGAGATTGAGCGGCATGTCGGTATCCACGTCCGTACACATTGCGCCCGACGACGGCGTCAGCCAGCGTCGCGCCGAGCTGGCGGAGCTGATGAAGCGTTTTGCGCCGGAATATGGCGTCCACCCTACGGCCATCGAGGCCCTGCACCTGATCCGCAGCGACCAGCCGACCGAAGCCCTGCATACGGTGCACAAACCCGGCCTATGCGTGATCGTCGAAGGGCGAAAAGAGGTGCGGCTGGCGGATGAGTGCTACGTGTATGACCCGCTCAATTACCTGGTTGTCTCGGTGACCCTGCCGCTGGCCGGGCAAGTGGTCGAAGCCAGCCCCGAACGTCCCTACCTGTGCATTCGCCTGGACATCGACCCGGCACAAGTCTGCCGCCTGATCGCCGACACCAGCCCTATCGGTGTTCCGACCCAGCGAACCGGACGCGGACTGTTCCTGGATCGCATCGACGCGCCACTGCTCGATGCGATGTTGCGCCTGCTGCGGCTGCTGGACAGTCCGGAGGACATCGCAACCTTGGCGCCCCTGGCCCAACAGGAGATTTTCTACCGACTGCTGCGAGGCGCCCAGGGCCAGCGTTTGCACGAAATAGCCATTCCCGACACACAAACCCATCGCATCAGTCGCGCCATCGAGTGGCTCAATAACCATTATGCCGAGCCGCTGAGCATTGACAGCCTGGCGCAAATGATCAACCTCAGCCCGTCGGCGCTGCATCACCGTTTCAAAGCCGTGACCGCCATGAGCCCTCTGCAATACCAGAAACAACTGCGCCTTCAAGAAGCCCGGCGACTGCTATTGGCAGAGAACAGCGATGTTTCGTCCATCGGTTACAAGATGGGTTATGAGAGCCCTTCGCAGTTCAGTCGCGAATACAGTCGCCTATTTGGTGCATCTCCGAGCAAGGACGTCGCCCGTCTACGTGCCCAGGCGTTACAAGCCACTGGCGCCTGATCCCGGGGGCCAATAGGCTGGGCCGGTACCTGAGGCGGTGAAAGGCCACTTTTCTGCAGACGAAAAAAAACCCGCCTAGGCGGGTTTTTTGAGGACCAATTTGACTCCCTGTCCGGCATTCCATGCCTGGTCCGATCATCCATGACCCCGAGCACTCCCTGTACTCAGTGGATGGACTTAGATTAAGCGTTCCGATGAGATGGAAAAAGACGAGAAAGCAGCGCCGCGGTGTAAGCGTTTCGCTATACAGCACTTGCGGACCTTTTTGACTGGCGAAAAAAAACCCGCCGAAGCGGGTTTTTCCAAGACCATTACGACTCCCTGTCGATAGCCATCCTTGCAAGGTCGATCGTCCCTGATCCTGAGCACTTCCTGTGCTTCAGTGGATGAGTCCAGATTACGCTTCGGATCCAAAGTGCAATAGACGACATCGTTATCATCTCGTGTAAGACATTCGCCATACCCGCCCTTCCGAAAACCCTTACCCGCGCCAGACGTGCCAACATTTGCACCCACGATGGAGAATCAAGCCTTGCTTAGAAACGCTTCAATATTGGCCATTTGTTCGTCCCAGCCACGACTGTCCATGCGAAAGGCCTTGAGCCGGCGCGCCTCGGGAATATTGTTGAAGCCCGATTCCACGACTTTCAACAAGGTGCCGCCATCCATGTCCTCAAGCTCGAACTGCACCCGGGTTTCAGATTCCTGGGAATAATCCACCTGCGGCTCGATCGCGTAAGGGTGCCAGCGAAATGAAAACACCCGCTCGGGCTCGACTCGCTCCACCGCTACGTCCCAGATGAGGTGCTCGTAACCCGGATATGTGATCTGCCCCTGGGTCCGCTCACCTGCCACAAACCGTTTACCCTCAAGGGCGACGCCAAACCACTGGCCGAAAGCTTCGGCATTGGCCAAGGCCCGCCAGACTTGAGCGCGCGGAGCCTTGAGCAGGATCTTTCTTTCAATGCGATCAGATGCATGCATGAGGTCACCTCCTGTGTTCAAACAGTAGGCTTCTAAGACCACAACGCCAACCGGAAAGTTGTATCAGAACGTCGTCTATAGTCTCGCCGGATCTAAAATCGCTTTGCGCGTGTAAACTTCTCGGCGTTTTCCAGCCCTCAAGGAGAGACCAAACATGTCCCGACGCTTGCTCTTGGCCCTGACGCCGCTGTTTTTCGTTCCCCTTGTCCAAGCCGATGACTGTGCCAATGCCACGACCCAGAGTGAACTGAACCAGTGTGCGGCCAAAGATAACAAGGCCGCCGACAAGGAGCTGAACGACCTGTACAAGCAGATCACGGCACGCCTGAAGGACGATCCCGAGGCCAAGCAGTTGTTGGTCAAGGCACAACGAGCCTGGATAGTCTTCCGTGATGCCGAATGCAACTTCTCCGCCTCCGGAGTCGAAGGCGGCAGCGTCTATCCGCTGATCTATAGCAACTGCATCACGGCGCAGACCAAGGCCCGGATCGAGGCGTTCAAGACCTACCTCAAGTGCAAGGAAGGAGACTTGAGCTGCCCAGTACCTGAAGCCTAACAGCCGGGATGAGGAAAAAGGATGGCCTGCGCATGTCATCCTTTTTACTGGCGCTCGCTTTCCTGCGGGCAAAACAAAACCCCTACCTGCGTCAGCAGATAGGGGTTTCGGAATTTAATCTTGACGATGACCTACTCTCACATGGGGAAACCCCACACTACCATCGGCGATGCATCGTTTCACTGCTGAGTTCGGGATGGGATCAGGTGGTTCCAATGCTCTATGGTCGTCAAGAAATTCGGTAGCCAGCGCGTGCCTTGCGGTCACGTTCCAGCGAATGGGTATGTGATAGCTTTTCGGTGTTTTGTGACGTTCGAACTTTCGGTTCGTTTCGTCTT
>NZ_LHVI01000012.1:0-30271 GCF_001269755.1 Pseudomonas sp. Q12-87 | reverse complement strand
CGTCCTACTCGATTTCACTTCTAAGATCCTTTCGCGTACAGGGCTATCACCCACTATGGCCGCACTTTCCAGAGCGTTCCGCTAAAATCAAAGAAGCTTAAGGGCTAGTCCCCGTTCGCTCGCCACTACTAAGGGAATCTCGGTTGATTTCTTTTCCTCAGGGTACTTAGATGTTTCAGTTCCCCTGGTTCGCCTCTTGCACCTATGTATTCAGTACAAGATAACCATCTTATGATGGCTGGGTTCCCCCATTCAGACATCTCCGGATCAAAGTCTGTTTGCCGACTCCCCGAAGCTTTTCGCAGGCTACCACGTCTTTCATCGCCTCTGACTGCCAAGGCATCCACCGTATGCGCTTCTTCACTTGACCATATAACCCCAAGCAATCTGGTTATACTGTGAAGACGACATTCGCCGAAAATTCGAATTTCTCAACTAAGAGAACTCACAAATTTTACCTTAGCCTGATCCGTTACCAGTGAAAGTAACGTCCAGTCTATCTTTCTATCACATACCCAAATTTTTAAAGAACGATCTAATCAAAAGACTAGAAATCAACATTCATCATCACCGTGATGGAATGCTCATTTCTAAGCTTTCAGAAGCAGTTTATGGTGGAGCCAAGCGGGATCGAACCGCTGACCTCCTGCGTGCAAGGCAGGCGCTCTCCCAGCTGAGCTATGGCCCCATAACAAAATTGGTGGGTCTGGGCAGATTCGAACTGCCGACCTCACCCTTATCAGGGGTGCGCTCTAACCAACTGAGCTACAGACCCAATTTCGAGCTTGTAACTGTTAGCGTGAGCTATCAGCTTGGAGCTTAAAGCTGCTTCTATCGTCTTCTTCAATGAATCAAGCAATTCGTGTGGGAGCTCATGAAGCAGCTGCGGTCGTCGATTAAGGAGGTGATCCAGCCGCAGGTTCCCCTACGGCTACCTTGTTACGACTTCACCCCAGTCATGAATCACACCGTGGTAACCGTCCTCCCGAAGGTTAGACTAGCTACTTCTGGTGCAACCCACTCCCATGGTGTGACGGGCGGTGTGTACAAGGCCCGGGAACGTATTCACCGCGACATTCTGATTCGCGATTACTAGCGATTCCGACTTCACGCAGTCGAGTTGCAGACTGCGATCCGGACTACGATCGGTTTTGTGGGATTAGCTCCACCTCGCGGCTTGGCAACCCTCTGTACCGACCATTGTAGCACGTGTGTAGCCCAGGCCGTAAGGGCCATGATGACTTGACGTCATCCCCACCTTCCTCCGGTTTGTCACCGGCAGTCTCCTTAGAGTGCCCACCATAACGTGCTGGTAACTAAGGACAAGGGTTGCGCTCGTTACGGGACTTAACCCAACATCTCACGACACGAGCTGACGACAGCCATGCAGCACCTGTCTCAATGTTCCCGAAGGCACCCATCCATCTCTGGAAAGTTCATTGGATGTCAAGGCCTGGTAAGGTTCTTCGCGTTGCTTCGAATTAAACCACATGCTCCACCGCTTGTGCGGGCCCCCGTCAATTCATTTGAGTTTTAACCTTGCGGCCGTACTCCCCAGGCGGTCAACTTAATGCGTTAGCTGCGCCACTAAGAGCTCAAGGCTCCCAACGGCTAGTTGACATCGTTTACGGCGTGGACTACCAGGGTATCTAATCCTGTTTGCTCCCCACGCTTTCGCACCTCAGTGTCAGTATCAGTCCAGGTGGTCGCCTTCGCCACTGGTGTTCCTTCCTATATCTACGCATTTCACCGCTACACAGGAAATTCCACCACCCTCTACCATACTCTAGCTCGACAGTTTTGAATGCAGTTCCCAGGTTGAGCCCGGGGATTTCACATCCAACTTAACGAACCACCTACGCGCGCTTTACGCCCAGTAATTCCGATTAACGCTTGCACCCTCTGTATTACCGCGGCTGCTGGCACAGAGTTAGCCGGTGCTTATTCTGTCGGTAACGTCAAAACACTAACGTATTAGGTTAATGCCCTTCCTCCCAACTTAAAGTGCTTTACAATCCGAAGACCTTCTTCACACACGCGGCATGGCTGGATCAGGCTTTCGCCCATTGTCCAATATTCCCCACTGCTGCCTCCCGTAGGAGTCTGGACCGTGTCTCAGTTCCAGTGTGACTGATCATCCTCTCAGACCAGTTACGGATCGTCGCCTTGGTGAGCCATTACCCCACCAACTAGCTAATCCGACCTAGGCTCATCTGATAGCGCAAGGCCCGAAGGTCCCCTGCTTTCTCCCGTAGGACGTATGCGGTATTAGCGTCCGTTTCCGAGCGTTATCCCCCACTACCAGGCAGATTCCTAGGCATTACTCACCCGTCCGCCGCTCTCAAGAGGTGCAAGCACCTCTCTACCGCTCGACTTGCATGTGTTAGGCCTGCCGCCAGCGTTCAATCTGAGCCATGATCAAACTCTTCAGTTCAAACATCTTTGGGTTTTGAGAAAACCCTAAACTTGGCTCAGCAATCGTTGGTTACATCTTTGATTTCTCGCGGAGTAACTTGTGATGCTGATAATCTGTTGACTAGCAGTCTGACTCCACAAGCACCCACACGAATTGCTTGATTCAGTTGTTAAAGAGCGGTGGGTTGATTCTTTCGTCTCAACCGAGGCGCGCATTCTACAGCGCCCGGTGTTGCTGTCAAGCGGTTATTTTCAGAAGTTTTCAAAGTTTCCTTTTCAACTTCAACCACTTGCGCTTCCGATCTCTCGTTAGCGGGAGGCGAATTCTACAGCGTTACTCGCTGCTGTCAACACCTCTTTTTCACCGCTTTCGACCGAGAAGATCGAATCGTCAACAGAGCCTTACAACACCGCCCCATCAACTCCTTCCGGACCTCGATGAACTGAAGCCCTGCACCTTCGAAACCTACTTAACTCATTGAATATCAAGGAGTTTTCCGTTTCGACTGCGCCGGAAGTGGGGCGAATTATAGACGTCTGGATTTTGCCGTCAACCTTTAATTCGTTCTTTCTATCTATTAACTGCGAGCCGGTCTAAATCCACCCCCATATATGGACGAAACCGCTCTGACTGCGCAATATACTGCTCACTACAACCTTCTCTGCCCTTTAATCTGGACAACACTTCGCAATGACATCCTCACATCGCAGCCTGGTATCAACCCTTTACCCGGTTGCCCTACTACTGATAGCCATGGCCTCCATCCAGTCTGGCGCCTCCCTTGCCAAAAGCATGTTTGCCGAGGTGGGCGCTCAAGGAACCACCACACTACGATTGATCTTTGCCAGCATCATCATGCTTGTATTGCTGCGCCCCTGGCGCGCCAAGCTGACCGCTCAATCCCTGCGTACCGTGATCGTGTACGGGATGGCGTTAGGTGGCATGAACTTTCTCTTCTATATGTCGCTGCGCACCGTTCCCCTGGGAATAGCCGTGGCGCTGGAGTTCACTGGCCCTTTGGCGGTCGCCATTTATGCATCGCGCAGGGCAATCGACTTCCTGTGGATTGCCCTGGCCGTGATCGGCCTGCTTCTTTTGATTCCGGCCGGCGCCGCCGGCACTGGCATTGATCTGGCCGGCGCTGGTTATGCGCTGGGTGCGGGAGGCTGCTGGGCGCTTTACATCCTCTTTGGGCAAAAGGCCGGCGCGGACAACGGTGTCCAGACCGCCGCACTGGGAGTCATGATCGCCGCCCTGTTCGTTGCCCCTATCGGCATCATCCACGCCGGTGCCGCGCTGCTCACCCCGAGCCTGATCCCAGTTGCAATAGGCGTCGCGCTCTTATCGACCGCCCTGCCCTACACCTTGGAAATGATCTCTCTGACCCGAATGCCAGCTCGCACCTTTGGCACGCTGATGAGCGTCGAACCCGCAATCGGCGCTTTGTCCGGGCTTGTGTTCCTCCATGAATACTTATCACTGGCCCAATGGCTGGCCATTGGCTGCATCATTCTCGCGTCGGTGGGTGCAACGCTGACAATGGCTAACACCGCGAAACCCGTCATCGCGGCGGATTGAAGCAGGATTCAACGAAGGTCTGGCATTTGCCGCACATTTAGGCCATGTTTAGGCCGGTAACCTAATGTCAGACATGGATTTTTCCTACAGGACGTCATGAACGCTTCAAGCAAGAGCGAATACGCTCGCACGCGGACGTAAGATCCACGGCGATCATAAGGACGGGAATGAAACGAATTTTGATACTGATCGCCGTACTTGCAGTTGCGGGCTGCGCGGCGACATCGAAAACTGAAGTCAAGCGCGGCAAAAAAGGTCTTCACATTAACTGTTCCGGCCTGTCCTCTTCCTGGGATCAGTGCGCGGCCCGCGCCGCCGACTCATGCGCTCCCAAGGGTTACAAGGTGATCGCCAAGTCCGGTGATGCGGTCGAAGAGCCTGGGGATTATCCCTTCGGACTCAACCCCGCCGGCTACACCAGTCGCAGCATGATCGTCATCTGTAAATAAACGACGTCAGTCGGGTCGCTGTTCAGCGATCCGACGACTGATCTCGGCGTGATTGGACTTAAGGACATCACGCTGGATCTCCGGCGTTGCCAGCATCCGCGCAACAACCAGCGCGCCTACGCATTGCGACAGGATGGCCCAAGCCAAACTGTCGCTCCCCAGTATATTTGCCCAGCTTTTGTGCAGCCGACAGATCCAGTCTTGCGCCGTTTCTCTCACTTGGGCATCCGCACGAGCGATCTCTGCCCCCAACACCGGCAGCGCACAACCGATCTCGGGCTGTTCAACATGGCTCATGCTCAGGTATTGCCTGAGACAACGCTCCAGTTTCGCAGAGTCCATGGCACCGTCACTCAAGCGATCCAGGCTATGAGCCAATTCCCGTTCGACGATGACCTTGAAAAGCTCATCCTTAGATGAAAAGTGGCTGTAGAACGCTCCGCCGCTCAACCCAATCGCTTTCATCAAGCCATCGACTCCAACCGTGGAGAAGCCCGATTTCTTGGCTGAAACGGCGCTGCTGGCAAGCAGCTTTTCGCGGGTTTCCATCTTGTGATTGGCTGAATAACGCATGCTCTGGCCTCTGATTGCTCACCTTGACGCTCGTCGAATCTTAGCATAACGTCCGTTTAGCTAACGATCGTTTACCAATGAGGCGAATCATGAATAACAAGAAGGTCGTACTGGTAGTTGGCGCGGGCGACGCTACCGGCGGAGCGATTGCCAAGCGTTTCGCACAGGAGGGATTCGTCGCTTGCGTTACCCGCCGTAGCGCCGACAAACTCGAATCATTGGTAGATGAAATCCGCGCCCAGGGCGGCGAAGCCCACGGCTTTGCCTGTGATGCACGCAATGAAGAAGATGTCATCGCGCTGATCGAACGCATCGAAAGCCAGATCGGCCCGATTGAAGCCTTTGTGTTCAACATCGGCGCAAACGTTCCTTGCAGCATCCTCGAAGAAACCGCGCGCAAGTATTTCAAGATCTGGGAGATGGCCTGCTTCTCAGGGTTCCTCAACGCCCGAGAAGTGGCCAAGCGCATGGTCAAGCGTCAGCATGGGACAATTCTGTTTACCGGGGCCACTGCCGGTTTGCGCGGTGCTTCGGGGTTCGCCGCTTTCGCAGGCGCCAAGCATGGCATCCGCGCCCTGGCCCAGAGCATGGCGCGTGAACTGGGGCCGATGAATATTCACGTCGCCCACGTAGTGGTGGACGGGGCCATCGACACGGACTTCATCCGCGATAACTTCCCGGAAAAATATGCGACCAAAGATGACGACGGCATCCTCAATCCCGCCCACATCGCCGACAGTTATTGGTACTTGCACAGCCAGCCGCGCGACGCCTGGAGTTTTGAACTGGACCTGCGCCCTTGGAACGAACGTTGGTAAACCCTCCCCATAACAACAAGAGCACAGAACGATGAGCAAATCGGTGGAGTTTTACTTTGACCTCGGCAGCCCGACCGCCTACCTGGCCTACACCCAGTTACCAACGCTTTGTGTGCAGACCGGCAGTACGCTGGTCTATCGTCCGATGTTGCTGGGCGGGGTCTTCAAGGCGACGGGCAACGCGTCACCGGTAACGATCCCGGCCAAGGGTCCTTATCTTTTCAAGGATCTGAATCGTTTCGCCAAACGCTATGGCGTTGCCTTCAATCTCAATCCCTATTTCCCGATCAATACGCTGTTGCTGATGCGTGCCGTAACCGGCATGCAACTGCGCCAGCCTGATCGCTTCGAAGCTTTCATCGATTGCCTGTTTCGAGCTTTGTGGGTCGACGCACGCAACCTCAACGACTCGGCGACCGTGGCTGCGGTCCTGGACAAGGAGGGCTTCGATCCCGGTTACGTGCTGGCCCTGACGGCTGACGTGCAAATCAAGGAAGCACTCAAGACAGCCACCGAAGCAGCGATTGCGCGAGGAGTGTTCGGCGCCCCGAGCATGTTCGTCGGCGATGAACTGTTCTTCGGCCAGGACCGGCTGGACTTCGTCCGTGAAGCCCTCGTCTGACCGTTAGATCAAATTGCCAATGTCCGAGTGTTCAACCATTGCAGCGCGTCGCCTTCCAGCAACGGACTCAATCGACGCTGAACCTCGGCGTGATAGGCATTGAACCAGTCCTTTTCATCTTGGGTCAGCAGCGCTGGCTCCAAGCAGCGAGTGTCGATCGGGCACAAGGTCAGGGTTTCGAACTCGAGAAAATCGCCAAACTCGCTGCTTCCTGCCTCGCGATTCAATACCAGGTTCTCGATGCGGACACCCCAACGACCGGGACGGTAGGTGCCCGGTTCGATGGAAGTGATCATGCCCGCCTGCATCGCCGTTTGTGGCGCGGCAGCCGCCTGGTAGGCAATCACCTGCGGTCCTTCATGGACGTTGAGGAAATAACCGACGCCATGACCGGTGCCGTGCCCGTAATCCACCTGTTCTGCCCAGATCGGCGCGCGTGCGATGGCATCCAGTAATGGCGACAGAATGCCTCGAGGAAACTTGGCTCGGGACAGGGCAATCACACCCTTGAGCACGCGGGTGCAATCACGCTTCTGTTCGGCGGTGGGCGTTCCGACCGGCACCATGCGGGTGATGTCGGTGGTGCCGCCGAGGTACTGACCACCGGAATCGATCAGCAACAGGCCATCGCCTTCGATGACCGCATGGGCTTCTTCCGTGGCGTGATAGTGAGGCATCGCACCGTTGGCGTTGAACGCAGCAATGGTGTTGAAGCTCAGGGAAACAAAATCCGGGCGGCGTGTGCGCGCAGCGGTCAGATGCTCATCGATGGTCAACTCGGTAATACGCTCACGGCCCCAGGCACCCTCCAGCCAGGCGAAGAACTCACAGAGCGCCGCACCATCCTGCTCCATGGCCCGCCGGATGTGCTCGGCGTCGGCCAGGCTTTTCCGGGATTTGGCCAGTGTCGTCGGATTGAGTCCTTCGACCAGCTTCACACCGCCGTCCACGTTGTCCAGCAGGCCGACGGTCACTCTTGCCGGATCGACCAGCAGACTCGCGCCGACGGGCACCTCCCGCAACGCGCCAGCCACTTCGCTGTAGTCGCGCAGGGTCACCCCGTCTTGCTTTAGAACGGCACGCAGCGACGCGTCAACCTTGTCCAACGCGACGAACAGCGTCGCCTGTTGCTGGCTGACCAAGGCAAAGGAGACGAACACAGGATTGAACGACACATCCGCGCCGCGCAGGTTGAACAGCCAGGCGATGTCATCGAGCGTGGCGATGAAATGCCAGTCGGCACCACGCTCCTTGAGGGTTTCACGCAACTTGGCGAGCTTTTCGACCCGGCTGATCGTGGCTTGGGGAGGAAGGTGCGCGTAGACCGGTTGATCAGGCAGGTCTGGCCGATCGGACCAGGCTTCGTTGAGCAGATCGATGTCGGCGCGCAACCGCGCGCCGCGTTCCTCAAGCTTGCCGCTCAAGGTCCGGGCCGATGCCACGGCCATGACGGCGCCGTCGACGGCAACCACCCCACCTTGAGGCGTTTGTTCTGCGAGCCAATCGAGCGGCCCAGGCTGGCCTGGAATGAGCTTGACCAGCTCGATACCGCTGCCGTCAAGCTCCTTGGTGGCCTGCTCCCAATAACGACTATCGGCCCAGACGCCGGCGAAACTGGCGGTCACGATCAAGGTGCCCACCGAGCCATGGAACCCCGACAGCCATTGCCGGCCCTGCCAATAACCCGGCAGATATTCCGACAGATGCGGGTCGGCCGATGGCACCAACAGCGCATGAATGCCTTCGCGACTCATCAGTTGGCGAATCCGGGCCAGGCGCTGGGGAACCAGTCCATGGGTCAAAGGTTCGGTGCTCATCGTTTCTCCTGCTGTTCAATATTGTTGTTCGGTGCCGAATAGGTTCGGCTTATGGTGTGGTTGCCCAAAACGCCGGAGCCGCCGCGCAGACTGCCTTGATCAGCCGCACCGCCTCGTCGATATCCTGCTCGGTGGTAAAGCGCCCCAGGCTCAGGCGAATGGTTCGCCCCGCCGCGCGCGCATCGTGCCCCAGGGCCAGCAACACGTGCGATGGGGTGTTATGTGCGGAATTGCAGGCCGAGGTCGCGGAAAACGCTATGGAGGCGCCCAACGTCGCCGGGTTGAATTCACCCTCGTTGAAGGTCAGGCTCAACGTGTGGGGGATTCGTCGGGTCGCGCTGCCGTTTATACGGACACCTGGCAGGGCCAGCAACGGCTCAAGCAAACGATTGCGCAACCGGGCGATTTTTGCCAGTTCATCATCGAATGCCTCGGCCGCGAGTTCAAATGCGGCGCCCATGGCAGCGATCTGATGGGTAGCCAGGGTGCCGGAGCGCAACCCGCCTTCATGTCCACCGCCATGAATCTGCGCCGACAGCCGCGGCCGCGCACGGTCGCCGACATAAAGCGCACCGATGCCCTTGGGCCCGTAGATCTTGTGGGCGGAAAAAGACATCAGGTCCACCGGCCAACGAGCCAGGTCAATTTTCACTTTTCCGGCGCCCTGGGCCGCGTCCACATGCAACAGCGTACCCTGCTGGCGAACGATCTCGCCGATGGCAGCGACGTCATTGACGGTGCCCAGCTCGTTGTTCACCAGCATCAGCGACACCAGGAACGTATCTTCGCGCATTGCCTGGCGAACGGCTTGCGGGCTGATCAGGCCCTCGGCGTCCGGGGCCAGCCAAGTCACCGCAACGCCACTTTCTTCGAGCTGCCGTGCCGTATCGAGAATCGCCTTGTGTTCGATCAGGCTGGTGATGATATGCCCGCCGCCCCCGCCACGCGCGTGGGCGACGCCTTTGAGAGCCAGATTGTTCGATTCGGTGGCGCCGGACGTCCAGACGATTTGTTCGACCTGAGCCCCCACCAACTGCGCCACCTGCTGGCGCGCGCGCTCCACCGAGCGCCGGGCCTCCTGGCCGAAGGCATGGGAACTGGAGGCCGGGTTGCCGAAATTGCCGTCAAAGCCCAGACACTTGACCATGACCTGGATGACCCGCTCGTCCACCGGCGTGGTGGCGGCGTAGTCGAAATATAAAGGACGTTTATTCATAGGAAACTCGCAGAGCCTGCTCCGGGATCAGGCGCCCTCGTTGGGTTCGAGACTAGCAATACCTGATCAAAGACCCTAAAGAAGTCGGACTTCGTTTAAAAGTGCGTAGGAACGCTCCCGAACAGCGAGCTTAGCAGGCATCGCGCCGAAGCTCAGCCCTCAACTGATGCTTTCAAGCAACAACGGGTACAGCGAGGCGATCAGCAACAGGGCCATGCCCCAGTTGAACACGCGCAGCCAGCGGCGATCACGCAGCAGGTTGCGCAACAGGCTACCGCACACCACCCACAGGCTCACGCTTGGCAGGTTGATCAAAGCAAAGACTGCCGCGATCACCACCACATTGAAAAAATAACCCTGCAGGGGCGTGTAAGTGCTGATGGCGCCGATTGCCATGATCCAGGCCTTGGGATTGACCCACTGGAATGCTGCGGCGCCCCAATAGCTGATCGGTGTGTTTTCCCCGGGCTGGCTTTCCGAGACTGGACCGGAATGAGCTATTTTCCAGGCCAGGTACAGCAGGTATGCCGCACCGATGTAGCGCAGCGCCGTATAGAGCAGAGGGTACGTCTGGAACACCGCGCCCAGGCCAAGGCCCACCGCCAGCACCAGGGAAAAGAAGCCGCAGGTGATACCCAGCATGTGAGGAATGGTGCGGTTGAAACCGAAGTTGACACCCGAGGCCAACAACATGGTGTTGTTCGGGCCTGGCGTGATCGACGTCACCAGGGCAAACAGGGCGAAGCCCAGCAACAGGTCAAGCGAAAGGGTCATGTCAGGTCAATCCGTCGGAGCAGCCAGTCGAGTCACGACCCTACCCCACGTCCCGGTGCAAACCCATGGACAGTTGGGCAAAACTTCGAGCGGTACAGTCTGTCAGCTTGACCGGCCCGGCCGTTGCTCGACCCGCTCGGCGCTCATCTCGCCCCGGTCGTCGAAGCCCACGTTTTTCTGCGCGGTGCCGAGCAACTCGGTCTTTTTCGCGTGGTACTCCTCGAACGACAGGCCTCGCCGATTCAAGGCTTCCAAGGCTAATTCACGAGCCTCGTCGGCAGTGTAGGGACGCAGCTCCGGAGAGGAAGTGGCGCAACCGCTCAATACGGTGGCAGTCAGCAGCAACGAGACAGCAAGGAGACGGTTCATGGCGGGTGTCCGATGTTCTGTAGTTGGGCGATGAACAAAGGCTACCCGCCGGCCCCGCGCGGCAGAAATCAACCCTTTCGATAGTGGCTATTGTCTTTGCGGATCGGCCGCTGCGCTTAATCAACCAACCGGCAATGCAGCGCATCGTCCAGGCTGCGTTCGATGTTGCGCACCACCTGAAACGAGCCGAACGTCACGGCTTTGGCTCGGTGCGCCTGAATCAGTTGCCAGAAATCCCGCTCGCCGCTTTCCAGGCTTCGCAGCGCCGCTTCGCCCTCCTCGCGGGTTCGCCAACGCAGATAATTGAGCACGCGCCGACCGTCCTCACTGGCCTGGATACTGGCATTCAGCAAACCTTGGTGATCCCGCGCCAGGCGCTCGGTGTATTCCGACAGCACCGCGACCAGCGCCTGTCGCCACTGCGGTTCGATGTCGAATTCCATCAGTTGGGTAAAGCTGTGATTGTTCCTTGGCGATTGCATGGAGGCCCCCGATTGCAGGTAAGGCGGATCTTGCGATCCGAAGGCGTGCAGGGTAAAACCTCTAGTTAACTTTAGGTCAAGCAGGAAATTCAGGTAATGACGCCGATAAATGTCCATAAGGAACTCACTGTCGGCCAGCTAGCCGCCCGCAGCGGCGTGGCGGTCACGGCCCTGCATTTTTATGAATCCAAGGGGCTGATCAAAAGCACGCGCAATCAGGGCAACCAACGCCGCTATCCACGGGAAGTGTTACGCCGTGTGGCGCTGATCAAAGTCGCCCAACGCTTGGGCATTCCCTTGGCGGAGATCGGCGAAGCGCTGCAAACCCTGCCGGACCACCGCGCCCCTACCGCAGCGGACTGGAAAGTCTTGTCGGCGCAGTGGAGCCGCGACCTGGACGAGCGCATCAACCAACTGATAGCGCTGCGCGATCGACTCAACGGCTGCATAGGCTGCGGCTGCCTGTCGATGCAAGCGTGTCCGCTGCGTAACCAAGGCGATGCGCTAGGCAAACAGGGGCCGGGGGCGCATTTGCTGGAACAACCGTGAGGCGTTCGTCGGGCCATGACCCCGTCCATGACGGCTGACCTATAGTGGATGAGCAAAAATCGACGAAGACTCTCTTCGCCTCCCATAACAAAAAGGAGAAACGTCATGGGCGTTCAAGCCGTTCCCGAAGATTTCCGTAATATCACTCCCTACCTGGGTATTCAGAAAGCGGCCGAAGCCATCGATTTCTACAAACAGGCCTTCAATGCGACCGAGGTCATGCGCCTGGCCATGCCCGACGGTGGCATCGGACATGCCGAGCTGCGGATCAATGGCTATCCGATCATGCTCGGCACGCCTTGCGACCAAGGCCCGCTGAGCAACCCCGACCTATCGCCCTCGGTGGGCCTGCATTTATATGTCGAGGACGTAGACCGCGCATTTGCCCAGGCCATTGCCGCCGGCGGCAAGGTGATCTCCGAGGTCAAGGACCAGTTCTATGGCGATCGCACCGGCACGTTGAAAGATCCCTATGGGCATGTGTGGTTCCTGGCGACGCACAAGGAGGACCTGACTCAGGAGCAAATCGAGCAGCGGGCCAGAGAAATGTTCCAACAGCAAGGCTGACCTGTTCCCAGGCCAACAACGGTGGCGAGGAAGCTTGCTCCCTCGCCACGAAACCACAGACATAAACGAGAAACATTTTCTTTCATCTTCCCCTTCAGGATTTCCTTTGCTCGTTCGTCTTAATTAGATGCAGCAGGCCGCGTCGGCAAAAGCCACGGCCGGCCTTTCAGGGTTCAGGGTGTTGCGAAGCCCGTAATACCGAGCCTTTCATCGAATCAAGACGTTCAATCATGTCGAAGAAGTCCCGCTCCAAACTCTGGTTCCTGGTTCATAGCTGGCTGGCCCTGCCCATCTGGTTTTTCGTGCTCATCGTTTGCGTGACCGGCACCCTCGCGGTGGTCAGCCAGGAAATCGTCTGGCTGGTAAACCCCGACATGCGCGCAAGCAAGCCATCGGACGACGCCCCGCTGCTCAGCTACGACCAAGTCATTGCCGCAATCAAGCAAGCCCAGCCGCAAACCCAGGTGCAGGGCATCGCACGTCCGGACGAGTCGCATTTTGCGCTGGAGGTCAAGGTGACCTACCCCGACGGGCGCCCCGACACGGTCTACGTCAACCCGTACAGCGGCGTTGTCCAGGGCTCGGCGCCGGCGTTCAACTTCAGGGGCTTCACCCGCGCGCTGCACGGTTGGTGGTTGGTGCCATTCACCAACGGCTACAGTTGGGGCTGGTACCTGGTGTCGCTTCTGGGCCTACCGTTACTGGCGTCGCTGATAACCGGGCTGGTGGTCTACAAGCGCTTCTGGAAAGGCTTTTTCCGTCCAACCCTGCGGTTGCGTCATGGCGCACGCATTTTCTGGGGCGACTTCCACCGGCTGAGCGGTATCTGGTCGATCTGGTTCATCGCGGTTATCTCCATCACCGGCACTTGGTTCCTGATCGAAGCCTCACTGTCTGACAACCAGATCTCCATTTCCAGCGCACCTGTCATTCCCGTCGTCGCCCGCGAAGACGTGCCTCTGTCAGCCGACGGCGTTGCGCCGACGCAACTGAGCCTCGACCGGGCCATTGAAATCGCCCAACAGCGCATCCCTGGCTTGGAAGCGAGTTTTATCAGCCTGCCCGGCAATGCCTACAGTCATCTGGAAATCGGCGGCCGTGGTTGGTACCCCCTGATGTACCAGACCGCCACGCTCAACCCTTACAACGGCGATGTGGCGGCCTCCAGGCTGTTGACCGACCGTACGGCGCTGGAATTCGTCACCGAGTCCATGCGTCCGCTGCACACCGGGGATTTTGGTGGAATCTGGATCAAGCTCATCTGGTTCTTCTTCGGTCTGATCCTCAGCATGATGGTCCTCAGTGGCCTGCTGATCTGGACCAAACGCACCACCTTGGCCACCGCCAATGCGTTCAAGCGCAGCCAGAAACCCGTTCGAGTTGCGCAATCGTTGCAGCCGTCCATGCACCGTGATTCGCCGGAGGGCAACCTGTGACCGCGCCCAACACAGCCTCGCCACCGTCACGCCTGAGCCTGTTCTGGCGCAAATGGCGTTTTCACCTCAACGTGTTGCTGCTGCTGATTCCCCTGGGATTCATGCCAAAGTATTTCTCGGAAGCGGCGTTGTTTCGCGGCGATACCGGGCTCGGCGAACGGGAGATCGGCGAGGTTCAGGTTGGCCCATGGAGTCTGCGCCTAGCCGAATTTCGCAATGAAGCCCCACGCCCGAACGGCCCGGCCGGGCCAATGAAGCATTTCAACGCCGCGTTGTGCCAAGCCTGCATCAGCCAGGTCAAGGCCACCTACCTGCGCATCGGTAAACCCCGCAGCCTGCGGGCAGCCGGGGTGATTTTCTTCGGTTCGCCCTATCGCATGGGTGCCTTGTTGCCGGTGCCGGCGAAGACCCAACCCGACGCAGAGCTGTGGATAACCCTGGAGGGCTGGGACGGTTCGATGCACCAGGCCGCCATTCCCCTGAGCCAGGCCTCCCCGGCCACCGTCGCCTGGCTGAACACTCAAGGAGCCCGACCATGACCTTGCGCGCCTGTCTCAATGGTGTGGCGCTGTTGCTCTGCGCAAGTGCAAGCACCAGCGCCCTGGCCCATAACCCGATGTGCCAATGCAAGGCCATCGACGCCGAACAGATCCAGTGCACCGGTGGTTTTTCCGACGGCAGCGGTGCACCTGGGGTGACCCTGGACGTGATCGGCTACGACGAAACCATCCTGGTGCCGGGCAAGCTCGGCGCCGACTCGACGGTGACCTTCAAGAAACCGAACGCCGAATTCTACGTGCTCTTCGACGCTGGCCCCGGCCACGTGGTGGAAATCGACCAAGCCGACATCGAGGCCCCATGAACAGCCCCACCACCCAAGTGATTCGCCCCGCCGGCGCCGGCCATGAAACCCTTTATGTGTTGCTGCTCTGCCTGATCATCGTCCTGGCGGCCGGGTCCGTGGTGGCGTGGCACGGCAAAATCGAAGACACCGCTCAACTCGCCTCGAACCAGATAGACGCTCGCCGCGACCTCGACGCCGCGGAACAAGGCATCTATGCCGATCTGCGGGTGACCCTGGATGAAATTCACCTGCTGCGCGAGGACCAGCAGTCCCTGCCCGCCCCGCAGACGCTGGCCGATGAAGGCTTTGCCCCGTTCGCCCAGGACGCCAGCTCCGTCAGCCGCGGCGGCCATGCCTGGCAACAGCTGGAGGATCGCGCCTACTTCGGCGCAAGTCCTCGCCCAGCCGTCGCTGGCTCGTTTCTGATGCGCATCAGCGAAACGTCCGACGCCGCCCCGGACATCTGGCTCAACCGAGGCAATGCTCCAACGGCACCCACTGCGCTGGATGATGCCGCTTTATCCGCCGCCGGCTGGCAGCAAATCGTCGCGCAATTCGATGCGGGCGTGACCCGCCAGCACCGGCACTGACCCCACGCCTGATTCCAGAGAAGAATGTTCGCCCATGCCTATTGCACCTCTACGCCGACCCTCGCTGCGCCTGCTGCTGATCGGCCTGCTGGCCTGCCTGTTCACTGCCCAGGCCGGAGCCGAAACAACCAAGCGCCTGCGCATCGGCATCACCTTGCACCCGTATTACAGCTACGTGGCGAACATTGTCGGCGACAAGGCCGAAGTGGTGCCGCTGATCCCGGCCGGGTTCAATCCACATGCCTATGAACCTCGCGCCGAGGACATCAAGCGCATCAGCGGCCTCGATGTGATCGTGCTCAATGGCGTCGGTCACGACGATTTTGCCGACCGCATGATCGCCGCCAGCGAAACACCAAACGTGAAGGTGATCGAGGCCAACGAAAACGTGCCATTGCTGGCCGCCACCGGTACGGCGGCCCGAGGCGCGGGCAAGGTCGTCAACCCACACACCTTCCTGTCCATCAGCGCCTCGATCGCCCAGGTCAATAGCATCGCCCGGGAATTGGGCAAGCTCGACCCGGACAACGCCAAGGTCTATACCCAGAATGCACGCGCCTACGGCAAGCGTCTGCGGCAGATGCGTGCCGACGCCCTGGCGAAGCTGACCCAGGCACCCAACGCCGAGTTGCGGGTCGCCACCGTACACGCCGCCTACGATTACCTGTTGCGCGAATTCGGCCTGGAAGTGACCGCCGTGGTCGAGCCGGCCCATGGCATCGAACCGAGCCCCAGCCAGTTGAAAAAAACCATCGACCAACTGCGCGAACTGGATGTGAAAGTGATCTTCTCGGAGATGGATTTTCCCTCCACCTACGTCGACACCATCCAGCGTGAATCGGGCGTGAAGCTCTACCCGCTCTCCCATATTTCCTACGGCAACTACAGTGCCGAGAAATACGAAAAGGAAATGACCGGCAACCTCGATACCGTGGTCCGGGCGATCCAGGAGTCCGGCGCATGACTGTTCAGGAACCCATCACCCTGCAACGCGTCGGCCCCTTGATCGAGTTCGCCGAGGTCAGCCTGAACCTGGGCCGCACCACTATTCTCGATCACGTGGCCTTTCGGGTGGCGCCCGGCAGTATCCATGCCCTGGTCGGCCCCAACGGCGGCGGCAAGAGTTCGCTGATCAAGACCTTGCTGGGGCAAATGCCGCACCTGGGGCGTTTGAGCCTGCAATGGCCGGGCGAACCCGGCGTCATCGGCTACGTACCCCAGGCACTGGAGTTCGATCGGGGGCTGCCCATGACGGTGGACGATTTCATGGCGGCGATGTGTCAGCGGCGACCGGCCTTTCTCGGCCTGAGCAAGCATTACGCTGGTGCCATTGGTCAGGCCCTGGAGCGGGTCGGCATGCAGGACAAGCGCAAGCGACGCATGGGCGCGCTGTCCGGCGGTGAGCGCCAGCGAGTGTTGCTGGCCCAGGGGCTGATTCCTGCACCGCAACTGTTGGTGCTGGATGAGCCGATGTCGGCCCTGGATGAGGCCGGTATCCAAGTATTCGAACGGCTGCTGCAGGACTGGCGCCAAGCCGGAATCACCGTGTTGTGGATCGAACATGACCTGGAGGCCGTCGGGCGCCTGGCGGACCGCGTCACCGGCCTGAATCGCCGGGTGCTGTTCGACGGCCCGCCACGCCAGACCCTGACGCCAGAACGTCTGTTGACGCTGTTTTCCACCCATCCGCGAACGAATGGGAGCACTGTCTGATGAGTTATGAAGCCTTTCGCTTGATGGTCCAAGGCTGGGCATCATCCGGCTATTTGCCCGAGGCGTTGGCATACGGGTTCGTCGTCAACGCGTTGCTGGCCGGACTGTTGATCGGCCCGGTGCTGGGTGGCCTCGGCACGCTGGTGGTGGTCAAGCGCTTCGCGTTTTTCTCCGAGGCGGTCGGCCATGCGGCGCTGACCGGCGTGGCAGTCGGCATCCTGCTCGGCGAACCCTATACCGGGCCTTACGGCAGTCTGTTCGGTTATTGCCTGCTGTTCGGCATCCTGCTCAATTACCTGCACAACCGCACCGGCCTGGCGCCAGACACACTGATCGGCGTCTTCCTGTCGGTGTCCCTGGCCCTGGGCGCCAGCCTGCTGTTGATCCTGGCGGGCAAGATCAATGTACACATCCTGGAGAACGTGCTGTTTGGCTCGGTGTTGACGGTCAACGGCAATGATCTTCTGGTGTTGGCCGTGGTCGGTTCGCTGGTGATGGCCCTGGCGCTACCGCTGTACAACCGCATCATGCTCGCCAGCTTCAATCCGCAGCTGGCGGCGGTGCGCGGGGTGGCGGTGAAGACCCTGGATTATCTGTTCGTGGTTCTGGTGACGTTGATCACCGTGGCAGCGGTGAAAGTCATCGGTGCCATTCTGGTTGGCGCCCTATTGGTGATCCCAGCGGCGGCGGCGCGTTTGCTGAGCCAGTCGTTGAAAGGTTTTTTCTGGTGTTCCGTGTTGATCGCCACCGTCAGCACTTTGTGCGGGATTCTCGCGCCGATTGTGTTCGACCTGCCAATCCCGTCCGGTGCCGCCATCATTTTGGTAGCCGGCATCGCGTTCGCCTTGAGCGCCATCGCCCGTGGCGTTGTCCCCAGCCTTAAAGGGAATCTTGGATAAATGGTTTTTTCATTGCGACACCTGGCCTTGGCCGTGACCCTTTGCGGCGCGGTCGCTACCGCTTCATTCGCCGCCGAAAGCAAACCGGTGCATCTGCTGGCGTCGCTGCCGGTCACCTATGGGTTGGGCGAGGCCTTGCTCAAAGACACCGACATCAAGCTGGAAAGGGCTGCGCCTGCCAATCTGCCTGGCACTCGCCAGAGCGCCTATTTCAGCGGCCGTGGCGCCGCGGCCCTGAGCGAACTCGCCAGCGAGGCCGACGGGGTCATCGGCCTGCGCTCGCTGTGGCCGGACGATCCGCTGTATCCCATGGCCCGGCGCAGCAACATCCGTATCGTCGAAATCGACGCCGCCCGCCCGGTGGACGGCGCCCTGCCCGGTATTGCCGTACAACCGGGCATGACCGACGGCTTGGCAAGCCAGCCTTGGATGGCCAGCCATAACCTCGGTCGGATGGCCGACGTGATCGCCGCCGACCTGGTGCGCCTGGCGCCGACGGCCAAACCGAAGATCGACGCCAACCTGGCAACCCTCAAGCAACGCCTGCTCAAACTCAGCGCCGGTAGCGAAAAAAGTCTCGCCGGTGCCAATAACCTGAGCGTGGTCAGCCTGAGCGAACATTTCGGTTATCTGATCAGCGGGCTCAACCTTGACGGAATCAGCACCGATACCCGGCCCGATGCCGAATGGACCGCCGAAAGCCTTAAGCAACTGACTGCAACGCTGAAGAACAATGACGTGGCGCTGGTGCTGCATCATCGTCAACCCTCGGATGAGCTGAAGACAGCCATTACCGAGGGCGGCAGCCGATTGCTGGTGCTGAGCACCGACGCCGCCGATCCGGTAGCGGAACTGGAAAGCAACGTGGGGCTGGTGGTCGCGGCGTTGACGAAGAACTGATTGCAGACAGGCAATAACCCTGTGGGAGCGAGCTTGCTCGCGAAGAGGCCAGCACATTCAACATTGATGTTGACTGACGCACCGCTTTCGCGAGCAAGCTCGCTCCCACAGGTTTTGTGTTGCTCCTGGAATATTGCGTTAAAACATATCTCCCGGTACCCGCACAAACCCTTCCATCAACACCCGCGCGCTGCGGCTCATGATGGCTTTTTTCACGGTCCATTCGCCGTTGACCTGAGTGGCTTCGGCACCCACGCGCAGGGTGCCGGACGGGTGGCCGAAGCGCACGGCGCTGCGTTCGGTGCCGCCTGCCGCCAGGTTCACCAGGGTGCCGGAAATCGCCGCGGCCGTGCCGATGGCAACCGCTGCCGTGCCCATCATGGCGTGATGCAGCTTGCCCATCGACAATGCACGTACCAGCAAGTCGACGTCCCCCGCTGCAACGGCTTTGCCGCTGGATGAAACGTAATCCGCCGGCGGTGCGACAAACGCCACTTTTGGCGTGTGCTGGCGTTGGGCGGCTTCGTCCAGGTGTTTGATCAAGCCCATGCGCAAGGCACCATAGGCGCGAATGGTTTCGAACATGGACAGCGCCTTGGGATCGCCGTTGATCGCACCCTGCAGCTCGGTGCCGGTGTAACCAACGTCCCGGGCATTGATGAAAATCGTCGGGATCCCTGCGTTGATCAGGGTTGCCTTGAAGGTGCCAACACCTGGCACTTCAAGGTCGTCCACCAAGTTGCCGGTAGGAAACATCGAGCCGCCAGCGCCCTCTTCTTCCGCTGCCGGGTCCATGAATTCCAATTGCACTTCGGCTGCCGGAAACGTCACGCCGTCGAGTTCGAAGTCACCGGTTTCCTGCACCGCGCCGTCGGTAATCGGTACGTGGGCGATGATGGTCTTGCCGATGTTGGCCTGCCAGATCCGCACGACGGCCACACCGTTGTTCGGAATACGACTGGCCTCCACCAAGCCGCTGCTGATGGCGAATGAACCGACCGCCGCCGACAGGTTGCCGCAGTTGCCGCTCCAATCCACGAACGGTTTGTCGATGGACACCTGGCCGAACAGGTAGTCGACATCGTGGTCGGCCCGGGTGCTCTTGGCCAGGATCACGGTCTTGCTGGTGCTGGACGTCGCACCGCCCATGCCGTCGATCTGTTTCTCGTAGGGGTCCGGACTGCCGATCACCCGCAGCAGCAAGGCATCCCGGGCGACGCCTGGAACGCGAGCCGCTTGCGGCAGGTCCTGAAGGCTGAAAAACACGCCTTTGCTGGTGCCGCCACGCATGTAGGTCGCTGGGATTCTGATTTGGGGGGCGTGAGCCATGTTGCTCTTACTCCTTGAAACGGACGGGCAAAGGACTCGTCATCCTTTGCCCGGCCAGCAGATTTATACGGCAACCGCCGATTCGAGGAAGTCCTGGGCGAAGCGTTGCAGCACGCCACCAGCCTCGTAGATCGACACTTCTTCAGCGGTATCGAGGCGGCAGGTCACCGGCACCTCGACGCGCTCGCCGTTCTTGCGGGTGATGACCAGGGTCAGCGTGGCACGCGGGGTGCGCTCGCCAATCACGTCATAGACTTCACTGCCATCGATGCCCAGGGTCTTGCGATCGGTACCGGGCTTGAACTCCAGCGGCAACACGCCCATGCCCACCAGGTTGGTGCGGTGAATGCGCTCGAAACCTTCGGCAGCGATGGCCTCGACACCGGCCAGGCGCACGCCTTTGGCCGCCCAGTCACGGGACGAACCCTGGCCATAGTCGGCACCGGCAATGATGATCAGCGGTTGCTTGCGCTCCATGTAGGTCTCGATGGCTTCCCACATGCGCATGACCTTGCCTTCCGGCTCGACCCGGGCCAGGGATCCCTGCTTGACCTTGCCGTCTTCCTGGACCATTTCGTTGAACAGTTTCGGGTTGGCGAACGTTGCGCGCTGCGCCGTCAGGTGGTCACCACGGTGGGTCGCATAGGAATTGAAGTCCTCCTCCGGCAGGCCCATTTTCGCCAGGTATTCGCCGGCGGCACTGTCCAGCATGATGGCATTGGACGGCGACAAATGATCGGTAGTGATGTTGTCCGGCAGCACCGCCAGCGGGCGCATGCCCTTGAGCGGCCGCGCACCGGCCAGGGCGCCTTCCCAATACGGCGGACGACGGATATAGGTGCTTTGCGGACGCCAGTCGTAGAGCGGCGTAACTTTCGGCCCGGTGTCTTCCTGGATAGCGAACATCGGGATGTACACCTGGCGGAACTGTTCCGGCTTCACCGAAGCCTTGACCACCGCATTGATTTCTTCGTCGCTCGGCCAGATGTCCTTGAGGCGAATCTCCCGGCCGTCCACCACGCCGAGCACATCCTTCTCGATGTCGAAGCGGATGGTCCCGGCGATGGCGTAGGCCACCACCAGCGGCGGCGATGCGAGGAACGCCTGCTTGGCGTACGGGTGGATGCGTCCGTCGAAGTTGCGGTTGCCCGACAGCACGGCGGTGGCGTACAGGTCGCGGTCGATGATTTCCTGTTGGATCACCGGATCCAGCGCACCGGACATGCCATTGCAGGTGGTGCAGGCAAATGCCACCACGCCGAAGCCCAGCTTCTCAAGCTCGGACGTCAGGCCTGCTTCATCCAGGTACAACGCCACGGTTTTCGAACCCGGCGCCAGGGACGATTTGACCCATGGCTTGCGGGCCAGACCCAGACGATTGGCGTTACGCGCCAGCAGGCCGGCGGCGATCACGTTGCGCGGGTTACTGGTGTTGGTGCAACTGGTGATGGCAGCGATGATCACCGCGCCGTCAGGCATCTGGCCTGGCACATCGTCCCACTGGCCGGAGATGCCTTTGGCGGCCAGATCCGACACCGCGACACGGGCGTGCGGATTGCTCGGGCCGGCCATGTTGCGCACCACCGACGACAGGTCGAAGGTCAGGCCGCGCTCGTATTGCGCGCTCTTGAGGCTATCGGCCCACAGGCCAACATGCTTGGCATAGGTTTCCACCAACTGCACTTGTTCGTCTTCGCGGCCGGTGAGCTTGAGGTAATCGATGGTCTGTTGATCGATATGAAACATGGCCGCCGTGGCGCCGTATTCCGGGGCCATGTTGGAAATGGTCGCACGGTCGCCCAGGGTCAGCGCACTGGCGCCCTCGCCAAAAAACTCCAGCCAGGCACCGACGACTTTTTGTTTACGCAGGAACTCGGTCAGCGCCAGTACCATATCGGTGGCGGTAATGCCCGGCTGCAGCTGGCCAGTCAACTCGACGCCAATGATTTCCGGCAGGCGCATCCACGAGGCGCGACCGAGCATGACGCTTTCGGCTTCCAGGCCACCGACACCAATGGCGATCACACCCAAGGCATCGACGTGGGGCGTATGGCTGTCAGTGCCCACGCAGGTATCGGGGAATGCCACGCCGTCACGCTGCTGGATCACCGGGGACATTTTTTCCAGGTTGATCTGGTGCATGATCCCGTTGCCCGGCGGAATCACATCGACGTTCTTGAAGGCTTTCTTGGTCCAGTTGATGAAATGAAAGCGGTCTTCGTTGCGTCGGTCTTCGATGGCGCGGTTCTTGGCGAACGCCTGCGGGTCGGCACCGCCGCTTTCCACCGCCAGGGAGTGATCGACGATCAGTTGGGTCGGCACCACCGGATTGACCTGCGCCGGATCGCCACCCTGCAAGGCGATGGCATCACGCAGGCCGGCCAGGTCCACCAGGGCGGTCTGGCCGAGAATGTCGTGGCACACCACTCGGGCCGGGAACCAGGGGAAATCCAGGTCGCGCTTGCGTTCGATCAACTGCAGCAGCGACTCGCGCAGCGTGGCCGGGTCGCAGCGACGCACCAGGTTTTCGGCCAGCACGCGGGAGGTGTACGGCAGGCTGCCATAGGCGCCGGGGCGGATGGCATCCACGGCCCCTCGAACATCGAAATAATCCAGCGAAGTGCCGGGCAGCGGTTTGCGAAATTCTGTGTTCATCGTCAGGACTCGGGTCACGGTGGTTTCAGAAGGGGCTGGCGCAGCCGCTGAAGTGGAACTCGGTCCACTGTGGGAGCGGGCTTGCTCGCGAAGGCGGTGTATCAGTCGGCATCAATGTTGGATGTCAGTTCGCATTCGCGAGCAAGCCCGCTCCCACAAGGGGTGGTAGATTTCTTCAGTTGCAGAGTCAGCGTCCCTCCAGCTCAGCGTTGTTCGATTGGCACGAACTTGCGCTGTTCGACGCCGGTGTATTCGGCGCTCGGTCGGATGATGCGGTTGTTGGCGCGTTGTTCGAACACGTGGGCAGCCCAGCCGGTCAGGCGCGAGCAGACGAAGATCGGCGTGAACAGCTTGGTCGGGATGCCCATGAAGTGGTACGCCGAGGCATGGTAGAAGTCGGCGTTGGGGAACAGCTTCTTCTGCTCCCACATGGTCTTGTCGATGGCTTCGGAAACCGGGAACAGCACGGTGTCGCCCACTTCATCGGCGAGTTTTCTCGACCAGCCCTTGATCACCTCGTTGCGTGGATCGTTGTCCTTATAGATCGCATGGCCGAAGCCCATGATCTTGTCCTTGCGCGCCAGCATGCCGAGGGTGCCTTCGATGGCGTCCTGCGGTGAACTGAAGCGCTCGATCATTTCCATCGCCGCTTCGTTGGCGCCACCGTGCAGCGGGCCGCGCAGCGAACCGATGGCCGCGGTGATGCAGGAGAACAGGTCCGACAAGGTAGAGGCGCAGACCCGGGCGGTGAAGGTCGAGGCGTTGAATTCGTGCTCGGCGTAAAGGATCAGCGACACGTTCATCACCTTAACGTGCAGTTCGCTCGGCTTCTTGCCGTGCAGCAGGTGCAGGAAATGTCCGCCGATGGACGCTTCGTCGGTCACGCATTCGATGCGCAGGCCTTCATGGCTGAACCGGTACCAGTAGCACATGATCGCGGGGAACGCGGCCAGCAGGCGATCGGTCTTGTCGTGTTGTTCGGTAAAGTCGTTCTCCGGCTCCAGGTTGCCCAGGAACGAACAGCCGGTGCGCATCACATCCATCGGATGGGCGTCGGCGGGAATGCGCTCCAGCACTTCTTTCAAGGCCTGGGGCAAATCCCGCAATTGACGCAACTTATGGATATAGGCGTCCAACTGCGCCTGGGTCGGCAGCTCGCCGTACAGCAGCAGGTAGGCCACTTCTTCGAATTGCGCATCGGCCGCCAGGTCGCGAACGTCATAGCCACGGTAGGTCAGGCCGGCACCCGACTGGCCTACGGTGGACAAGGCGGTTTGCCCGGCCACCTGGCCACGGAGCCCGGCGCCACTGAGTACTTTTGCTTCGGCCATTTGCTGTCTCCAATCTTTTTGAATTTGTAGGGAATCGGCAATTTATAGAATGAACGCGCCTTACTTCTTCGCAGCGAACAACGCATCGAGCTTCTGCTCGAAGGTGTGGTAGTCGATGCGATCGTAAAGCTCCATGCGGGTCTGCATGGTATCGACGACATTCTGTTGCGTACCATCGCGACGGATCGCGGTGTAGACGTTCTCGGCGGCCTTGTTCATGGCGCGGAAGGCCGACAATGGGTACAACACCAGCGACACATCGGCACCGGCAAGCTGCTCGGTGGTGTACAGCGGCGTCGCGCCGAATTCGGTGATGTTGGCCAGGATCGGTGCCTTCACGCGACTGGCGAACAGCTTGTACATCTCCAGTTCAGTGATGGCTTCCGGGAAAATCATGTCGGCACCGGCCTCGATGCAGGCGGCTGCGCGGTCCAGGGCCGATTCCAGTCCCTCCACGGCCAGGGCATCGGTACGGGCCATGATCACAAAACTGTCGTCGGTGCGTGCATCGACCGCGGCCTTGATGCGGTCGACCATTTCCTGCTGCGAGACGATCTCCTTGTTCGGACGATGGCCGCAGCGCTTGGCGCCGACCTGGTCTTCGATATGAATGGCCGCCGCGCCGAACTTGATCATCGACTTGACCGTGCGCGCCACGTTGAACGCCGAGGAACCAAAACCGGTATCCACGTCCACCAACAGCGGCAGGTCACAGACATCGGTGATTCGGCGCACATCGGTCAGTACATCATCCAGGCCGGTAATGCCCAGGTCCGGCACGCCGAGGGAACCGGCCGCCACGCCGCCGCCCGACAGGTAGATCGCCTTGAAACCGGCGCGTTTGGCCAGCAGCGCGTGGTTGGCGTTGATCGCCCCCACCACTTGCAGCGGATGCTCATTGGCGACCGCATCGCGGAAACGCTGGCCTGGCGTGCTTTGGCTGGAACTCATGACTCACCTCGTTCAGTGGCGGCGCTGTCCTGGAAATGACGCGCGATGTTGCGTTTGGACGCGCCGATATGCCGGCGCATCAATAATTCGGCCAATTCACCGTCACGGTCGGCAATGGCGTCGAGAATCCGGTGGTGCTCGGCAAACGCCTGGCGCGGACGGTTGGGGGTGGTGGAAAACTGGATGCGGTACATGCGCACCAGTTGGTAGAGCTCGCCGCAAAGCATTTGCGTCAGGGTGCGGTTGCCGCTGCCCTGGATGATCCGGTAATGGAAGTCGAAGTCGCCTTCCTGCTGGTAATAACCGACACCGGCCTGAAACGCTGCATCACGTTCGTGGGTTTCCAGGACTCGGCGCAGTTCGTCGATTTCTTCCAGGGACATGCGTTCGGCTGCCAGGCGGCAGGCCATGCCTTCGAGGGACTCACGGATCTCGTAGAGTTCCAGCAGCTCGGCGTGGCTCAGCGACACCACCCGGGCACCGACATGGGGAATGCGCACCAACAGGCGCTGGCCCTCCAGACGATGGATCGCTTCGCGCAACGGACCACGGCTGATGCCATAGGTGCGCGCCAACTCAGGCTCGGAAATCTTGCTGCCCGGGGCGATCTCGCCTTTGACGATGGCGGCCTGGATACGCCGGAAGACGTTCTCGGAAAGGGTCTCCGAGTCGTCCTGCACCATCACCGGGGTTTCGAGCTGATCGAGCATATTGTCGACACCTTGAAAATCAATATGGCAAAAACTAACCATAAACCAGGTAAACGTCAAAGCAAAAATACATATTGTCGACAATCGTCTAATAAGCGCCTGCACCATAACTCGTTGATCGGGGGGGTTGCAGCCTCCGGCCGGCGGTGGCGTCAGAAAACCACCGTGCTAGAATGCGCCGCTGTTTGCCGCTCCCTTCTATATAAGGGAAGGCTACGAAGGAGCTTGTGCAGTAATGCCAGGGCCTGAACCGATAAACGGAACGCTGCGCACCAGGATCTATGACACTCAAGCCCTTATCTGCCGCTCTCTATTTCATGTGCCTGCCGGGGCTTGCCGCGGCGGGTGAAAAAACCGTGTATGGCCTCAATGAATACGCCGCCCTGCAAGGCATCGACCTGGAGGTCGCGGCCAAGCTGGACACCGGCGCCAAGACCGCGTCCCTCAGTGCCCGCGACATCAAGCGCTTCAAGCGCAATGGCGAATCCTGGGTGCGCTTCTACTTGGCCATCGACGCGGCCCACTCGCACCCCATCGAACGTCCGCTGGCCCGAGTCAGCAAGATCAAGCGCCGCGCCGGTGACTACGACCCGGAAGAAGGCAAGAAATACACAGCCCGACCGGTCATCGAACTGGACATCTGCATGGGCTCGGCCCTGCGCAGCATCGAAGTGAACCTGACCGACCGTAGCGCCTTCCAATACCCGTTGCTGATCGGTTCCGAGGCGCTCAAGCGCTTCGACGCACTGGTCGATCCCAGTCTTAAATACGCTGCTGGCAAACCCGCCTGCGCCAATGCCGCTCAAACCGCAGAGTAATTCCAATGCGCTCCCTGACCCTCCATTTGAAAATGCTGATCGCCATCCTGGTGGTGCTGGGCCTGTCGGTGACGGCCTATCAGATTTTCGTGCTCGGCATCCCGGTAACCGAAGACGCCACCGACGACTTGTGGAACATCGACGCTAAGGTCGAGTTCATGCCCAATGCCAAGGATCCGGTGAAGATCCAGATGTTCGTGCCGCCCCTGAGCCGCGATTATGTGAGCCTCAACGAGAGTTTCATTTCCAATAATTACGGCGTGGCGGTGAACCGGGTCGACGGCAACCGCAAGGTGACGTGGTCGGCCCGTCGCGCCAAGGGCAACCAGACCCTTTATTACCGCCTGGTGTTGACCAAGCGCTACAGCGCCGAAAAAACCAAGGTCAAGGGCCCGACTTTCCGCGACAGCATTGCCGTCGAAGGCCCGGAGAAGCTCGCCGCCGAAGCCCTGCTCGCGCCGATTCGCCAGCACTCGGCCGACGTCGAGACGTTCATCAGCGAAGCCATCAAGCGGGTCAATAACCTCAACGACGACAACGTCAAGTTGCTGCTGGCCGGCGACCCCGCTTCAGCCAACAAGGCCCGGATCGTCGAACTGGTACTGTCCATCGCTCACGTGCCGGTGGAAAAGGTCCACACCATCCGTCTGGTGGCCGATCAACCGCAGGTGCCTGAACTGTGGCTGCGCAGTTTCAACGGCACCGACTGGCTGTATTTCAACCCCGACACCGGCGAACAGGGCCTGCCCACCGACCGCCTGCTGTGGTGGACCGGCGACGAAAACCTGATCACCGTCGATGGCGGCAAGAAAGCCACCGTGACCTTCAGCATGAACAACAGCGAAATGAACGCCATTCGCCTGGCCAAGCTGACGGACGAAAACACCGACGCCAACTTCCTCGAATACTCGCTTTACGGCCTGCCGCTGCAAACCCAGCAGACCTTCATGATCATGGTAATGATCCCGATTGGCGTGCTGGTAATCCTGGTGCTGCGCAACCTGATCGGCCTGCAGACCTTGGGAACGTTCACCCCGGTACTGATCGCCCTCGCCTTCCGCGAAACCCAGCTGGGCTTCGGGATTATCCTGTTCTCGGTGATCACGACGCTGGGCCTGTCGCTGCGCTCGTACCTGGAACACCTCAAGTTGCAGATGCTGCCGAGGCTTTCAGTGGTGCTGACATTCGTGGTGGTGCTGATCGCCGCCATCAGTCTGTTCAGCCACAAGCTGGGCCTGGAGCGCGGCTTGTCCGTGGCGCTGTTCCCGATGGTGATCCTGACGATGACCATCGAGCGGTTGTCCATCACTTGGGAAGAACGCGGCGCCGGCCATGCGATGAAGGTCGCCATCGGCACCTTGTTCGCCGCGTCCCTGGCACACCTGATCATGAGCGTGCCGGAGCTGGTGTACTTTGTGTTCACCTTCCCGGCGATCCTGCTGATCCTGGTGGGTTTCATGCTGGCCATGGGTCGTTATCGCGGCTACCGCCTGACCGAGCTGGTGCGGTTCAAAGCCTTCCTCAAGGCTGATTCGTAATGTTCGGCTTCTGGAAAACCTGGAAGGCCCTGGAAGCCCGGGGCATCATGGGCATCAACCGGCGTAATGCCGATTACGTGCTCAAGTACAACAAGCGCAGCCTGTACCCCATCGTCGATGACAAGATCATCACCAAGGAACGGGCGATCGCCGCCGGCATTCATGTGCCGGAACTGTACGGGGTGATCTCCACCGAAAAGGAAATCGACAAGCTCGACGAGATCATCGGCGGGCGCACCGACTTCGTGATCAAGCCGGCCCAGGGCGCCGGCGGCGACGGCATCATCGTCATCGCCGACCGTTTCGAGGGCCGCTATCGCACGGTGTCCGGCAAGATCATCAGCCATGAGGAAATCGAGCACCATGTCTCCAGCATCCTCACCGGCCTTTACTCCCTGGGCGGCCACCGTGACCGGGCGCTGATCGAATATCGCGTGACGCCAGACCAGATCTTCAAGAGCATCAGCTACGAAGGCGTGCCGGACATCCGCATCATCGTGCTGATGGGCTATCCGGTGATGGCGATGCTGCGGTTGCCGACCCGCCAGTCCGGCGGCAAGGCCAACCTGCACCAGGGCGCCATCGGCGTGGGCGTCGACCTCGCCACGGGGCTGACCCTGCGCGGCACCTGGCTGAACAACATCATCACCAAACACCCCGACACCACCAACGCGGTGGACGGCGTGCAACTGCCCTACTGGGACGGTTTCATGAAACTGGCCGCCGGTTGCTATGAACTGTGCGGGCTGGGCTACATCGGCGTCGACATGGTGCTGGACCAGGAGAAAGGGCCGTTGATCCTGGAACTGAACGCCCGGCCGGGGCTGAACATCCAGATCGCCAACGACTGCGGCCTGACCCTGCGCACCCACGCAGTGGAAGCCCGCTTGGAAGACCTCCAGGCCCGGGGCGTTATCGAAACCGTGGAAGAACGCGTGGCGTTTGCCCAGGCGTTGTTTGGGCATATTCCGCCGGTTGAGGGTTGAGGCCGAGGTTTGAAGGCGCAAGTGTGAAACCCTGTGGCGAGGGAGCTTGCTCCCGCTGGGTTGCGCAGCAACCCCAAAGCCCAACACCTCGGTGCATCAGGTTGATTGCATTCAACTGCCCTGGGGGTTGCTTCGCAACCCAGCGGGAGCAAGCTCTTATCAAACAAAATACAACCCATTGTTTTTGCTTCTAAAAATCATGCAGCCTTAACTAATTGCATACCCAACTTTCGGGCTTTGCGCTCCAGAGCCCGCAGTTGGCGTCCCCGGCTTTTCTCCTCAAACTCTTCTATCCCTTTCTCAACGTAGGGTTGGCCTTTGGTGAGCATGGCGTAAATCAATCGCGCCAGTTGATGAGCCGTCGCCTTGATCGCGCAACTAGTGTCCATCCGCGTCAGGCGGGCACGGTGGCTGGCGCCAATAAAACTTTTATCCTGCCGTGCGTTGGAGGCCGCTTGCTTGAGGGCTTGGGCGGCTCGATTGATGATTTTAGGCGCTTTACCAGGAAGCGGTTTGCCTCCTGATATTCGCGTGGGAGGGGCCAGACCAAGCCAAGAGCTTAAGTGCTGCGAGGTCGGGAAACGTGATAAGTCCGGCCCCAGTTCGCTGGCGAGTACCAACGCAATATCAATACCGATGGTGGGAATGGCCGTTAAATCCACGCCCATGACCTTGATCAGTGCCTGGTGTAGCGCCAGTTGTTGATCGGCTGAGCGATGTGCACTGCGCAAGGGCTTGCAAGGCAGTCCTGTCTCCGGCTGAAGAACTGGAAGTCGCGCTAGCGCCTGGGCAATGGCTTGATCGCATTCAGCGATCTGCTTTTCCAAGAAGTCATGGCACGCCAGCTCCTGGCCTAGCGCATGTAGATGCTCTGCCCGCCAGTTGCCATGCAAGCTGCGAGCGATGGTTTCCTGATCGGCCTTGATCCGTCCGTCGCGCAAGGCTGAAAGCTTTTCAGGGGAACGCTCGCCTTGGACGATAGCCCGCAAGATCTTCAAACCCGTCACCCCGGTGATGTCACTGATAACCTGGGCCAACTGGATGTTCATCTGACTCAAGGCCTTCTGCATACGATTGATCGACTTGGCTTGGTCGCAGACTTTATTGGCGCGCTGGCGGACCAACGAACGCATCGAACAGATCTCATCAGAAGGGCGAAAAGCGCCGCTGAGCAGGCCGTGCGTCATGAGTTGCCAGATCCACTGGCAATCAAGCACATCGGATTTGCGCCCAGAGGTCTGCCGCGTAGCACGTGAGTTAACCAGATAAACCTCAAAGCCACGCGCATCCAGCACTTCGAAAAGCGGAATCCAGTAAACGCCCGTCGCCTCCATGGCCACG